>NZ_JBHDLJ010000013.1:0-102164 GCF_041877255.1 Arthrobacter halodurans
CCCCGTAGGACCCGGCCCCCACGCGCCACGTCCGCGTTATGGTGGAGGCATGGATGGAATCTTTTCGCACGCCGAGCAGCCCGCCCCGCGCGATGCCGGCCACGACGAATCGCCGCCGCCGGCGATCACCGAGACGGTGACGGTTCCCGTCGGATCGGACCAGGCCTTCGAGGGTTTCACCGAGTACATCCACCTCTGGTGGCCGGTGGGGAAGTACTCGCGCTTCGGCTCGGGGACGCAACCCGTCTTCGAATCCGGCCAGCTCTACGAAGAGTCCGAGGACGGAGAGCAGTACCGCTGGGGCACGGTCGTGGAGGCCATCCCCGCGGAGCGGCTCGTGCTGGCGTTCACGCTGGGCCTGGACGGTCAGCCGCCGACGCGGGTGCTCCTCGAGTTCCGCGAGGAGGCGGTCGGCTCCTGCCAGGTGGTGCTCGTCCACGACGGGTGGGCCGACGGCCCGGCCGGACGCGAGCAGTTCGGGCACTATACCGGCTGGCCCGAAATCCTCGGCTTCTACGCGCGCTTCATGGGCGCCTCCCTGCCGTCGTGACGGCCGGGACCCGGGGGCACGCCGAGGCGGCCCCGCACACGCGCTTCGCCGGTCTGCTCGTCGATGCCTTGGGCCCGGACGCCGTGTCCACCGATCCCGGGACGCTCCAGCGCTACAGCCACGACTACGGCCACGTCGCCGAGCCGTTCCTGCCCCTGGCCGTCGTCTTCGCGGGCGGGGTCGAGGACGTGCAGGAGACGCTGCGGCTCGCGGGGCGCCACGGCGTGTCGGTGATCGCCCGGGGCGCCGGAACCGGGGTCTCCGGCGGCGCGCACGCGACCGAGGGCTGCGTTGTCCTGTCGCTCGAGCGCATGAACCGCATCCTCGACATCCGCGCGGAGGACGAGGTCGCCGTCGTCGAACCCGGCGTGGTCAACGCGGACCTGAACGACGCCGTCGCGCCCCACGGCCTCATGTACGCGCCGGACCCCGCGAGCTTCCGGCAGTCCACCATCGGCGGTAACGTCGCCACCAATGCGGGCGGCCTGCGGTGCGCCAAGTACGGCGTGACACGCGACTCGGTGCTGGGCCTGGAGGTGGTGCTCGCGGACGGCACCCTGATCCGGACGGGCCGGGACACGTTCAAGGGCGTGGCCGGGTATGACCTCACGTCGCTCTTCGTCGGCTCCGAGGGCACGCTGGGGGTCGTGGTGTCCGTGACCGTGCGCCTGCGGTACCTCAGTGCCGAGCACCGTTCCGTGGCCGCGCTGTTCCCGGACATCGTCGCGGCCGCCGCCGGCGTCGTGGCCATCGCCCGGCAGCGCGTGCAGCCCGCGATCACCGAGCTTCTGGACTCCGGGACCATGGCCGTCATCGACACCCTGCACGGCACCGACTTGGCCTCCCGCGGTGGCGCCCTGCTGCTGGTCCGCCTGGACGGCCACGGCGCCGTGATCGAGGAGTCCCTCGTCCGCGGGGCCCTGCTGGAGCTCGGGGCGTCCCTGAGCGAGGCCGGGGACGCCCTGGCCGACCGGCTGATCGAGATGCGCCGCAGCAGCCGGGGCGACGAGCAGGACGACGCGTACCGGGTCGGCGAGGACGTGGCGGTGCCGCGCTCGCGCCTGGTGTCCTACATGGCCGAGCTGCGGGAGATCGCGGCGCGGCACACGGTCCTCCTGAGGATCGTAGCCCACGCCGGCGACGGGAACCTGCATCCGACCTTCTGGGTGGAGCCCGCGGAGGGCGAGGCGGGCCTCGTGAGGCTGAACGCGGCGCTCGACGAGTCCATCCGGGCTGCGCTGGCCGCCGGCGGAACCATCACCGGGGAACACGGCGTGGGACAGTACAAGCGCCGCTGGCTGGCGTGGGAGCAGCAGCCCGAGGTCCTCGAGCTGCAGCACCGGGTGAAGGAGCTCTTCGATCCGCAGGGGATCCTCAACCCGGGCAAGGCGATCTAGCGCCGGGCGCAGCGTGCGCGATTAGGTGAATCCCGGAATCGCCCGGTAAGATCGATGACTGTTGAGAAACACCGGGGTGTGGCGCAGCTTGGTAGCGCGCGTCGTTCGGGACGACGAGGTCGCAGGTTCAAATCCTGTCACCCCGACCAACACTAAGGCCCCCGATCCGCAAGGATCGGGGGCCTTCTGCATGTCCGGCGCCCCGCCGGAACGGCTGTCCCCGTCGGAACGGTCCCGGCGTATCCGCCCCTGCTCCGGGCTCAGGCCGGGGGGGCGGTCGAGGACCTGGCGACGAACTCCGTCGGGAAGAAGCCGTCCGTGGGGTCGTGCTCCAACTCGTGCTCGCCGAGGATCGCCAGGACCTTGCTGACGGCGGCGGCGCCCTGCCGGGCGGCGTGCTGGTCGATCGTCGTCAGGCCGAACATCTCGCCGAGCTCGTGGCCGTCGATGCCGACCACCGACAGGTCCCCGGGCACGGACAGGCCGAGGTCCCGCGCGGCCAGTATCGCCCCGAAGGCCATCTCGTCCGAGGCGCAGACGAACGCCGTCGGACGGTGCCGGGGATTCGCCAGCACGTTGCGCACCTTCTGGTAGGCGCCCTGGACGGTGAAGTCCGCGGTGATGAGCCACTCGCGGCGCACCGGCAGCTCGGCCTGGTCCATCGCGAACTCGTAGCCGTCCTCGCGGGCGGATCCCAGCTTAAAGTCGACCTCGAACTCCTCGGTGCCGCCGAGGAAGGCGATGTCCCGGTGACCCAGGCTGATCAGGTGTTCGGCCGCGAGGGCCGCGATGTTGAAGTCGTCCACCCGGATGGTGTCGATGCCGGGGATGAGCCCGCCGATCGCCACGACGGGCTTCCGCACGGCGCGCAGCTGCTCGAGCTCCGTGGGGCGGAGCTTCAGCGTCAGCGTGATGACGGCGTCGAGCCGCTTGCGCAGCAGCAGGTCCGAGAAGACGGAGTGCCGGTGCCGGTCCTGACCGCTGGTGTTGTAGAGCGTGAGGTCGTAGCCGGCGTCGATGAGGGCGCTCGTGGCGCCCTCCAGCACCGTCGAGAAGAACCAGCGCCCCACGGTCGGGACGACGAACCCCACGTTCCGGCTGCGTCCCGAGGCCAGGGAGGACGCGTTGTAGGACACGACGTAGCCGAGCTCCTCCGCCGCCCGCCGGACCTTGGCGCGGCTGGCCTCGGAGACCTTCCCCTTGCCGCTGAGCGCGCGGGAGACCGTCGCGACGGAGACGCCCGCCCGCGACGCGACGTCCTTGATGCTCGGCATGGCCGCCTCTCCTCCCCGCCGCTAGTGGGTGCCGGACAGTTCGATCCACGCGGCCGCGTCCGGGGCCAGCATATGCCCGGACCCCGCCGGCGTCACCGCGCCGGGCACGCTTTCCACGAGGAGGCGGCCCGCGGGCAACGGCGCCGGCGCGTCTCCGGCGTTCAGGACGACGGCGGTGCCCCCGTTCGCGTACGCGACGACGCCCGTGCGCATGGTCGCCTCCTCCTGTTCCAGCCAGGCCAGGCCGCCCTCCCCGAGCGCGAGGCGGCCGCGCTCGGCCAGGCCGCGCCGGTAGAGCTCCAGCGTGGACCCCTCGACGCCGTGCTGGGCGTCGCGGGCGTAGTCGGCCCAGTGGTCCGGCTGCGGCAGCCAGCCGGCGTCGCCGTCGCTGAACCCGTAGGTCGCGCCGCCCGCCGTCCACGGCAGGGGGACGCGGCAGCCGTCGCGGCCGATGCGCGAGCCGCCAGTGCGGTGGAAGGTCGGATCCTGCCGGAAGCGGTTCGGCAGCGTGGTGTGGTCCGGCAGCCCCAGCTCCTCGCCCTGATAGAGGTACACCCCTCCCGGCAGCCCGAGCATGAACAGCGTGGCCGCCCGGGCCCGGGCCAGGCCCGTCGCCTCGTCCGGCTGCACGTCGTCGGGTCCCAGCCCGTCGCCGGCCCGGATGTCGGCCCCGTCCGCGCCGAAGCGCGTGGCGTGCCGGGACACGTCGTGGTTGGACAGGACCCACGTGGTCGGGGCCGCGACCGCGTCGAAGGCCCGCAGCGAGCGGTCCACCACGGCCTTGAGCTCCGGGGCGCTCCAGGACGCGCCCACGAAGGCGAAGTTGAAGGTCTGGTGCATCTCGTCCTCGCGCACCCAGTCGGCCATGGTCTCGACGGGGTGGACGTTCGCCTCGGCGCAGAGGATCCGGTCGCCGTCGTACTCGTCCACGATCTCGCGCCAGCGCCGGAAGATCCCGTGGACCTCCTCGCGCCCGAACATCGGGGCGTCGGCGAACGGGAAGCCGGGCAGGGGGTAGCCGTCGGCGGCGCCGCCCCAGTCCGGCAGCCCCGCGGCCTTGACGAGCGCGTGGGCGACGTCGACGCGGAACCCGCCGGCCCCGCGGTCCAGCCAGAAGCGCAGGATGCGCTCGAACTCGGCGTGGACCGCCGGATTGTCCCAGTTGAAGTCCGGCTGGGTGGAGTCGAAGAGGTGCAGGTACCACTGGCCCGGCGTGCCGTCGGGGTCCGTGGTGCGGGTCCAGGCGCTGCCGCCGAAGTGCGACTGCCAGTTGTTGGGCGGCTCGGTGCCGTCCGCGCCGCGGCCGTCGCGGAAGACGAACAGGGAGCGCTCGGCGGAGAGGGGCGCGGACGCGAGGGCAGCGCGGAACAGCGCGTGCTCGGAGGAACAGTGGTTCGGGACGAGGTCCACGATCACGCGTACGCCCAGGCGGTCCGCCTCCGACACGAGGTCGTCGAAGTCCGCGAGAGTGCCGAAGAGGGGGTCGACGTCGCAGTAGTCGCTCACGTCGTAGCCTGCGTCGCGCTGCGGCGAGCGGAAGAAGGGGGAGAGCCAGACGGCGTCCACGCCGAGCTCGGCCACGCGGTGCAGCTCGCGGGTGACGCCGCGCAGATCGCCCATGCCGCTGCCGGTGGTGTCGCGGAAGGACCGCGGATAGACCTGGTAGATGACGGAGCGGCGCCACCACTTCCCCGCCCCGGACGGGGAGTGGACGGTCTCGCCGAGGCGGTACGCGGTGTCGGGGGCGGAGGGGCGCGCGTCGAGTTCGACGTCGTGGGGGGTGGGCATGCTTCTCATCCTAGACGCGCGCGCCCGGCGATTGGAAGCGTTTGCCCCATCGGTGGAGGACGACGGCCCGGTCTCGGACATCTGCGGGAAGGCCGCTGAAATAAGGTCTGAAACGAGCGGTGAAGATACCTCGGGCGGCGTGTGGACGAGTGTGATGCAAGCGCTTACACTTATGCCATACATCACACTGCCTCCCCGGAACGGTCACGGCTCACACCACTCGCGCGTCCAGCGCCGGCCGGTCCCGGGAGGCACCTCAGAAAGGTTCACCATGACGGTGCGTACTGACGGCAGCGGCGCAATCACCCGCCGCAGCTTTACCCTGGGTGCGTTCGGCACCTCCGCGGCCCTGATGCTGGCGGCCTGCGGCGGCGGTTCGGCGACTCCCTCCACCTCGAGCGCGGCGGCCGGCTCGGCCTCCTCGGCGGCCCCCTCCACGTCGACCACGCTGACGCTGTGGGTCGACGCCGAGCGCGCCCCGGCGTTGAAGTCCATCGCCGCCAAGTTCAAGGAAGACAAGGGCATCGAGGTCAAGCTGGTCGTCAAGGACTTCGCCGCCGTCCGCGACGACTTCATTACCCAGGCGCCTACGGGCAAGGGCCCGGACATGCTCGTCGGACCGCACGACTGGCTGGGCAAGATGGTCCAGAACGGCGTCGTCGCCCCGATGCAGCTCGGCGACAAAGCCTCCCTCTTCGCGGAGGCCTCCGTTCAGGCCATGACCTACGACGGGCAGGTCTACGGGCTGCCGTACGCCATCGAGAACATCGCGCTGCTGCGCAACACCGCGCTGGTCGCCGAGCCGAACGAGACCTTCGACGAGGTCGTCGCCGCCGGCCAGAAGGCGGTCGCGGACGGTAAGGCGAAGTACGCCTTCCTGGTGGGCCTCGACCCGAAGCAGGGCGACCCGTACCACCTCTACCCGCTGCAGACCTCCTTCGGCGCCCCGGTGTTCGAGCAGAGGCCTGACGGTTCCTACGACCCCTCCCAGCTGACGCTCGCCAGCGACGGCGGGCTGAAGTTCGCGCAGAAGCTCGCCGATTGGGGCGACAAGGGCGAGAAGATCTTCAACTCGAACATCACGGGCGACATTGCCAAGGAGAAGTTCCTGGCCGGCGAGTCCCCGTACTACCTCACGGGCCCCTGGAACGTTCCCGCCGTCGCCGAAAAGGGCATCAAGTTCGCCGTCGACCCGCTGCCGAAGGCCGCCGAGGGGGACGCGCAGCCGTTCATCGGCGTCAACGGCTTCTTCATCTCCGCGAAGAGCAAGAACACGCTCGCCGCGACGGAGTTCGTCGTCAACTACCTCAGCCTCGAGGATGCCCAGGACGCGCTGTTCAAGGTCGGCGGACGCCCGCCGGCGCTGACCGCCTCCTTCGACAAGGCTGCGACCGACGAGGTCGTCAAGGCCTTCGGCGAGATCGGCGCCGCCGGCGTCCCGATGCCGGCCGTTCCCGCCATGGACGCCGTCTGGGCCGACTGGGGAGGCACCCAGCTGAACCTCATCAAGGGCAAGGAAGCGGATCCAGCGGCCGCCTGGAAGAAGATGGCAGCCAACATCGAGAAGAAGATCAAGGCCTAACCGGGCCCCGAGCACCCGGGTGCGGACCGGCGGCGCGAGCCGCCGGTCCGCACCCTCCCGCCGGTGACCATGTCCCGGCCCCGCCGGTGACCATGTCCCGGCCTCCCGCCGGCGACAACGTCCCGGCCCCGCCGCACGCCGCGGACGGACACCACGGGTTCCGCTCCGCACGACGAAAGCTCAAGGACACATGGCAGGCACCGGAACAGCGACAACGGTCCGCAGACCACCCACCGAAGGGGAGGACCGCGCCCCCGGCCGCGCGCCGCGCACCCCCGACTCCATGCTCGGCCTGCTGGCCAAGATCCTGCTGCTGGGCTTCGTGGACGCCATCGCCGTCTTCGTGATGTTCCAGCTGGTGGCCACCGAGGAGTGGCTGGTCTTCGGGATCAGCCTCGTGGTGACCCTGGCGATCAACTGGATCTACCTGCGCAAGGACGGGCTGCCGGCCAAGTACCTGGCCCCCGGGGTCTTCTTCCTGCTGGTCTTCCAGGTCTTCGTCATGGTCTTCAGCACCTACATCGCCTTCACCAACTACGGCGACGGGCACAACTCCACGAAGCAGGACGCGATCGAGTCCATCCAGCTCTCGGCCCAGGAGCGCGTCCCGGACTCCCCGCAGTACTCCACGTCCGTCCTGGAACGCGACGGCGAGTTCTTCCTGCTGGTCACGGACCCCTCGGGGCGCGTCCAGCTCGGCGGCGCCGACCAGCCGCTGCAGGACGCCACGGCCACGGCCACCGGACCCACGGGCGCGGCGACCGGCGTCGAGGGCTACCGCACCCTCGAGTTCGCGGACCTGCTGCAGAACCAGGCCTCCATCGGCGGGCTCGCGGTCCCGCTCTCGGAGAACGTGGAGGACGGGTCGCTGCGGACGGCGGACGGCTCCAGCGCCTTCGTCTACAAGCCCAAGCTCAGCTACGACGCCGCGGCCGACACGTTCACGGACACCATCACCGGCGTCGTCTACACGGACAGCGGCGAGGGCAGCTTCGCCGCGGCCGACGGGTCCACGCTCTCCACCGGCTGGAAGATTAACGTGGGCTTCCAGAACTTCGAGCGGGCCTTCACCGACCCCAACCTCCAGGGCCCCCTGCTGCAGGTCGTGGCGTGGACCTTCGCGTTCGCCCTGCTGTCCGTGGCGTCCACGTTCGCGCTGGGCCTGTTCCTGGCCATCGCGTTCAACCGGGCGGACCTGCGCGGCAAG
The DNA here is from genome assembly GCF_041877255.1 of Arthrobacter halodurans. Classification (NCBI taxonomy): domain Bacteria; kingdom Bacillati; phylum Actinomycetota; class Actinomycetes; order Micrococcales; family Micrococcaceae; genus Arthrobacter; species Arthrobacter halodurans. Next base: position 7,799 of record NZ_JBHDLJ010000013.1, read on the forward strand.
AAGATCTACCGGATCCTGATGATCCTGCCCTACGCGTTCCCGGCCTTCCTGTCCGGCCTGGTGTGGTCTGGCCTGCTGAACCCCGAGTTCGGCTTCATCAACAACGCGCTGCTCGGCGGCGCGGACATCCCCTGGCTCACGGATCCGTGGCTGGCCAAGTTCTCCGTCCTGCTGGTGAACCTGTGGCTGGGCTACCCCTACATGTTCCTGGTCTGCACCGGCGCGCTGCAGTCCCTCCCGGAGGAGGTCGACGAGGCCGCCCGCATGGACGGGGCCGGGGCCTGGACGATCTTCCGGGCCATCAAGCTGCCGCTGCTGCTGGTGTCCCTGGCGCCGCTGCTGATCTCCTCGTTCGCGTTCAACTTCAACAACTTCAACGTGATCTACATGCTCACGGGCGGCGGGCCGCGCTTCCCCGACACCACGTTCGACGTCGGCGCGACCGACATCATGATCACGATGGTCTACAAGGTGGCCTTCGGCGCCGGAACCGGGCGCGACTACGGGCTGGCCAGCGCGCTCGCGATCATCATCTTCATCATCGTGGCCACCGTGTCCGCCATCAGCTTCAACAAGACGAAGGCCCTGGAGGAGATCAACTGATGACGACCCGGTTAGCCCCCGCCCCGCAGCCCACCGCACCCGTGCGGCGCACCAACAAGCGCGGCGACGTCAGCATGCCGCTCGGACGCTGGTTCCGCGAGAAGGGATGGCGCCACGCGGTGGCCGTCCTCGCCACGGTGTTCTCCGTCTTCCCGCTGCTCTATGTCCTTTCCGCGGCGCTGAACTCCAGCGGCACGATGGCCGCATCCAACGCGCTGTTCAGCGTCGTCGACTTCGGCAACTTCCAGGAACTCTTCGCCAACGAGGAGCGCCCGTTCGGCCGCTGGTTCGTCAACACCATGGTCATCGCCGTGGTCACGTCCGCGCTGACGGTGTTCCTCGGCGCCCTGGCCGCGTACTCGTTCAGCCGCATGCGCTTCCGGGGCCGCCGCGGCGGGCTGCTGACGCTGCTGCTCCTGCAGATGTTCCCGCAGCTGCTGACCGTCGTCGCGATCTTCCTGCTGCTGAACTACCTCGGGGGCATCATCCCCGCCATCGGCCTGGGCAGCTCGCTGGGCCTCATCATGGTCTACCTCGGCGGCGCGCTGGGCGTGAACACGTACCTCATGTACGGGTTCTTCAACACGGTCCCGCAGTCGCTCGACGAGTCCGCGCGGATCGACGGCGCGAGCCACGTGCAGGTGTTCTTCAAGATCATCCTGCCCCTGGTCACCCCGATCCTCGCCGTCGTGGGGTTGCTGGCCTTCATCGGCATCTCCAGCGAGTTCGTCATCGCGTCCGTGGTGCTGACGGACCCGGAGTCGCAGACGCTCGCCGTCGGGCTCTACTCCTACGTGGCCCAGCAGCGCTCGGAGAACTGGGGAGTGTTCGCCGCGGGCGCCGTCCTCGCGGCCGTGCCCGTCATGGCGCTGTTCCTCTTCCTGCAGCGCTACATCGCCAGCGGGCTGACCGCCGGCGGTGTCAAGGGCTGACCCCGGCCGGTCCACCCGCGGCGCGCCGGGCCCACCGCGGCGCCGGATCAGGAGACGATAGCAGCATGATTGCTCACCCCCACCACGACGGTTCGGCCCTGCACATCGGCGGACCGGCGCCCCACCTGGGGGACCGGGTCCCCGTCAGGATCCGCGTTCCCGAGTCCTTCGGCGAGGTCGAGGGGGTCTGGCTGCGCAGCGTCCGGGACGCCGAACCCCACTACGACGCCGCGGCGCACCTGGGGACGGCCGACGGCTGGTCCTGGTGGGGGGCCGACCTGAGCATCGTGAACCCCGTGCAGAACTACCGTTGGCTGGTCCGCGCGGACGGCCGCCCGCACTGGATCAACGCCGAGGGGCTGTCCACGCGCGACGTGCCCGACGCCCGGGACTTCCGGATCTGCGCGTTCGAGGCCCCGCCGGCCTGGGTGAACGACTCCGTGATGTACCAGATCTTCCCGGACCGCTTCGCCCGCTCGGAGGCCGCCGACCGGCGGGAGCTGCCGGAGTGGGCGATCGCCTGCGACTGGGACCGCACGGAGGTCATCGGCCGCGGGCCCGAGACGCCGTACCAGTTCTTCGGCGGGGACCTCGACGGCGTGCGGTCCAAGCTGGACCACATCCAGGCCCTCGGCGCGACGGTCGTCTACCTGACGCCGATGTTCCCCGCTCGGTCGAACCACCGCTACGACGCCTCCGACTTCTCCGGCGTCGACCCCCTGCTGGGCGGCGACGAGGCCTTCGTGGCCCTGATCGCGGACATCCACGCGCGCGGCCTGAAGGTCATCGGGGACCTGACCACGAACCACTCCGGCGACGCCCACGAGTGGTTCCGCAGGTCCTACGGGAACCCGTCGGCCCCGGAGTCCGAGTACTACTACTTCTCCGAGGACAACACCCGCTACGTCGCCTGGCTCGGCGTCCCGTCGCTGCCGAAGTTCAACTGGAACTCCGAGGGCCTGCGCCGCCGGTTCATCCTCGACGACGACTCCATGGTGGCGCGGTGGCTCAAGCCCCCGTTCAACCTGGACGGCTGGCGCATCGACGTCGGCAACATGACCGGCCGGATGGGCGCCGACGACCTCAACCACGAGGTCGCCTCGCTGATCCGCGAGGCGATGCGGCGCATCAACCCGGACACCATGCTGCTGGCCGAGTCCACCTCCGACGCCGCCCCCGACTTCCAGGGGGACACGTGGCAGGGCGCCATGACCTACACCAACTTCACGCGCCCGCTGTGGCAGTGGCTGGCCCGCGACAGCGCTCCCGGCGTGGACCTGGACCTGGACGCCACCGCAGAGCACCACCCGGACGTGCACCCCGAGCTGGCGCCCGGGCCGGTCGCGGCCGGGCCGGTCGCGGACGGCGGCGGCGTGCCGAAGCAGGCCTGGCCGGACTACTTCGGCGTGCCGCAGCGCGGCCCGGACCGCATCGAGGCCGAGGACTTCCTGGCCACGCACCTGGACTTCGCGGCGCCCTTCCCCTGGCCCGTGCGCCTGGCCAACATGAACGCGATCGACACGCACGACACCGCGCGCGCCGCCTCCGCCGTCATCGCCGGCGGGCAGCGGGTCGGCGTGGCGCTCCAGTTCACCCTGCCGGGCATCCCCATGGTGTTCATGGGCGACGAATTCGGGCTCCAGGGGTTCAACGGCGAGGACTCGCGCACGCCCATGCCCTGGGACGATCCGGACCGGATCCTGGAGGACCTGCGGCCGCTGTACGCGGAGCTCGCGGACCTGCGCCGCACGCACCCCGCACTCGTCGGCGGCGGCATCCGCTGGCTCCACGCCGAGGGCGACGCGATCGTGTTCGTCCGCGAGCACGCCGAGGGGTCGGTGCTCGTGGCCGCCTCGAGGGCCGCGTTCAGCGGCGTCGAGTTCCCGGCGGCGCTCGTCGGCGCCGCGCACCCGGAGCCCCTGTGGTCGTCGGGGCGCATCGCGGCGACCTTCTCGGGGGCGACCGCTACCGCCGAGGGCCGCGGCGTCGTCGTGCTGGAGGGCGAGGGCCCGGCGGCCGCGCTGTGGCTGCTGCCCGGCGTCACCCCGCCGGCCGCCGCGGCGCCTTCCCCGTAGCCGTCCGCGCGGCCACCCCGGCCCCACCGCGGAGGGCCGCGGCGCCGTCGTGCCGCGGGTCGGGGGACCGCCGGCCGGGGAACCGGGCCCGGGTCAGCGTTCCCTGGACTCCGGCTGGTCCACGGCCTCGAGCACGCCGGTCGGCGGGTTGAGCATGATGGCGGCCTCGTCCCGGCGGTGGCGCAGGATGTCCTGGACGTAGGAGGCGACCGTCTCCTTCATGGGGACGTTGGACCCGCGCCGCTCGGAGATGTACCAGCGGTGCTCCAGCACCTCGTGGACGATCTGCGCGGGCTCCAGCTTCCCGTGCAGCTCCTTGGGGATCGAGCGGGTGATGGGCGTGAAGACGTCCTGGACCCAGAGCGCCGCGGCGAGCTCCTCGTCCATGTCCGGGTGGCGCGCCGCGCGGAACGCGTCGATGTCGTTGAGCAGGCGGCGGGCCTGGCGCTCCTCGACGTCGAGCCCGGTCAGGCGCATCAGCCGGCGCTGGTGGTGGCCGGCGTCGACGACCTTCGGCTGGATCTCCAGGTGCCGTCCGTCGGAGGTGGTCCGCAGCCCGATCTCGTCCACGTCGAAGCCGAGCTCGTTGAGGCGGCGGATGCGCTCGTCGACCCTCCAGCGCTCGCCCGTGTCGAACTCGTCCTTGCGCGTGAGCTCCGCCCACAGGCCGCGGTAGCTGTCCATGATCTGCTCGCTGGTGGCGAGCGGGTCGACCGTGTCCTCGATCAGCCCCGCCTCCATCAGGTCCATGAGCTCCCCGGCGATGTTCACCCGCGCGATCTCGAGGTCGTACTCGCGCTGCCCGTTGGACAGCTCCGGGTACAGCTCGCCGGTCTCCGCGTCCACGAGGTAGGCGGCGAAGGCCTCCGCGTCGCGGCGGAACAGCGTGTTGGACAGGGAGACGTCCCCCCAGTAGAACCCGACGAGGTGCAGCCGGACCAGCAGGAGCGCCTGGGCGTCGATGAGGCGGGTCAGCGTGTCGCGCCGCAGCTTCTGGGAGAACAGCGCGCGGTAGGGCAGCGAGTACTTGAGGTGCCGCGTCACGAGCGCGCAGTCCAACTCCTCGCCCGAGGGGGTGCTGCGGGCGGCGATGACGGCGACGGGCTCCACGCAGGGGACGTCGAGCCGGCGCAGCTTGCGCAGCATGTGGTACTCGTGCCGGGCCACGTGCTCGCCGGTCTCCTTCACGGCGATCACGGCACCGCCGAGCCGGGCGAAGCGGACGACGTGGCGCGAGATGCCGCGGGGGAGCGCCGCCAGGTACCGCGAGGGCCAGTCCTCGAGCCGGATCTGCCAGGGCAGGTCCAGGAGCGCGGGATCGGCCGTCGACGACGTGATGTTCAGCGACCCGGACAGGCCCGCGCCGTGATCCTCGACGACGCGCTCGCGGGGGAGCTTGCCGTGCTGGTTGTAGTCGGTCGGTTCGTCGTGCCAGTTGGCGTCGTGGCGCATCAACTCGTCCTCGCTCGTCGGGCCTGGGTGGTCTGCGGACGGCGACGGCGGCCGGGCCTCCCGCGCGGGGAGACCCGGCCGCCGTCGTCGTCGGTGGCGGGAGCCGGCCGGTGGCCTGCTCGCATGTCGTGCGGGTCGCGGCCCTACTCGGCCGCGGCCTGCTCCTGCTCGGCCAGGGCCTCCAGGTCGGCCAGCGTCGCCTCGGGCGTCCCGGCCGGGACCGGCTCGCCCAGGCGCAGGCCCGTCTGCACGTCGAAGAGGTGCACGTGGCCGGACATCGGGCGCACGTAGATCGTCTCGCCCTTGAACGGCGGCTTGCGCCCGTCCACGCGGACCACCATGTCGTGCTCCGTGCCGTCCAGCGTGGCGTGTCCGTAGACGTACGCGTCGGCGCCGAGCTCCTCGACGACGTCGACCTCGACGGCCAGGCCCTGCCCGGCCGGCGAGAGCTCCAGGTCCTCGGGCCGGACGCCCACCGTGACGGTGCGGCCGTGCGCGCCGGCCACCGTGTCCGCGTCCACCGGGTAGAGGGCGTCGCCGAACTGCACGCCGCCCGGGACCGTCGGCAGCTCGAGCAGGTTCATGGCGGGGGAGCCGATGAAGCCGGCGACGAACACGTTGGCGGGACGGTCGTAGAGGTTGCGCGGGGTGTCCACCTGCTGGAGCAGCCCGTCCTTGAGCACCGCCACGCGGTCGCCCATGGTCATGGCCTCGACCTGGTCGTGGGTCACGTACACGGTGGTGACGCCCAGGCGCCGGGTCAGCGACGCGATCTGGGTGCGGGTCTGCACGCGCAGCTTGGCGTCCAGGTTGGACAGCGGCTCGTCCATGAGGAACACGCGCGGGCTGCGCACGATCGCGCGGCCCATGGCGACACGCTGGCGCTGGCCGCCGGAGAGCGCCTTCGGCTTGCGGTCGAGGTAGTCCTCGAGGTCCAGGAGCTTGGCCGCCTCCAGGACGCGGCGGGCGCGCTCCTCCTTGTCGACGCCGGCGATCTTCAGGGCGAAGCCCATGTTGTCGGCGACGGTCATGTGCGGGTACAGCGCGTAGTTCTGGAAAACCATCGCGATGTCGCGGTCCTTCGGCGGGACGTCGGTGACGTCGCGGTCGCCGATGAGGATCCGGCCGGAGTTTACGTCCTCGAGCCCGGCGAGCATGCGCAGGGAGGTGGACTTGCCGCAGCCGGAGGGGCCGACGAGGACCAGGAATTCTCCGTCCGCGATCTCGAGGTTCAGCTTGTCGACGGCGGGCTTCTGCGTGCCCGGGTACAGCCTGGTTGCATTGTCAAAGGTGACGGTTGCCATGAGTGATCAATCCCTTCACGGGCAGGTACGTGCCCGACGATCCGTTGTGAATGGTCTCACAATCATCTCACATCGAGGACGGCCCGCAGAAGGGCCGGGAGGTCCCCGGTGCCGTCGATGCGGAACCGGGCCGCCGTCGCCCCGGTTCCGACCTTCACCCCGACGTCGCCCGGGCGGAGGACCGCGAAGGCATGCTCGTCCGTCACGTCGTCGCCGACGAAGAGCACGGCGTCGGCGCCGACGACGCCGCGCAGCCACTCCAGCCCCGCGCCCTTGTCCGCGCGCACCACCGAGGATTCGAGCACGGCCTTGCCATCGGAGAGCCGGACCCCGTCGAGGTCCTCGAGCGCGGCGCGCCCCGCGGCGAGGGCGGCGGCGCCGGTGTCCGGGTCGGACTGGCGCACGTGGAGCACGACGCCGGCCGGCTTGTCCTCCAGCAGGGCACCCCGCGCCGCGCCGGCCACCCGGGCCAGGCGCGAGCGGACCTCCGTGAGCAGCCCGGCCTGCCGCGCGTCGAGGGCGAGGTCGTCGGTGTCCGCTGCGTAGCGCTCGGGCGCCCAGCGCTCGGCGCCGTGGCTGCCCACGAGCAGCACGCCGGGACCCGGCGACGCGGCGGCGCGCAGGCCGTCCAGGTGGCGCCCGGACAGCAACGCCGTCGCGGTGCCCGGCAACTCCGTCAGCTCCGCCAGCAGGCGCGCCGACGCGGGGAGCGGGCGCGCGTCCTCGGGGCGGTCGACGAACGGCGCCATGGTGCCGTCGAAGTCGAGGGCGACGAGGAGCCGGGAAACGTCGCCGAGGCGTTCGATGGCGGCGCGGAGATCGCGGTCCAGACCGTCCACGGCTAGGCCTTCGTTCCCTCGAGGGACTCCAGGAACGTCCGCGACCACCGGTTGACGTCGTTGGCGACGATCTGGCGGCGCATGATGCGCATCCTGCGGGCCGATTCGGTGCCGGGCATGCGCACGGCCTCCATGATCGCCCCCTTGAGCTGGTCGATGTCGTGCGGGTTCACCAGCAGGGCGTGGCGCAGCTGGTCGGCGGCGCCGGCGAACTCGCTGAGCACCAGCACCCCCCGGTTGTCGGCGTGGGCGGCGATGAACTCCTTGGCGACCAGGTTCATGCCGTCACGCAGCGCCGTCACGAGCATCACGTCGGCGGCGAGATAGAGGGCCACCATCTCGCGGATCGGGTAGCTGTGGTGCAGGTAGCGCACGGCCGTGTGGCTCATCGTGTCGTACTCGCCGTTGATGGCACCGACCGTGCGCTCGACCTCCTCGCGCAGGGCGATGTAGTGCTCCACGCGCTCGCGGCTGGGGCTGGCGACCTGGACCAGCGTCGCCTGCCCCACGTGCAGGTCGCCGTCGGCCAGGAGCTCGCCGAACGCCTTGATGCGGTGGCGGATTCCCTTGGTGTAGTCGAGGCGGTCCACGCCCAGCAGCACCGTCTCGGGGTCGCCGAGTTCCGAGCGGATCTCCGCGGCGCGGGCGCGGACCTCGGGGTCCCGGGCAAGCTCCGTGATCTGCGCGGAGTCGATCGAGATCGGGTGGGCCTCGGCGCGTGCGGTGCGGATCGGCTGGCCGTCGTCGTCCTGCACGTGGATGTGCTGGGCCTTGACGGTGTAGCCGAGGTAGCGGCGCACGCAGCGCAGGAAGTTGTTGGCGTCGCTCTGGCGCTGGAAGCCGACCAGGTCGGCGCCGAGCAGCCCGAGCAGGACGCGGCGGCGCCACGGCAGCTGGGCGAAGATCTCCAGCGGGGGGAACGGGATGTGGTTGAAGAACCCGATCTTCAGGTCCGGCCTGGACGCGCGCAGCATCTGCGGGACCAGCTGCAGCTGGTAGTCCTGCACCCAGACGGTCGCCCCGTGGTCCGCGACCGCGGCCGTCGCCTCCGCGAAGCGGCGGTTGATCTCCTGGTAGCGGTCCCACCAGGTGCGGTGGAACTCCGGCGCGACGATCACGTCGTGGTACAGCGGCCAGAGCGTGGAGTTGGAGAAGCCCTCGTAGTACAGTTCCACGTCCTCCGCGGAGAGCCCGACGGGAACCAGTCGCATGCCGCCGTCGTCGAAGGCCTCCAGCGACTCGTCGGGCGCGCCGTGCCATCCCACCCACGCGCCCTCGGCGCGGGCCATGACGGGGGCCAGCGCCGTGACCAGACCGCCGGGGGAGCGGTTCCAGCTCGCGTTGCCGTCGGCGTCGGTGACGCGGTCCACGGGAAGGCGGTTGGCGACGACGACGAAGTCGTAGCCACCGGTCGGCGCGGAGGTGGAGCGGGCGGCGTCCTGGGCCGTTGGCACGGGGAGTCTCCTAGATCGGGGGGTCTTGCCTCTTACCTTCGAGCCTAAGTCAAGGGCGGCCCGCCCGTGCACCCAGAACCCGGAAAACAGGCCGGTGGGGTGCACTAAACTGGCCTCAGGCAGGACAGCGGCACGCAACAGAGAAGGATCATCTCCCCATGGCAGCGAACACCCCACGCCCGAGCAAGGCCGAGCGCAGCGCGGACGCCCGCGAGCAGGCCCGGAAGCTGCAGGAGCAGCGCGCCGCGGCCGCGAAGCGCAAGTCGCTGTTCATCAAGCTGGGCGTGGTCGTGGCCGTCGTCGCCATCATCGGCATCATCGCCGCGATCGTCTTCCAGAACAGCAACAACGATGTGCCCGACGCCGGACCGGCGCCGCGGGGCGGCAACGCCGACGGCGGCATCGTGCTGGTCTCGGACACCGAGCTGGGCGGGACCGGCGGCGCGACCGTCGACGTGGCCTCGCTGGGCCCGGCGCCGACGACGACGGCCCCGCCGGAGCCGCGCGGCGTCGCCAAGGCGCCGGCCGGGGAACCCGCGCAGATCGTGGTCTACGTCGACGTGAACTGCGTGCACTGCGCGGAGTTCGAGACCGCGTACGCCGACCAGCTCAAGACGTGGCTGGCCGCCGGCGACGCGACGGTGGAGTACCGCAACGTCGCCTACCTGGACCGCTCCTCGCCGACCAACTACTCCTCCCGCGGGGCGAACGCCCTGGCGTGCGTCGCCGACGCCGCCCCGGCGTCGTACCTGCCCTTCACCCAGGCGGTCTTCGCCCACCACGCCCAGGGCGAGATGAGCAACGACGAGCTGGCCCAGCTGGCGAGCGACAACGGCGCCGACGTCGGGTCGTGCATCGAGGACGGCACCTTCCGCCCCTTCGCGAAGTTCACGCAGGAGTCCGCGCGCCGCGACCAGATCCCCGGCACCCCGAGCGTGTGGGTCCAGGGCGAGGTCTGGAACCCGGAGACCGATCCCGACTTCGCCGGCTGGGCCCAGGGCCTGATCGACGCCGCGTAGCGGTTCCCCGGACCCTCCTCGGCGTCCTCCGGTGCCCCGACGGGCGGCCGGGGGACGCCGTCCGCGTTTTCGGGGCCGGGCGGCGGGTGGGCTAATCTTGTTCATGCTGGCCGCACCGCGGCTCCAGCGCGCCTCCTTAGCTCAGTTGGCCAGAGCACCTGTCTTGTAAACAGGGGGTCACCGGTTCGAATCCGGTAGGGGGCTCCAAATGCAAGGACTTTTCCCTTCCCAGACGCTGGAAGCGACACAAACGCGACAGATGCGCTGTGACCGCGCGCCTTAGATGTTGGTCCGCGCCAACGCCGTCTCGCCGTGAGCTAGGCAGAAGCATGTGTCAGCGGGCCCTGACTCGTAGTGTCGCATACCGCGTGCGAACAAGCATTCACTCGCCAGATCCCGTCCCGGTGCCAGCGGATGGTTTTCCGTCCCTAAAGCCGCGGGTCGCAACAGCCGCAAACTCGGCATCATTTACCATGATGTTCCAGACGGTATCGACGTCTAAAACTGCGATGTCCGGTCAGCTGCTCTAGGAATGCCGGTACCTGCGGACAACGCGCTTCGCGTGGGCCGCGTTGACGCATTCGCATGCGTCGACGTCACCAAATCCCATGTCGCGGGCAGAGCTGCACGGCGTCGGGGCCGGCTCCTGGCCGGACTTTGCCCGCCGCTCGTTCACCCATGCGGCGACCTCAATACCCTCGGCCGCGTGGCCGCACTGAGGGCAATCTTCGCCGGGCGCGTCGGTAGTTTCGTGGTCCAAGACCGTGGAGGGGACTGAGATTCTCGCCATGACTCGAATCATAGCCGAACGCCTAGTCAGCGCCGTTTGCCACCTCGCATAGTCGGCTGTGGGGAAGCGGGGACGGCTCCCCCTTCCGCCGGAAGTGTGAACCCGCACGCCCGGGAAGTAGAGGGCGGCCCCGGAATGCAATTCTGGGTCCGCGCTCCCCAATTCGAACACCCCACGGCCCCGGAGAGCCGACCTCGTGCCTCAGCACCTCGTGCGAACCTACTGACGCGATGGGGCACGCCTCATACGATTGTGCAACGTCTTCCCAGCTCGTTTCGAATCACTCGAGGAATGAAGTTAGCCGCGGGTCAGGGTGCTTGCTTTCGTGCTGCCGCCCGAGCCTTGAGTCCAGAAATTCGGGCTGGTCCCTGGAATAGCTCATAGAGAATTTCACTCATGAAAGTAAGGACCTCGGTGGAATCCTCGGCATCGACAGCGATGGCAATGTCGCCGTGAGCCATATCGTTGCCGAATTGCCGGATTGCGTGAGCGGCCTCCTTCGTGTCAGGACGGATCAAAGACTTTTTTTCCAGCTCATCGATCTTGTTGAATAGACTCCCTGAAATGACGCCTGTCTCCTTCGCCGCTGCCTCGACGACGGTTCGCGCCATGAGGATGGCCGACATGTAGTTCTCGATGCTGTGCGATTTGTAGGCTTCGCTGGCGGCGTTGGCCACATGGGCGGGAACATCGACGAACTCTTGGCCTTCAACGTGCAGAGGAGCCCACGCAGACGGGTCGTTCGAGGACCAAAATGGAATCATGTACACCGGCTCGGTGCCCGTCGGCCTTTCCGAGGAAATTAAGCCGGCGATCGAGAGCCGTTTGCATTGATCACATGCCATGGCCGACTCAATGCGGTACGCGCCGTGACGAATCTGGGTGATTGCTCCAGGTCCAAATGGCGACATGTGTGTGTTCGTCCCGCACCATCCGCATTTGTGTGTCGCCATAATTCCCCCTACTCGGATCTTCCGCTTACCCAATTCAGAGTAGTGGAACCTCATTCTCGCCGAACGGTTGCACACGCGGAGCACACACGATTGGTGAACGCCCTAGCCAGAGCTGCGGCACCTGTTCCGCTGACAAGTGACGGAGGGCGATTGGGCGGCCTGTTTGCCGTCTGAGGACTGAATAACGATTGGAATTATGCGATGACTTCGTGATATTAAGTAACGATCAAGTGGTTTCGATCCACTAGTCACCGAATTAGGGGGATTCGTGAACGGCATTCCACTGCCCTCGGCTGTTGCCCGCGCACGCGATCCCCATCGCGTAGGTGACCGTGCGACGTCCAGCGGGGGTTGGTGGCATAAGTGCCGGCTTCCCGCCAACGGAGGGTGCCCGGTGTCGTACGAGTCTGACCGCGTTTTTGAAGGCATCAAATCCGAGGTCCAGCGGGACTTCGCACGGGCGCGTTTCGCCGTCATGTGGGAGAAGGCCATGGCAGGCAAGCTAAAGTTCGGTCCCTCGGAAGAAGTGGGGGAGTTGCGAACGCGCCCACCGATTCTTCTAGAGATGCGAGTGCAAGTGAATGCCACTGCCAAGGATGTAGCGAAGCGGCACTTGCTGCGCCTCTACTTCACAGAACCCGATCGACCGCATGGAATGATTCTGGCGCTGCATTTCGCCAGGAAGCCCTCGGCCGGGGACCCGGCGGGAACTCAACAAAGGAGCATCATTGTGGCAGCGCAGCGTCACGATGAGGGGGCACGCAATGGTTACACATGGGGATATGGGCAGTAAGGTGACGAATATGGCGAGAGGAGTGCAGATGCAATCGGCAACGAATCCATTTCGAGCGAGCAACCCGAGCACGCAGTCGATGCTGGCGAGCAGCATGGTCCATAACTTCGAGAGCGTTCTCGATGCACTATGCGAACGTCGCTCGGTGCTTCCCCTCGAGGCTTTTGCCGAAAAGCTCGATGTTTCCCCTGAAGAAGTGTTGGCAATCGAGTCGCGGGAAGAGTCGCCCACGCTCGATTTCCTTATTACGTACGCCATGGCTCTAAACGTTCACATCGAGCTCGCAGTTGAGAACGGGGCCGCCTGGGCCAAGCAGCGGCGAGAGCAGGCCATCGCGGCGCAGGCTGCAGAAGTCTGGCATACAACAGCCCGTGCTCCAGAATCACGGAGCTGGACTCAGCTGCGCCAGACGTTCCAGCGGGCCAATGCCTAAGAGGGATGCCGATAATCTGCCGAACATGCTTCGCACCGACGGCTTCGCCATCCATCAATTGCATACCGAACGCAATTTCGATGAGGAAGACAGTCTGGAGTTGCGTATTGGCATGTTCGTGTCGGAAGACGGGCAGCCTGCTATTCTCGCTCGGCTGACGGTACAGCACGATGGTCTCCTGCTTGCGGCCATGAGCAATGCATCGGTCATCGCAGAGGATGCGGAACGATTCGTCGAAATGTCTGACGAGGAGCTTACAGATCTTGTCAGTAACTCGGTCGTCCCCCACATTGCTTACGATGCCGCAGCCGTGAGTCTTCGGGTAGCTGCGGGCCTGTTTGCTAGCGCCGTCGAAATCCCGAGAGCGACTCCAGAGTTCGAGGTGGACATTCTTCGCTCCGACGATAAAGAGTCTGAATCGGCCGACGCCGCGGATCCGGTTGACGCGGCTCACGGTAGCTGAGGGTCCTTAGGCGCCCACTCATTCCTGGTAAGCAAGCCCGTTCCCGCGCTTAGTGGATTCGCTGCGAGACGGGCGCCTGGCACATCGACTTCTGGAATGGATCGGTCTACTCCGTATAGGCGAGCGGCACGATCCCCGCATGGCATAACGGCTCCGACCGAAACACGGAGGTGTCCGTCAACGATGCGACCTCTACGGCAACGATCGTCCACTCGGCCGGCTCCGTTTCGACGGTTACGGACGCGCGCATCGCAGCCAACATCAGCCAGTGGGGCATCATCCTGTCGTGCGCAGTTACGACGGCTAGCACCTGTCCCTCACGATCAAATCGTGGGGCGTCGCCTCTAAGGCCGCTAACGCCGCCGCACTATCCGTACCTCTGGGTCTGAACAATGCCGGTTCAACGGCGGCAGTAAGCGGGGGGTCGCTCCGGCTCGTGCTTATGGGCCCGACTCCGTATCACGGACTTGTCCTGGCTCGCTTCACGCTGACCGGCTTGACGGTTGGGCAGACGGTTAAGGCGAACCTGCGCCATTTCACCGCGGGCGGCACGGGGACGGCGAAGATCATGATAGGAGGCGGCGACGCCTGTCCGTTCAGCATCGTCGTCGCGGCCGCGAACTAGCGGCTGATGAACCCGGGCCGCCAACAACCGGAGGCCCGCTCCAGTGCGTGCCGTGGAGGGGGCCTCCGAGGGACGGAGTGTCAGTGACGGTCGACAAGTGTGCCGCCGTCAGAACGGCGCAGTTTTCGACCGTCACCGACGCGGAGCTAGTCCCTGATTTGCAAGCCGGTTTTCTTGTTGTACTTCCCCGTATTGCCTTCTAGCTCCTCGGGGTTGCCCTCAAAGCGCGTACCAGTCACCTTGAGCCATGCCTGCGGCGAAAACTCCTCAGTCACGATCAGCTTGTTCGAATTGACGACGCGGGAAATCAGGCGCAGGACGCCCGCATCCGTTACCTGGTACGAGTCGTCTCTGGCGGTGCTGTTTTCAGCACTTGCGCCCGCGACGGTGTGCACGGTGTAAGACATGGTTTCCCTTCGTAAGCGCCTGCGACTTGTTCGCGGGCAAAGTCACTCTACCCATTCGAACTGGTCCACCTAACCGCCCAATAAGTGAAGTTGTAACAGCGCCACCATGCAGGCTCGCCGGACTCAGCCGTCGGGCCCTCATGGGTACACATGAGCGTCCCGCCGCTCATGGTCGCTAATCCGCCAAGCGCGCAACCAGGTCCTGAATGCTGCCTGGCTCATAACTAGCCGGTATTGGACCCGGTGTCCTGATGAGGGCTTCAATATTCGCGACATCCTCCGTTGTGAAGCGGATAAGCTGGCCGATGGTCGATGATGGCCACGCCCCTGTCCGGGCCTTGCGCCGTAGCCCGGACTCCGCGGATCAAACCGGGCGCGTGTGTCGCTCAATCCATAGAGCAGGCAGGGTTATGCCGAAATCTGCTCGCGGGTGCTTCCGCGAGCCCGCTAGCAGCGATTCTTGGCGCGCCCGTGATGGACGCGACATGCTCAAAAGGCCTCGTCCGCGGACTCAGTTGCATGTCGATTGCGGGCTCGGATAGAAGGCCAGGGCCCAGGGAAGCCTTCTGAGGTTCGAAGTCCCGGCTTATCCTTGCGCCAAGAAGGAGGATGCCATGCCAACGAGCGAGGAGCAGCACCGCGCCGACATAACTGAGGCGGCCTGGACGGCGATCGACAAGGAGTTCGGGCTGCTCACTGCCGACGAGGTCGTCGTCCAGTGCGGCCCGGACGCCCCGGTGCACCTGCTCGCCGTCAAGCGCCCGGAGGGGCTGCGCTACCCGCGTTTCCAGCTCGGGGACACCGGCCCGCTGCCCGTGCTCGGTGATCTGCGGGCCGCCGCGGGCACGCTCGGCGTGCAGGACGAGTCGCTGCTACTGTGGATGACCGCACCGACCACGTGGTGGGACGAGGAGGACCGGCCCGTGGACCACCTCGACGACCCAGACACCACCGTGCAGGCGTTCCGCTCGCACTACGGTGCCGAGTGGTGAGCCGGCACCGGCGCCCGGCACTCTCCCTGAGGGGTTAAGGGCTTCGTCCCAGCCGGTCGTTCTTGGGGAGCAACCGGTTTTCCATGCCGGGCCGCGCCGCACCCGGTTCGGACGGCGGCGCCGGGCGTCCAGTCATCGGCCACCGGCCGCCGCCGCAGACCGTGAAGGCGAGCTTGTCATGGGACCCTGCAGCACGAAGAAGGGCCCGGCGGCCGTGGGGTGCCGCAAGGCCCCCTTCGCTGCGTCCGGCCTGTGCTTTTGACCCGATCCCCGCCCGAGTGGAAATGGCAGCAGTCGTCGCCACCCGAGGAAACCCGCCGTGCCCACACGGTCCGCAGCGCCCGCCGTCATAGTTCTGGCGCTCGCCCTGGTCGGGTGCGGAAGCTTCGGGCCCGCCATGCAGTCCGGTCCGCTCCAATTTGGCGGCGACACGCTGCCCAACCCGATACCTCTGCTGCGCCGCGCGGTACTACCTGGAAGGCCTGTACAATTTGGGCGAACTCGTGACGAATCCGACCAAGCTGCTGGCCGTCGACGCGGTCGACCCGGACGGCGTGAAGATGGTGCGCACCGGCGCCGCGGGCTACATCGAGGGCGCACTGACGAACTACGCTGGCCCCCGCTTTGACGACTCGGGCGATCCGCCGCCCATGCGCGTACATTGGCCGGAGCTGACCGAGGGAACTCTGGGATACCGACACTCTCAGCGGCAGTCACCCAGGCGGTCTGCCCGCGGTTCCAGGCCGAGGGCATCAATCAGCAGAAGATCACCGACCGGCTCACCGCCGAGCTAGGCATGCAGATGAGCAACGCTTCCCGGCGGTCCTGGCCTAGTCACCCAGACGGACCAGCTCGAGGACCGGGGAGGTCGTGCGGAGCGTGGCGACTCCGTCCAGGCGGACATCGAGCACAAATACCGCGCCCTGACCCCGGGTGAGCTGCAGGATCTCGAGCACTGGCAGCCGCTCTCCATCGCGGCGCAGGTCCGACGGCACGAGGCGTACCCAGGGTCCCGTCCTGCCGTACTCGGCGGGAAGCCGCGTCAGGAAGCTGCCGGCCGTGGCAAGCTCGAGCAAGTAGGCTGAACCGGTGGCGGTCCGCAGGCGGTATGCCCCCGCGGCCAGAACGCCGGCGGGCGGCGCGTCATTCACCGTCACCCTCACTGTCGCGCTGCAGGAAGGCGAGCGCCTCGTCGTCCTCGAGCAGCCATAGCGGGGTCTCCGCGCCCACCCGGTAGGTGAGGTTTTCCATGAGCTGCCCCAGCCGCTCGGCGGGGTGTTTGCTCCAATGGACGGCCAATAGCTCGGTGATCATTTCGATGCGGACGTCGGGCGGCCCGAGTAAGGTCATGGCCGGAGCGTAGACCGCGAAGCGACCCCAGTCGAGCTGCGGCCGGACGGTCCCTACGGCGCGGATCCAATGTGCAATATGCGATATGGCTGGCCGGCGGCCCGCCATGTCCGACATTGCCCTGTGTCGTGCATTAGACATTGCGCGATACGCAACAGTGGACATCAGCCAATGTCCAATATTCGACACTGCCTCATGTCCAATATTGGGTATTGAAGATTTCCACGTCGATGTGCGACCCCGGCGGCGCTTTTCGGGTCGGCCTAAGCCCGACTTGGGACAATGTGCAACGTTGCATATTGACCATACTCAGCTTTCCATATTGCGCTACCTGCGACATTGCGACTTGTACATCCTAGGAATGCTGGCTGGCCGAAGCCTCCGTTCTGTGTACCTTAGTTAACGCCTCTGTTCCATGTGAGTTTCGGCAAGCGCCCCCCACGACTCCCGTCCGGAGTGGACCGACCCGCCGCTGCAAACAATCGATAGTGGGCCTAGGGTGGGGACGCAAAAGCCGGGCGGTTAGGAGAACGGGGGCAGCGGCCCCGTCTGGCGGGCGGCCCACTCGCGGACGTGGGCGTGCACGTCGATGGCTACGACGGTCCGGTCGTCGGGGGTCTCGAAGGCCTTCACACTGATCCCGGAAGCGGCCAGCAGCCGCAGCGCGGCGGACCAGTTGCCGTCGTGGCGGCCCTCCTCGAAGGCGGCGGCGAAAGCTGCGGACACATCGGCGCGGCGGGCCAGTTCGGCTAGGCTGCACCCGCGGGCGAGACGGACCTGGCGCAGAAGCGCACCGGCCCGCTCCACGGTTCCGCTGAACTCCAGGATCTCGTCCATGCCTCCATGCTGGCACTGTCCGGAGTCGGCGACAATCAAGTGGCCAGCCGCCTGCTCAGCATAGGGACGCGAAGACCTCCACCCCGCGGCTAGCTGATGCGCACCAACTGGCTAGACTCGCGATCGGCGCCGTCCTCGGTCCACCTGAGGCTGACCTTGGCGTTGTCGCCGCGCAGGGCGGTGAGCGGGAAGGCAACCTCGGAACCACGGGTCAGGTCGAAAAGTTCGGGCGTGTCGAACCGGAACACGGAGTCGACGCTCTCAACCTCGACGGCGACGTTCTCCGGGGTGCCTTCCCGTCGTTGCCTACGACCAGGTGGTTGGAAGCGGTCCGATATATCGCTTTGCCCTTCGAGCCGAAGCCGTTCGGTTTGCACGTGTGGTCGTGGCGAACGTTCAGCCCTGTGCCGGTCGGCTCCTCAATCGCTGGCGTCCCGGCCCAGTTGGTGACGGCGACGTCGTAGTCGATCGCGGCGGCAACCTGGTTGGCGAGATGGGCCGGGTTATCGTACGAACCCAGCAGGCCCTCGTCGCGCAGCGCCGTCGGGAAGGCCCTGAGCTTGCCCAGCTGCTCGGCGTCGGCGTACTACCGGGTGACCACCTCGTTGGAGAAGAACACGTGGACGGGCTTGCCCGCCGCGTGGGCTGGCTGGATCTCCTCGGCGGTGCCGCAGACGGCTTCCGGGGTCTCGGTGCCGAGCCTCGCGTGTCAAAGAACGCGACTACGACGTCGGCGCGGTCTACGGCCTGCGCGTTGATGATCCCCTGCGCGTAGTTGCCCAGCGTGGGGACGGCATGCTGCTCGTAGAGCCACGGGACCAGCACGATGCCCTCGCGTTCCCCTCGGCGCACATTCCAATGGTGAGCACCTATTGGATCTCGGACCGCTCAGCGGCGGTGTCGCCGGGGCTGGCGATGAGGACGACGACTGCTGCGGCGGGAAAGGTCATGCCGCCCCGCGATCCACCGACTGGGGCCCGCGCTACGGCTTCCACACGCTGCGGCTTGACCGGGCGCGGCGCCGAGGAGGGGAGCACGAAAGTCCTTGGGGCCGACGTGACGGACCCCGAGACCTGTTGGTGCTAGATCGACTCCCCGAGGTGGGCTGCCAGCCTCAGCACCGGGGCGGGCGAGTGCCCCGCCTCCAGCCACACCCTCGGGGTCGTGGGCTTCCCGGCCGGCTCGGACACCAGCTCGGGCTGCGGGGTCGTGAAGAACCCGGCGACGCTCCGCGGGTGCAGGCCCTCCGGGATTACCCGGTATGCCTCGGCTAGATGCGGTAGCAGGCCAGTTGCCGTGAACTGCCAAGCGGGGTACAGCCGTCCGAGGTCCGTGTCGACCGCCGCCAGCCCCAGCTCGTCTTGCCGGGCCAACACATCGGCGGGATCCAGACCCAACCGCTCCCCTGCCTGGACGGGATCCAGCGCCTCCGCCACGAACGCCACCGCGAGGGCCGCCTGGTGCGTGAGCGCCGCGGACACCAACGCGGGATCCGTGTCGACCCCGGAGTGCGCGACCCAGAACGACTGTTCCTCGGGGGATAGCTCGGTCGGTTCCATGTCCTCCAACGTACCGGCGCGGACCCGGGCGGGGAATGCGGTTGGAGCCTCGAGACGTCGGGATGTTGAACACCCTGCCGCAGAACGAAGGAGCCCCTCAACGTTGAGGTTGAAGGGACCCCGAGCCGAGGTTCTAGCCCTTAAGGCCGCGGGGGTCCTTTGCCGGCCGGATGGTGTTCTTGTCGCGGATCTTGCCGTCCGTGCCGTGTGTCGAGATTTCCCCGCCGCCGTTGCGCGAAAGGAGGTCGCGGGCCTTGTCGTAGGCTTCACGCTGGGTCGGAGCGACGATGGAGGCACGCGAAGAATCGCTTCGCTTGGCCTTCCAGTCGTTGCCTTCCTTGTAAATGTTGATGTCGTTGTTGGGCACGTTGTTCGGTCCGTCGCATGTTCGTTGGTCACGGTTAGTCGCTCAGACACATAGTGCGTGCACGGGACCGGCGATCACCGGGGGGTTTCATTTGCGGTTTCCCCAACCCCGACCCCGCCTGATCCCCAGAGCCGTGCAGCGGGCCGCGCACGCGCTTCCCCCACTTTGCTGGTGTCATCCCTTTGCGAGTCCCGGTCAGTCGCGTTTCTAATAGCGGTGCCTAGTCGGTGGGATCCTTCTGTCGCTACCCGTCGGCCGGAGCTGGTGGTCAAGGAAGGGATGGCCGGATCGCTGCGCGGCTGAAACGATCGCTGTGGTCACGGTGCGTGGAGGGGTGTCGGCTTGTTCTCCCGGGAGGCGACTGTCGGTGTCCGGCTCGGGGGCTGACCGGCGGTGTATTTGTCGGACGATACGTCCCACGCCCCGCACCACGACCCGTTCCCCGCAAGAGATCCCGGCCAACGGTCGGCCTGGACCCCGCGGGAGGTTGGCCCGGAGACCAGGTCTTCTCGCGCACCGGCACGGGCCCGCCATCGTGCGGCATCCCGGCCTCGCAGTCAGCCATCCCGAGACGATCCCCGACCAGTCCCACGCAGCGTTCCACGGTCCGCCGCCCGCACACGGTCCGCCAACCGTGCCGGAGCCCGCACCGCACACCGGTCAGCCCGGCACCAGAGTCATGTCCCGCCTCAGCACGGTGTCCTCCAAGGGAGTCAGGGAGTCAGGGAGCCACGGAGAGCCGGCGCAGCGGTAGGCAGAGGCAGAGAGTGCACTTTTAGGCGACGCCGGTCCGCCAGAGAGCCACAGAGAGTCGGAGTGTCAGAGAGAGCAGCCGTCCCGCCGCACGGCCCAGACCACAACTAGGGAGGCGAGTCCCCAGAGCAAGCCGGCCGCGCACAGCGCGGACCGGCCCCCGGCCCAGGACAGGAGAGAGCCAGAAGTCAGGGATCAGGTGCCGCAGGCGCCGCGCGCAGCGCGACGCCCCGCGCAGCAAGTCGGACCACGACCAGGAGCACGATCCGGTGAAAGCCCAGAGAGCAGAAGGCCAGCCCGGCAACAGAGTCCAGAGACAGAGAAGGCACTGAGTCTTTTCGTACAGTCATCCGTAGAGGGACACGACGAGGGCGAAGGGCGCGAAGCGCCCCAGGCCCCTCATGACTTTTATATACCCCGCCCCAGCTCGACCCGATCCAACTTCCAGCCCCGATAACTTCCAGCTCGCCCGGTCCGGGCTGCCGGCCTCGGTCCGCACGCCTGCGGCGCGCGATTCTCGGGCTGGCGCCCTCGCGGCTGCCCGCGAACATCTCGGGGCGGGTTGAGATCCACGTCGCGCTGCCGCGCTCTGCGAGTGTCCGGGTCTGGCCACTGCGGGCATGCGATAGGGCGCCGCCCGGTTGGACGGCGCCCCCTCGGGGCGGTGCTAGTTGGCGGCGGTGGCCGTGGACGGCGCCCCCTCGGGGCGGTGCTAGTTGGCGGCGGTGGCCGTGGACGGTGGTGCGTTCACCTCGGCCGGGACCGGCGTGACCGCCTCGGGTTCGGCCGGCTCCGGGACGGAGGCGACAAGGAAGTCCAGCGCGGACGCGGCCCGCCACGCGGCGATCACGCCGAGGATGAACGCGGTGAGGCTGAAGATCACCGTCACGAACACGATCACCCCGCCGCCCCCGGGCCGGCTGACCGCGGCGGCGGCGACGAGGCCGGTGAGCCCCGCGATGAACCACAGCATGACTGCGAGCAGGAACATGCCGGCAAGAGGTTTGGGTCGTTCGGTCATTGGTTTCCCCCTGGAATATCGGTGCGAGCCCTCAGGCTAACCCGGGGTTGCCGGCGTTTCAGCGCCGGACACGCAGACAGCGCGGGTGTGCCCCCTAGGGTGGGGACATGAGCGCAGAGTGGGCCGAGAATGGCGACCTATCCATCAGCTACGGCCAGCTTGTCGAGGACGAGCCGGACCTTCCGCGCTTCGAGCCCCTCGGTGAGCTCGCGCTTCCCGCAGAGGTCTGGTTGGACATCATCTCGACCGCCGCGCTCATGCTGACCGGGGTGCCGAGACAGAACGGGTCCGGCTACCTGTTCGCCCCGCCCCATGCCACAGCGGACCAGATCGGCGCGGCGCTGGCCGACCGTTTGCGGCACACCGGGATCGAGACGATCTAGCCGTCAGTACGCGGCCGGCGGAAGTCGACGACGAGCAGCCGCTCCTCGGGCAGGTCGGTGAGCAGCTGCGCGGTGAGCGCCCCGGCGCCGACCCGGACGACCCCGGCGCCGACCCAGTCGACCCCGGCCGGGACGATCGTGCTGTTGGGGTTCCAGGTGCGGACCACGGTGACCCGGTTTGCGAAGCGCGCGTGATCGGGCAGGGACTGCAGCCAGTCCACGTAGTCGCCGGCCGCGGGCCCGTCCGGTCTCATCCGATCCGGGCCGTGCCCGACGGCGGAGTCGCAGTCGCACATCCCGAGCGTCAGCGTGAACGCGGACGCCGTCTTCGTCACGAGGTCGGAGTCGACGTGCAAAGCCGAGGGCTGTGGTTCGACGCCGAGCCGGGTCCGGGGCCAGTCGAAGAAACCGTCTGTGTTGGCTGCGCGGTTCACTTCCGGCGACCGACCGGGAGGACGCCGAGCGGCACATCGCCCGGTACGAGGCTCGGATCGCCGAGCTGGACGCCACCGTCCTGCCTCCGCCGGTGATCGCCCCGGTCGGGCGGCGCGTCACCCGTGAGGACCGCCGCCGCGGCTGAACCCGCCTTGCCCCGACCAAGGGGATTGACCGACTGGGAAACCCCAGCAGCTGGTTTCCCAAGAACCATGGTTCATGGGAAAGCGGCCGCGACGTGCCGGCCGCGGAGGTTGGCCACGCCTCAACCCCGGCTTGGCTAGGATGCGAGGAGCAGCAGACCTGAGCCACCCGGGCCCGGGCTGTTCCGCCCCGAAATGGAGGCACACCATGGACCCCAGATTGCTCCTGGCCATCGGCGACGTGTTCGGCGACGCCGGCATCACCTTCGCCGTCGAAAGCGGTTTCGCCAGCGCCGCAGCCGGGCGCACGATCCGCGATTCGATGCTCGCCGGCGCGGCCCTGCGGGAGGCCAGCACCGGCACCCCGATCCGGGTGCTGAGAGGCATCGCCGCGTCCGACGCGACGCTGGCCGCGGTCGCCGGCGGCGCGAAGGCCGCCGGGGGAGGCGGCAAGGACGCGGGAGCGCGGATGCTCGGCCAGGCGTCGACGCAGGTCCGGCTCGCCGTGTGCGGGACCGCGGTCGCTTCGCTCGCCGCGGTCGTCGGGGTCCGGTACGCGGTGCGGGTAGGCCAGGACCGGAAGGCGGCGCGCGAAGCCGTCGCTGCCGACGACGACTAGCCGGTGAGCCCGGGGCGCGCAGCGCCACTCCACCGGGCATGACCGACACTGCCAGCCCGTTCATCACCCCGGCCGTCACCGGCGCCGCCCAGACCGCCGCGGGGCAATACCTTGTCGAGGCGTCCACGCCGGCGACGTTCCGCAAGCTCCTGGACGCCCACGAGATCGCCACGCGCGTCACCGCGGCCGTCGCCGGACCGATCGCCACCGCGGTCCGCCTACACGACATCGCGTTCATCGAGAAACTACATCACACCGACGAGGCCGCCGGGGAGGGCTGGACCGGTCAAGGGCAGCTGTCCTGGGACAGCGAGCCGGGCCGCCCCGGGGAGCACAGGGCCGGGACCATCACCGACTGGCTCCGGTTGCAGGCGGAGGCGACGGACACCTCCGGGCAGGTCGGTGCGGTGCCGCTCGCGGCCCGGCTGGAGCGGGCCCAGAACGCGCATCCTGGACGCCTGCATCCGGGAACGCGACCAGTTGACCCATCGGCGCCGAACCCCCGACTCAAGGCGTCGCCGCCCCCGCCATCTGGGCGGTTCTGAAGGCCTACGGGGACCTTGGCGTGGCGGGAACGCGGGCCTAACAACGGTCCGCGGTGGTGCTCCAGTTAGCGGCCGATCCTTCACCCCGAGGCGCCTGGCCGCGCGGGCGTTGGCCGGATTCCGCTACCTCGGCATCGCGTGCCAGTTCATCCTGCCCCGGCCGTACCGGGCCCGAACCCGGGCCGACTGGTTACAGCCACTCCATCAACCCGCCCCGCTACATGAAGGTCGTCCCGGGCTCCCCGTACAACTCCCGGACCGACACCTGCGCCAAGGTCACCGTCTAGGACGCCGCGGCCCCGGTGAGCAAGGCGGTGCGCCAGCACCCCCGAAGCCCATGAGCACACCCTCCAACATGGGCGACTTCGACGTCACCTCCGCCACCCCGGCTCCCGGGGCACTGGGCACCAACCGACACCTCCCGGGCCGTCCGCCGGTTCCTGAAGGCCGCGCGCGCAGCTGGGGTCGCCCAGCCGGCGTCCCCGGGGATCGTCGAAGGGCCGCAGTCGTTCGCGGCCACCGCCCTGCACGCGACGCACAGCCTGCGCCTGGACACCGGGGACGTCGTCGTCCACACCGCCGGCCCGGGACGGCCCGTCGAGTTCACACCCGCCGGAGGCCGGCTCCCCACAGGGGACTACATCGTGGACGTCGTCCGTACCCGGGTGGTGCGCTGCTTCCCCGCGAACTTGCGCATCGACGGCGCTGGCCTCGCCAGCCGCGTCGTACCCATCCAGCAACCACGCCTCGACCAGGGTCAGGCACATCACGCGCACCACGAGAGGCACGCCATGACACCGAGGTTCAACCCTCCGCCCAACTGGCCGCTTCCGCAAGGAAGGCAGCCCGACACGGACGACACCGACGCCGACGACGCCGACGGCCAGACCCCCAAGCCGCGGGCCTTCGACTCGCCGAGCGTACGGCTCGTCGCAGTGGTCGGAACACTCATCCTGGTGGGGTTCATCTTCGGACCTCCCGCGTCCGACGAGGCCGCGGATCCGGCCGCGTCGAAGGCGGCGGCCGAATCCAGCGAGGCGAAAGCGGCGGCCGCGAGCAAGGCCGTGGCCGCCGAGTCGGCGAAAGCCCAGAACCTGGCCGACCGCGTCGAAACGAAGTGGCTGGACGTCTGGATGGTCGACACGCCGTCCGAGATCGCCGCCGACCGGCCCGGGCTGCTCGAGGGCTACGTCGTGGACTGGGAAAGCACCAACAGTGGCATGGTCGACGTGATGCTGAGCCTCGGCTCCCACCAGGTGTCCCAGTACCAGCTGGACACGATGGCCCACAGCATCATGACCCTGACGGGGCTTGACGTTGAGGATCTGGACCGCGTCGAGGTCCACACCGCCGACTGGGAGGGGAGCGCGGTCGTCTACCGGGCGAACGTCCCGGGCCTGATGCCCTGAGCGGGAGCCCAACCCGCAGGCACGCCTCGACCCGGGCCAGACACCGCACGCACCGCAGAAGAAGGACACCATGCCATTGAGATTCAACCCGCCGCCCAACTGGCCGCCGCCGCCCCCGGGATGGCAACCCGACGGCAACTGGTGGCCGGACCCCAGCTGGGGCCCGATCCCGCCCGACTGGCCCCTCTGGGTCGAGGTCGCCGACCAGACACCCAAACCGGCGGGCCTGGGAACGGCGCTGCTGTGGGGCGGTGCCGGACTCGCAGCCGCCATCGTCGCGCTCACGGCCGTCGCGGGCCCCTTCCTCACCAGTGAACCGACGGACCCCGCTGCCGCCTCCGCAAAGGCCGAGCGTGCCCAGGACCAGGCCGCGCAACGGTCGGCCGAGGCATCCTCCAGCAGTGCCGCCGCCAGCAGCAGCGCAGCCAGCGAAGCCGCAGAGGCGAGCCGTGCGGAAGCCTCCAGTGCGGCCGCGGCCAGCGCAGAGGCGAACGCGCGCGAGCGCGCCGAGGCGCTCATCCGGTCCGCCGCTGCCGCCGAGTCGGCGAAAGCCCAGGACCTGGCCGACCGCGTCGAGAAGGAGTGGCTGGACGCCTGGATGGTCGAGAGTCCGTCCGAGATCGCCGCCCAGCGGCCCGAGATGCTCGCTGGGTACGTCGTGGACTGGGAGAGCACCAGCGACGGCATGGTCGACGTGATGCTGAGCGTTGGCTCCCACCAGGTGCCCCAGCACGAGCTGGACAATCTGGCGCACAGCATCATGACCCTGGTGGGCCTCGACGTCGAAGACCTGAACCGGGTCGAAGTCCGCACCGCCGACTGGAAGGGGAAAGCGGTCGCCTACCGGTCCAGCTACCCGGGCCTGATGCCCTGAGCCGGTATATGCGGGCGGGAACCCGGGCATGGGGCCCGCCCGGACGGTGAGACGTCCGGACGCCCCGGCACTCCCTGCGGCATGACCGACACCAAGAGCAACGACCAGACCTTCGGCACCAGACCCAACACGGTCGCCAGCGACGTCGCCACCGCCCGGAACCGCCTCTCTCGCCGCCAACCACCTGGCTGGCCCCACGCCGAACTGGCCCACCTCGTCGAGAACATCCCGGACGCCAAGACGCCGCGGTGCTGCGTCGCCTTCGAACTGGACGGGCGCCGCCTCGCCGTGTCCGCGGCCCCGGTGCCGGAGAACATCCTGGCCTACGCGGTCCGCTACGCCCTCGGCAGGAGCACCTATGCGTCCACCGAGACGGCCCGCGCCGTCGTCCTCGCCGCCCGGACCCTGTCCGGGCACTGCGCCGTCGGCATCGTCCAGGACATCGCCGAGGCCATCGACGCCGGCCGGGTCTCCGCAACCGACCTCCCCGCGTGGGGCGAGGCCCTCGCGGCCCTGCACACGGTCACCTAGGGGCCCGACCTGCCTGCGCACCGCCGCCGGCGCGGCGGGTTACGATGTGGGCGGGCTCACGCCCGCACACCACGGTGTGGGACGGGACGCCGTCCGGGGGAACGACGTAAGGAGCCCGCCATGGGCAAGCTGAAACAACATCTGGCTGCCAGTCTCACCGCCGCCGCGATCGTGCTCTCCGGCATCCCGGCAGCGCACGCCCAGACGACGGGCGCACCCGCCCAGGACACTGCCGTCTCCAGTGAGCCCGTGGCCCCGTACGTTGGCGGCGCCGCCGGACTCCCGGCGTCCGTGGTCCCGGGGATCCCCTTCGAGTTCGACATCACCGCGGCCGGCGAGGGCATCGCCAGCCTGAAGTTCGTCGTCAACGAGACGCTCCAGAACAAGAACCAGTGGTACTACGGGGTGTCCTACCCCTCCGACACGGTCGACAACGGGGACGGGACCGCCACGCGCCGCGTCCGGTTCTACGTCCCGCGCGACACCCTCTACGGGACCTACCCGCTCGGGCAGGTCCTGGTGAACGACGGCAAGCCCGGCGCGTGGGTGGTCCCCGCCAACGCCGAGCTGGTCGTGGACGATCCGGCCCACCCGGTCGCGAACACGGTCGCCGTCGCCGGGCTCGCCGCCGTCGGCGAACACCTCACCGGATCCTTGGACGCGCCCGGTGCGACCGTCGCCTACGAATGGACGGCCAAGCGGGAGGAGCCCTCCATCGCGGGCAACCCCTGGCGCATCCCGTTCGCCTATCACTGGCAGCACGCGGCCGTGAAGGCCACCGCCACCTGGCCCGACGGCACCGTCCGGGTGCGCCGCGGCCGCTCCGGGGACATCGGGTCCTTCCCGCTCACCGTCGCCGCCCCCACGCTCGGCGTCCCGCGTGTCGGGGCGCCCGTCGAGGCGCTCCACGAGGTCCTCGGACCCGAGTGGGGCCAGATGGCCGGGCACCGCTACGAGTGGTTGCGTGCCGGCGTCCCCATCGCCGGGGCGGTCTCCAAGACCTACGTCCCGACCCTCGGGGACCTCGGGAAGCCCCTGCAGGTCCGGGTCACCTCCGACGGATGGGTTTGGCGGAAGGCCGTCACGCTCGACTCCCCGGCGCGGACCGTCCAGCTCGGCGCGCTGCCCGCCCGGGTGCCGGCCATCGCAGGGACCGCGCGTGTGGCCGTCCGGCTGACCGCGGCGCCGGGCACCTGGACCTCCAGGACGTCCTTCGCCTATCAGTGGACCCGGGACGGCAAGGCCATCGCCGGGGCGACCGGCAAAACCTATGTGCCGGTGCCCGCGGACCGCGGCCGCAGCGTCGCCGTGAAGGTGACCGGCACCGCCCCGGGCTACGCGCCGCGCACCGTCGCCTCCAAGGCGGTCCGCCCCGGGTACGGGATCCTCGGCACCTCATGGGCGTCCATCCGCGGGACCCTGCGCGCCGGCGGCGTCGCCACCGCCACCACCGGCACGTGGACCGCCGGCACGAAGCTCACCTACCGCTGGATGCGCAACGGCAAGACCATCCCCGGGGCCGCCAGCCGCTCCTACCGGGTCTCCCGCGCCGACACCGGCCAGCGGATCACCGTGAGGATCACCGGCACCAAGACCGGCTACGCCGTCGCCACGCGCACGTCCGCGGCCGTCCGCCCCCGGTAGCCCGGACGCACCGCCGCCGAGAAGGCCCCGGTTCGCCGGGGCCTTTCTCGTGCCCTGCCGCCGTGCCCGGGCAAACGGGGGAGCGGACCGGCACTCACCCCGGCATGGAGATCCACGACAACGCCAGCTGGTCCTCCAGCCCCTACAGCTCGGACGGCGCCGCTGTCGCGGCTTCTGTCCTCGCGCCCAGGAGCCCGGCCCATGCCGCACGGCTGAGCCGGCGAGGGACGGGGTCAGTCCTTCGGGCGATCCGGCTCCTGGCCGGTCTCCCCGGACACCAAGTACTCTTGGACGGCCCGCTCTGGCACCCGGTAGGACCGGCCGAAGCGCACCGCGGGCAGGTCGCCCGTATGCACCAACCGGTAGACGGTCATCTTCGACACCCGCATCGCGACGGCCACCTCGGCCACCGTCAGGTAATGGGCGTTCTCGAGCTCCTGCAAATCAACCACGGCATCCCCCAACTGTCGTGACCACGGTCCCCACCGGGTCACTGCCTTCCCGCGGCGATCCCCAAGCACTGCCGCCACGGTGGCTACAGCATACGCACAGACCGTCGACAGTTGACAGGGACATGACAACCCGGTGTCCGGCACGTCCGGCGCACGGGACCGCCACGTCCTCCAGAAGTGGAATGCTTGTGCATTTGCACAACAGATGCTCGCAGATGAGGATCTCTGCGGGGTCAGGACCGCCGGCGCGACTGCCGCCTGCTCTCCGCCCGGTCTCGCGGGTAGCCAGGGGTTGGTGCGTGACGGCGAGGATCCAGGACGACGTGCACGGTGGCCGCCCGACCCAACACCGCGGGACAACCCCTTGCTCGTCGGCAACGGACGGGATCGTGAGCCCACCGACGAAGAGACCGCCATGTTCCCCTGGGCCACCGGCGGTGGCGGCCGCCGGCGCCCCCGGTGGCCGGACCTTCCACGACCCACCTGTCGGCCTGCTGGCGGGCACCACGCTCTGTCGCCGGACAGCCCCCGAGGCGGCCCCGAGACGGTCCCGGAAAGGGGCGTCTGGCCCGTCGGAATGCGCCCTGGCGAGGGGCCGTTCTGGGTCCCGTTTGGGGCACCGGAAAGGCATGCCCGACGGGCTCATTGGAGGCACTTCCAGGACGCCTGTGAACAAGGCCGGCTCGGCCGCCCCGAGACGGTGCGGAGGCGCTCCGGGTGGTCCAGGGGGCGCGGCCGATCCGTCGCGGAGGCTGGCGGCGCTGCCACTGCCGACCGGCGGGCGGTCCGCCGGCGTCGTCCAGAGGCGTTCCGGCGTGGACGGATCGTGTGCTGGACACCCCCTCGGGGCGGCTTTCGGAGCGCCACCCGGGAGGTCCGGGACGGTGGCGTCATCCTTTCGGACGATGCCCGCGTCATCACAAAGGCGTACACGGGCGGATCGCGCGGTGCTCGCGCCGGCGGCCGACCAGCCGGCGGGCCGGAGGCGGCCGGCGCCCGTTCATGGCCCAAACGCGTTTTTCGCTCGCCAAACAGGGCATATTTCGACTCCGTGCCCCAGCCGCCCCAACTTCCAGGAGTCTTGGGGCACGGCTTGGGGCACAGTGGGAGGCCCCTATAGCCCCTATATATAAGGGTTTTTCACGTAAAAAATATATATATGCCCCAGTGCCCCACCATTTGCACCCCCTCCCTCCATAAGGGATCGGTAGTTGTTTCCTCCCAGCCAAAAACAACTACCTACCCTCTTAATGTATGCATTCCCACTGGGGCACTGGGGCACGGCCTCCGAAGGGGCCTGCATCCCTTTATCCGCGCGGATTTTCGTGCCCCAAGGCGTTGGGGCACGGCTGGGGCAGCCGGGGCACGCCCGAAATCGCCTCTCAGGCGCCGAATCCGAGGTGCCTGGCGACCGCGCGGGCGGCCCGGCGGGGGTCCTGCGCGTACAGGCCGGCACCGCCTTCGGCATTCAGTTCGAGGGCCACCGGAACACCGTCGGGACCGGTCGCGACGTCCAGGACGAAGTGCTCCAGCGAGGGGTCCGCGGCGAAGATCTCCCGGCCGGCCCGGCGGGCGAAATCGACGTACCCGAAGACCGCCTAGGAGAGCTCCTCGAGGGGCGCTCCGGGGACCTCCCTGAGGACCGTCTCGAAGCGCTTCCCGGTGCTGTCGAACGGGGTGTGCTCCAGAACCCTTCCGGCGCCCGAGACCGGCACCCCGGCGACGACCGTGAACCGGTACTCGTGGGTCATCGGCAGGAACGGCTGCAGGACCAGGGTCGCTCCCCGTCCCTCGAGCCGGACGAGCTCCCAGCCGGCGTCCTCGTCGTCGGGGGCGAAGCCCCGGTGCGGGTGGTGGGTCCCGGTAAGGACCAGCGACTTGGAGCGGGCGCCCTTCACGAAGAAGCGCGTGTGCCCGGCGTCGGCCAGCCGGCGCGCGGCCTCCTTGAGGGACAGCGACCCGTCGTCCGGATCCATGCCGCAGACCAGGTGCTCGCGGCCGGCGTGGGCGAGGAACCCGGGGTTCTCCCAGTAGGGGAAGACGTCCTGGCGGGCCGCGGCCGTCCCGGCGAGCGTCTCGGGGCCCGGACCCCACTGGTGGACCGGCAACGGGTGCCGCATGCCGCCCGCCAGGGCCGTCAGAACGGCCTCTGGGGCGCTGTGGCCGCTTCGGGGCACCGGGAGGGGGTCGTGGGTGTGCGAGGTCCAGGAAACGGCGCTGAGGGCCTCAGGGAAGGCCTCCAAGGCCGCTGCGAGCCGGAACCGGGTCTCCCAGGCGCGCTCGTAGTCGGATCCGGGCACTGTCGGCCCCAGGAGCGGGCGTGCGCAACCGTGTTCGGCCAGGCGCGCGAGCAGGGCCTCGGCGCGCGGCCGGTGGCGGGGCGGGACGGCGTCCATCCCCGGGATCGGGGGCGTCCCAAGAGCGGATGACGACGGAGCGGGGCGGGGAGTGTGTGGATGCATGTCCCTGAGGAGGACCGGACGTCGGTTCCGTCGCACCGGCACCTCCGAGGCTGTGCGTTGTGCAAATGCATATCTGATGCGTGGGCCGGCCGGCCGCACTCACTGGAGGTAACCGAACCACCAGGAGGCCACCATGCCCAGCATCACGACCGACAAGAACAACGTCCCCCACTCCGCGGAGAACGGGCAGTTCACCGCCCAGGTCCTCGCCACGCCCACCGCGGGCCTGCCCGCCCCGGCCGGCGCCGACTGGATGGCCGAAGGATCCGGCGACGGGGACACCCCCGCGCACCTGGCCGTGCGCGTCCTGGACACCGAGCGCACCGAGGAGGACCGCTTCGAGGCCCTGCGCGGGCTCCTGAAGGCCACCGGCGAGCTCGGCCAGTGGAACCAGGACAACGGCGACGAGGGCGGGCCCGACGAGGAGGCCGTCGCCGACGCGATCGCCAACGACCCGGAGAAGCTCACCGCGGCACTGGACGCCGCCACCGAGCACCTGGAGAAGAACCGGGACAACGACCTCGCCGAGGCCGCGGGCAGTGTCGCCGAGGAGGTCATCTTCGCCCCCCACGGCGGAGTCGACTGCACGTTTCGGCAGGATCCTGCCGGTTCCGGCTGTGCCGTGGGGGCCGGCGGCTATGCTTCGCCCATGACCGCCTACGCCGATCCGCGCTCCCACGCGCTGGAGGCCTCCATCGCCGCCCTGGACCCGAAGCTGTTCACCCGCTGGCCCGGAGGGTGGCGGGGCAACGTCGAGCTGGCACTGCTGGACGCGGTGTTCTCCATCCGGGCCACCCACCGGGCGAAGACCCCCGGCAAGGGCGTCGCAGGGAGGGTCCTGGAGTACCGGGCTTGGCGTGGGGGAGTGGCGGATGATCTGGGGTTCCTGGCCGGGCTCGACGAGGACACCGTGAAGGGTTTCATGGGCCAGACCGTGACCAGCGGCCGGACCAAAGCCTCCGCCGCCATCGAGGCCGCCGGCCGGTTCCACGCCGCGGGCCTGGGCACGACCAAGACCCTGGACCCTTCCGACCGGGACCACCTGCGCCACTACACCGACGTCCATGGCCTGGGCTGGGTGACCCGCGACTATTTCGGCATGAACCTGGGCCATCCCGGATCCAAAGTCGACGTCCACATCCTCGCGTTCGCCCGTGAGGCGACCGGCACGGACCGGCTCGACCCGGAGGACGTGCGGGCCATGCTCCGCGAGGTCCACGCCGCGCGCCCGGACCTGGGAGCCACCGAGACGCACATGGACCACGCGATCTGGCTTTCGCGCCACCCCGAGCTGTAGCCGGTCCCGCCCCACCCGTGTCCCGCAACGACCATTGCGAGGAGCACGGACATGGCACGACACGAAGCCGGAAGCAAGAACCCCGACGGCACCCCGGCGGGAGGACCGTTCGCGCCCCTGCCCGAGCAGGCGTTCAAGCCGCTCGAGGCCGGACACGAGCTCATGTCCATACACCTGCCCGGCGGGCCCGCGCCGCGGACCTACACGGCCACGGACGACCGGGCCAGCCGCGAAGACGCACAGGGGCGGATCCTGTCCATCGGCCGGCGCGACATCACGCTGACCACCGCAGTGAACGGCCCGCACGGCCCGACCGAGTACGTGGCCAAGCGCCGCGCCGGCGACGACGGCCCCGACCTGGCCCTGGACCAGGCGGACGTGGACGCCCTCTACGAGGACGCGCGCGCCGCCGAGGCCCTGGACGCCTACGGGGCGTTCCTCGAGCCGGAGGACGCCCGGTTCCGGCTCCTGAAGCTGTGGACGAACGCCGGCACCGTCCACCTGGAGATCGCCGAGCGGCGGGACCTGGACGAGGTCATCCAGCGCGTCGCCCTGACCTCCCACGGCCAGTACGGGGACACCGAAACCTGGCACGGGTTCCTTCGCGAGCGCGGCGCCACCGAGAGCGAGCTGCCGCTGGCCGGCGAGGCGCCCTTCCTGGACTAGCCGCGGACCCGCGCGGGGGAGCGGGGGAGTGGCGCCGGGATGATGAGACGCAGCGGTTCCCGTCACTGTCAGGGGTGACTGCAAGACTGACCGTCCCGACCACGAGCAAGGACCCCTGTGAGCACGAAGACCGACCCCGAAGGCACCAAGCACCTGATGTTCGGGTGGTGCACCACCAAGCAGTGCGAGGGCAGCGGCCGCGAGGTTATCTGCCCCGTCGAGCAGCCCCACCTGAAGGTCAAGTGCTCCTGCACCTGCCACCCGCACAACTGGGTCGACGGCGTGCCGGGCCCCGCGGCGGTGTTCGCCCAGAAGCAGCGCAAGGCCCTGGCCGCTGCCTGACCGGCCAGAAGCCCGGCGCGGGCCCGCAGGAGCCCCGTCAGCGGCCGCAAGCCGCCGTGGGGCCACCGGGCCCCTGTGAACGAGAAGAGGACGCCCAGCGAGCCGCTGGGCGTCCTGCTGGCGTTGCGGGAGCGTTAGCCGCCGAGCTTCTCGTCGTCCGTCCCGAACGCGAAAACAGCCTGTGACCAGACCGGACGCTACGGGGCTTGGATGGTATAGGTTTCTGCCATGCCCAAGAAGAGACAGATCGTCGTCGAGTTCGATTCCTCCGTCGTGGACGCCAAGGCGTTCGCCCGGGCCGTGTACGCCATGGCGAAGGCCAGCCCCATGGAGCTGGACGGCATCACGGTCGACGGGTTCTCCATGAACAAAACCGACGGATGGCACGTGGGGGAGTACGACATCACCGTCACCCCGCGCCAGTAGGGAGCCACCGGTCGCCACGGGTCTGGCGCGCCCGTGCCCGGGCGGTCGCTGTGGTGCGCCAGCGACGGAAGTCCCTGTCGCGTTCGACAACGACACGATAGAATGTTGTCAGGAGGTGCTGGCGATGGCTGCGGACGCAACCGCGGGGCCCGTTGAGGAGCTGCTGGACAGGTTGAGGCCCGGGTTCAGCAGCCAGGACCTGGCCCAGGCGATCGAACGCGTGCTTCGCCGCGGCAGCGGCGGCGGATCCGCTGCGCTCACCGAGGCCGACCAGGCGTTCTGGGACAAGCACTCGGGCATGCCTGCGGAGCCCGGACTCGCCGCCCGCGGAAGGCTCTCCGGCCTGGTTGCCTCGGCCCTCCACGAGTCCGAGAGCCTCAGCGCCAACCAGCTCGCACCGCGCCTGGGCCTCAAGCCCGCCACGATCCGCCGCTACGTCATGGACCGCAAGCTGTACTCCTTCAAGGCCAACGGCAGGGTCCTGTTCCCCGCCTGGCAGTTCGACGGCAACCGCGCCGTCCCGCATCTGGCGGAGGTGCTGTCCTCCTTCCCTGCCGGAAGCCACCCGCAGACCGTCCAGGGCTTCTTCCTGACCGCGCAACCCGACCTGCGTCTCGGAGGTCGGGCTGCCACCCCCAAGGAGTGGCTGCTCTCCGGGGGTGATCCGGCAGCGGTCTCGGGGTTGGCGGCGTCCGTCGGCCGCCTGTGAGGGTCCCCGAGCCCAGCGAGCTGCGACGCATCGGTCGGCATGAGCGCGTCCTGGCCGCCGGCACGGTGCTCTGGCGGATCCACGCAACGGCCCCGTCCTATCCGATGCCCTGGAACGGGCTTCGTACCTTCGGGCCGCTCCCGGGCGCGCGCTGGGACCCGCACCCCGAGCCGGCCGGCGACCACTCGCCGCTGGGCGCCGCCTATTTCGGGTTCGACCTGCTCACCTGCATCGCCGAGGTCTACCAGGATTCGCGCTTCATTGACGTCGAGACCGGGTCACCGTATGCCACGGCCGTGGAAACGCCCCGGGACGCGGCCCTGCTGGACCTCACCGACCACTGGTTCCTGCGCGCCGGAGCCAAGGCGGCGCTGGCGGGGACGGAGAGGAAATCCGACACCCGGGCGTGGGCCCGCGCCATCCACGAGGCCTGGCCCGATCTTGACGGGCTGGTGGCCAGGTCCTCGCCGGTCGGCCGCGACGTGGCTGTCTTCTGGACTCCCGGGGCGTTCCCGCCTGTCCCGGCCTTCTCCGTGCCGCTGAGCCATCCGGCGATCTCCGGCGCCGTCGCCGCTGCGGCCGAGCTTCTGGACTTCAACTCCAACGCCTCCTGACCCGCCGGCGTGCCAACCCGTCACCGCCGGAGGCTAGCCTGCTCGATAAGACGCATCGCCCAGCCCACAATGCCAGGAGACCCGTGAAGTCCACCAAGCACGCCGGCTACACCGACCCGCATGACCTCCCGACCCTAGCGATCAGCGTCCAGCCCAGGCTCGTCATCGACGGGAAGACCGTGGACCACCCGGTCACCGCGACCATCGAGCACGCCGAGATCCTGCTCGCCCGCCTGGACGGACCCGCACTGGCCGCCGTCATGGAGGGCGGCTACGACACGCACGACCTATTCGACGACGCCGTCCGCGCAGGCCTCATCTTCGACAACATCGAGACCGCCAGCGACGCTGACCCCGAGACGGTCTTCGAGGCACGGCCGGAGAGCGGGTGGGACGGGCCGCTGCGCTGCGACGTCGTGGACGTCCTGGGGAAGGCCACCCAGGGGGACGGGTCCGCCCTGGCCAGGCTCGCCGAAGCCGAACTGGACCCGTGCGCGCAGTACACGGTCCACGAGGGCGAACTCGTCGACGCCAACCAACTCGTCCTCGACGGCCTGTTGGACGCGGACGGCACCTCCTGGCTGCGCCTCGCGGACATCGAGCTCGACGACGACGACGTGGAACCCGACGAGGAGGACCGGGACGCCGTCCTGGCCACGTTCCTCGGCCACTTCGTCAAGGTCTTCCCCGAACCCGGAGCCGACGGGACCCACGCGTTCCGGATCATCGAGAAGGAGGACGGGCTCTACGCGGCCGAGGCCGGCAGCTACCCGAGGGCGTTCGACGCGAAGGCCGCCGCCAAGGGACTCGTCCTGGTCATCCACCAGGCGGGGACCAACCCGCCGCTGGGCGGGGCGACCGTCCGGGGAATCGGGACCATCGAGCACATGGAGACGATCGCGCCGGGCATCGACGCCATGCACCTGGAGGGCGGGGGCACGGCCCTGAAGCTGGCGGCCGGGGCTTCGACGATGACGCCGTTCGCCGCCGCCAACCCCGGGGGCTGGTACTTCGGGGAGAACAAGGCCGAAGTGGCCCGCCACTTCCTGTCCCGGCCCGACGCCGCCACCGGACTGTGGGGGCAGCTCGAGCCGTACGCGGCCGGTCCCGCGTAGCCACGGCCGGACGGCATCCGCCGTGTAGCATCCTGTCGGGGCGTGGCGGGTGCCGCGCCCGCCACGAACGACACGGGGGAACCATGGATCAAGCCAACGCGCCCGCGCGCGCCGAAACACCACAGCCGACCGAGACGGAAAACGGGTCGAAG
The DNA here is from genome assembly GCF_041877255.1 of Arthrobacter halodurans. NCBI lineage: Bacteria > Bacillati > Actinomycetota > Actinomycetes > Micrococcales > Micrococcaceae > Arthrobacter > Arthrobacter halodurans. The sequence goes on from NZ_JBHDLJ010000013.1 coordinate 43,638, forward strand.
GGCAACGGCCTCGCCTGGGGGCTGGGCGTCAGCGGCGTCGTCCTGGCGATCGCCGGCATCGCCGTCGGCAGCACCGAGGTCGGCTACTGCGGCACGCCGTTCGCCCCGGACGACGGCATCGCTCAGCTGCGGGACACCCTGGTGGGACTCTCCGGCAATGCAGCAGCCTGCCCGGGGGAGCTGGCCGGTCCCACGATGATGGCGTGGGCGCTGACCCTGCTCGGCGTCGCGCTGTTCGTCGCGGGGCTGATCGTGGGCAACGTGCCCCGCCGGGCCCCGGTCGTCGTCCAGGCGGCTCCCGCCGCGCGCACCGCGGCCGACCGGCTCGACGATCTGGACCGGCTCCAGGCCGCCGGCGCCGTCACCGAAGCCGAGTACGCGTCCAAGCGCGCAGACATCCTCCGCGATCTCTAGGGCGCCCACCGCCCGCCGCAAGACACGGAACAGCCCGGGACGACGAGGTCCCGGGCTGTTCCGTGTGGCGGTCAGGGCTGGTTGTACCTGGCGGTGAACTCCGCCAGGACGGCGTTGTGGGCCTTGGCGCGGGCGGCCTCGCGCGCGGCTTCGAGCAGGTCCTGCTCGAAGTAGATGACGTTCTCCTCCATGGAGTCCTTGTAGGCCCTGTCGTAAGCGGCCTTATAGCCCGACGCCTTGGCCTTCGCGAGCTCGCGTGCGTAGGTCGTCTTGTAGACCGAGTCGTAGGTCGCCTTGTAGGCCTTGGCCTGGGCCGCGCGGAGCGAGGCCTCGTAGGCCTTGTTCCCGCCCAGGATCAGGGTCCACCGGATGCTGGTGTCGTAGGCCTTCTTGTACGCGCGGTGGTAGGCGGCCGTCTTCGCTGCGCGGGTGCCCCGGGTCGCGTCGTACGCCTTCTTGCCGGCCTTGTACCCGGCGCTCTTCGCGCTCGCTTTCGTCTTGGCGCTGGCCTTGAGCGCCTTCACGGCAGCGGCTTCGGCCTTCTTCGCCGCGAGGCGCGCGGAGGTCGACTCGTACGCCTTGGCGTGGGCGGCCCAGGCGGCCTTCTTCGCGGCGGCGCCGGCCAGGGACTTCGCCTTGGTAACGGCGTTCTTGGCGATCGTCGCCGCGGCGGCGTCCGCCTTCTTCTTCGCGTACGGTGCGGCCGCCTTGGCTGCCGCGGCCTTCGCGGCACCTGCCACGGAGGCCGGGGTGATCTTCGCTGCGGCCGCATTGCCGGCATCGACGGCGGCGAAGTGGACTCCCATGACACTGTCCAGACCGTGCTCCGGGTTGGTCACCGGCTGGCCGTTGCGGCCCCACCCGTCGACGCCGGTGTAGAACGAGTAGGACCTGCCAGCGCCGAGCTCGATGTGCATGACCTGGGGGATGAACCGGTACCCGTTGTGGTCCATGCCACAGAAGGACGTGTTGTCGTCCGTGTAGTGGATGCGCATGGTGCCGTCGGCGCAGATGCTGTACAGCGTTCCGTGGCCGCCACCGCGCTCGGCGAGGGGGACCTCGGGGTAGGGGTGGGAGGCGGCGTTGGCCGGGACGGCGCCGCCCACGGCGGCTCCGGCGAGGAGGGCCGCACCGGCGGCCACGGCCGCTAAGCGGCCCTTCAGGTTTGTCATGGACGAGATCATAGCGAAAGACTTTCTGACTAGGCGTGATGACGGCAAGACGCGTGTCCGCCACACCTTGAGAGGGCGGAGGAACGGCTCTGCTTACCGGCCATTCCTTGACCCGCTTCGACGCCGCCCGCGACGCAGGGGAGGAGCCGGATTCATTCATTCGATGAGATTCGCAGAATCGTACTTGAAGTAATCACGGTTATCGGTGCTTTGCGTCAGTGGATTTCAGGCGGGGGAGCCGCCACCGGGACGCACCTGGAACCCAGGACGGGAAATCGGGGCTGTCGTGGTTTCAGGCGTGCGCGAGAGCGTCGTCCATTCGCGCCGGCGGCGGGGCACCGCCTACATGCCGTCGAAGTCCACGTGGGTTTCGTCCTCGTCGAGGTACCGGCAGTTGCACGAGATGTCCCCGGCTCGACGCTGGTGCCGTCGCCGATGACCGTGGTCTTCATGTGCCAGCGGTCGTCCGGATCCTTGAGCCACGACTCGGGCCCCGGCGCCGGCTGCCCCGTACGTTTCGCCATCGTCTTCCTCGACTGCCCTCTCCGGGAAGCCGACTGGGACCGCGACTGCAGTGCGCTGGCCGCTGAGCTGGACCTTGCCCTCGGTCAATGTCGAATATTGGGTCGGCCAACGGCTCCAATGTCGAACATTGGACATGGCGACGACTAGCTGTTGGCGGCTCCCGCGCATCTGGATGGTGAACTCGACAGTCTTGCCCGCATGCCGGTCCCGTCGCCCCACTGCATGGCGACCTCGCCGGTGTCCGTGTAGTACCAGGTGTCGGGGGAGACCTGCGCGGCGAACGCCCCGGTGTAGCTGTAGACCTTCCACCGCGCGATGGTATGCATCTCCGGCGAGGGTTCGTAGGGCTCGGAGTCGAGCGGGGCCCAGTTCGACCAGTCCATGGGCAGGCATCAGGGATCGGCGTCGGCGAGTCCGAGGTGACCCTGACGACGTAGATGGACGTGGTGCCGGAGTAGGTGGGGACGACCTCCACCGTTGCCCCGGCGCTGGCCGTGAACACGGCCCCGTTCGCCGAGTCCGAGGCAGCGGGCGCGGCGGCGGGGAGCTCGAGCGGCGTCGTAACGGACTCGGTGGCGTAGAAGACGCGGTCGGTCGCGAAGGTGCTGAACACGACGAAGGGCTCACCAGACGGAACCGCATCCACGGATGGTCCGGCGGCCGGGTCGTAGGCGCGGCCAAGGCGTGGACCTCCACGTCGTCCAGGGTGCTCCCGCCGAGCCACTCGCTCGACCGCGCGGGGTCGAAGGTGCCGTGCCTGGCCTGCGAGACCCGCTGGGCGGTGGCGGCCGCATGGGCGTCCTGCACGGCGGACTTGTCTTGGTGTGCAGGGCCTTCGGGTCCTCGGCAGAGCGCGGGGCGGGCATGCCGCTGCGGCCGGTGAACAGCTCGTGCATCGGGACGGACATCAGGAAAGATACGGGTGGAAGCTCCAGGAATGGAAAAGCGGTCACCGCTGCGAGGACGGCACAGCTGGCCGGCTCACCGGCGCCCGCTGGCGGACCGTCACGCTCACCGGCGGCACGCGCTGGACGAACGTGCCCCGCGCCCCGTCGACCGAGGAGCACACGAAGCCGTTCTCCGCCAGGAACGCCCCCGCGGCCAGGCCGGCCGTGCAGTGCAGGACGCCGGCGCCGTTGCGCACGGCCAGACGCAGCCCCAGGCGCACCAGAGCGCGCTCCGTGTCCTGCCGGCGGGGGCCGGGCATGACGGCGACCCGGACCAGGCGGAGCCTCCTGCCCCTGCGGGTGAACGCCGCCAGGCCAACGACCCGGTGGTCCACCGTGGCCAGGAAGATCGTGGAGTCGCCGAAAGTGGTCCCGGCCAAGGGTTCGCCGATGATCGTCAGGACGCTGGAGACGGACCGGTCGATGAGCCGAACCGCCGGCACGTCGGCGAGCGTCATGTTCCGGATGCGGCCCCGGTCGTGGCTGGGATCGGCGTCGGGACGGTGGGGTTCCATGGACTGGTCCATGCGCGCTTGCCGGTGCCGGCGGTGGCGCTCGGGAAACGGGTGGTTTCCACTGGCGGCAGAGAGGGCTGGTTTCCCGACATCCGCCCGGACGCCACGCAGGCGCCCGCCACGCGCGGGATGGCCCGAAATGTCTTGGTGACCTGCTATTTTTCGGTGAGACGGGACACATCCCGCACACTCTCGTTGGGTACAGTCCCATCACTCGGAAGGCACTTCATGAACGTCTCCACCCTCGGCCGCAAGACTGCGGCCCTCCTCGCCGGGGCGTCCATCGCCCTCGGCATCGGCCTGGCCGGCGCACCCGCCCACGCGGCGGCTCCCGTCCCGCCGTCGCCGGTCGTCCTGAACGTCGACCCGCTGTTCCTGCCCGAGGACATCGCCAAGTACACACCGGGCGACCCGGCCGAGTACGCCGTCCACGGGGTCCACGGCATGTGGTTCTCGCTGTGCGAGGACCAGACGATCCGGACGACCGATTCCCGGAGCGGCGCGACGTCCTGCGGGTCCGACGAGATCGACCCGGGCACCAAGAAGCGCACCGGCGTCACCTCGTGGAACAAGAAGACGGGCCCCTACTTCACGATCACCAACGGGAACACGAAGGAGTTCTACACCTTCGCGACCGGCCTGCAGCCGGACACCTCCGCGCTGCGCGCCGCCGACGTGGCAGCCGCCACCATCGCTGCCAAAGGAAGCACCGGGCAGATCGCCGAGGCCGCAGGTGTGAAGGCCCGCACCGCGGCGTTCGCCGCGTTCGAGAAGCGGGACTACTACGCCGAGGCCCGCAAGGCCTCGTACCCCGCAGCGAAGGCCGCCGCCATCGCCGCCGCCAAGAAGGCCGGAGCCGCGGCGAAGGCCAGCAAGACGACGAAGGCCAAGGCTGACGCCGCCGGCAAGAGGGCCTCCACCTCGAAGTACGCCATCGGTGCCGCCAAGTCGAGCGGCTACCGTGCGGGCACCGCCGCGGCCAAGAAGGTCAAGGGCACCGCGGCGAAGAAGGCCGCCTACGCGAAGGCGTACAAGGCCGCGTACGACGCCGTCATCCGCGGGATTTACCGCGACGCCTACAACGACGTCGCGGACCACGCATACGGCGTGGCCTACAGCCACACCCACCGCGTGACCTACTACCGCGAGATTGCTGCCCGCACGTCGAAGCTGTACAAGGCCACGTACGCCGCCGCGCAGCAGAAGGCCGAAGCCGCCCATGGGATCGCCTACAAGGCGGCCTACGCGAAGGCCTACCCGGTCGAGTACGCCAAGCACCTCGCCGCGCTGACCAATGTCACCGACGCGAAGCTGGCCGCCTGGCCCAAGCCGTAGCCGTCTGGCCCACAGCCGACCGAAGCCCCCGGAACCGCCTGGTCCCGGGGGCTTCTGCTTGTCCCCGCACCCGTCAGGGGTGACACCCGCCCGCATCACAGGAGGACCCCATGTCCCACGACCAGCCCCGCGAGACCGGAACCGGCACCAACCCGAACGGCAAGCCAGTCAACAAGGGCAACTTCGCCGTCTTCAAGAACGACGAGCCCGCGCCGGTGGTGGAGGGCCGGGCCGAGAAGGTGGGGCGGATGCTCCAGTTCAACGCCGGCGTCACCAGTGAGGCCTTCAACGCCGCGCAGGAGGAGTACCGCCGGGTGACCCGGTCCCTGGTCCGGCTGCAGCTGGCAGAGGAGACCACCAGGATCATGGCCGCCCACCCCGGGGCCACGGCGGTCGACTTCGCGTACGACGAGGAGAACGCCCGCCTGCTCGAGGCAATGTGCGCCGTGGACGCCGACGGAGAGGTCATCGACATCGGTGCCGACATCGAGCCCATCGCCGTGGACGCCGACATGCTCTCCCCGTGGCAGGAGGACCCGTTCAACGACACGGAGGGCTTCGATCACTCCTGGATCCAGCCGATCGGCGAGGTGGTCGGCGGCACGCACGGCGACGCGCTCGTCTACCGGGTCTCCCTGGACAAGGTCGAAGCCCACTACATCGGCTAAGACACCAGAGGCCCGCCCCGGCAGCTTCGGGGCGGGCCTTTTCGTGTCCCAGAGAGCCTGGGGGAGCGTCTACTCGGGGAGGCCGTATCCGCCCTCGCAGAGCGCCGCCTCCGGACAGCCCTGCCACGTCTTGGAGAAGTGCCCGACGATGTCCACCGCGTCGTCCCGGCGGTAGCGCTCGGCGACGGCGCCGACCACGGTACGGGCCGAATCGGCCAGCTTGTCTGTGAAAAACAGACACACTTCGTCGAACTCCCACAGCTCCATGGATGCCAGCAGGAGCTGGCGGTGGGTGACCCACCCGTCCTCGACGTCGAGCTCGGCCAGTTCGTCGACGTCGTCCCGGCACCGTGAGTGCTCGGCGTCCCCGCGCTCGCATCGACGTTCACCGATCCCTGGCATGGACCACACGCCCGGACGCACATGCTCGGGCGCCGGCGGGCGCAGTAGGACCCAAGCGCGCAGGAGCCTCTCTAACGCGTTTGTTTGCGGTGGAGGGGCTCCTCGGTGTTTTCGCGGTGCTGTAGCGGCACCGCGGCTTCTGTGGCTGCTGGGGCGGGTGCTTCGCCCTAGCGGACGCGGGCGGTGTAGCTCGAATATTTCGTGACGCTCGCGTAGCCGGTCTTGGAGCCCACGACACGGACCTTGATGGTGCCGGAGCGGTCCGATGTCGTCAGCCGGTACGAGTAGCCGGTGGCCCGGGGGATCGCCTTGCCCGAGCGGTACCACTGGTAGGCCCGCTTGGTCCCCGTCGTCCACGTGCCCACACTGGCCTTCAGGGTGTAACCGACCTTCAGGGTGCCCACGATCTTCGGGGTGCTGGCGCTCAGGACCAAGTATGGGACCTTGGCGGTCTTCGCGGAGGTCATCGAGCGGGTGGCGTAGCCGGCCTTGGTCCCGGTGACCTTGACGGTCAGCGTGTGGCCGGCGTCCAGGGTGGTGACCCGGTAGCTGTAGCCGGTGGCCTTGAAGACGGCCTTGCCCGAGCGGTACCACTGGTACGTCCGCTTCGTCCCGGTCGTCCACGTGCCGACGCTGGCCTTGACCGTGTTCCCGACCTTCAGCGTGCCGGTGACCTTCGGGGCCGTGGCGCGCAGGGGCAGCCCGGGGACCGCGGCCGTCCTCATCGACATGAACGTCCGGTCCTGGTAGCCGGCCTTGGAGCCCCGGACCCGGACGGACAGCCCGTGGCCGGCGTCGGCGGTGGCCACCTTGTAGGTGGACCCGGTGGCCTTGTAGATGGCCCTGCCGGAGCGGTACCACTGGTAGCTCTTGCGCACGTCGGAGGTCCAGGCGGACGCCGTCAGCGTGCCGCCGATCTTCACGGTCCCGCTGATGCGCGGGGTCGTGGAGGGCAGGGTCGCGTTGCCGGTCGTCCCGGCCATGGGCGTATCCCGGACGACGGTCGTGTACCCGGCCTTGGTGCCGGTGACCCGAACCCAGATGAAGCCGCCGACATCGGACGCCTTCACCCTGTAGGTGGACGCGGTCGCCCCGCTGATCGGCGCCGTGCCGCGGTACCACTGGTAGGTGAGCTTGGTGCCGGCCGTCCACGGGTCGGTGCTGATGGACAGGACGCTGTCGGTGCGGGCGGTGCCGGCGCGCTTCGGGACCGGTGCGGTGAGCGTGCCGACGCCGATGATGCCCGCGGCCGTCATGAAATCCAGCGGCCGGTAGCCGGTGGCGGTGCCGGTGGTCCGGACGGCCACCTCCTTGCCCAGGTCCGCGGCGACCAGCGTGTAGCTGCGCCCGGTGGCCCCGGCGATGGGGGTTCCGGCGCGCATCCACTGGTACGTGTTGGCCGACGCGGCGCTGTCCACCGTTGCGGTGAGCGTGCCGCCGACGGTTCGGACGCCGGCGATGGTGATGGTGGCGTCCTCCATGGTGCCTTCGGTGACGGGGCCGGAGGTGGCGACGTCGTGGACCAGGTCCGTGTAGCCGGGCTTGTGGCCGGTGACCTTAGCGGTGATCCGCTTGCCCAGGTCCTTCACGCCCAGGACGGTCGAGGAGGCGTTGCGGTTCGTGTCCAGGACGCCGTCGGCATACCACTGGTAGAAGACGTCCGTGGCGGCGGGCCAGGACCAGGGCGTCTGGTTGATGGAGAGCGTGGATCCGACGATCGGGTCCCCGACCATGACCGGGGCGTTGGAGGTGAGGGTCCCGGGCTGGACGCGCTCGGTTTCCGGGCTGGTCGCCTGGACGAGCCCGTCGATGTCGTTGGTGGCCCCGGTGACCTGGACGGTCACATGCGTGCCGACGTCGTTGGCGGCCAGCTTGTACGTCTTGGCGGTCGAGAAGCCGATCGGGTGGCCGTCGCGCAGCCACTGGTAGTGCAGTGGTGTCCCCTCGGGCAGCCAGACGCCGGGGTCCGCGGTCAGCGTCTGCCCCACCCTCATGGTCCCGGTGACGCTCGGGACGCCGGCGGTGATGTACACCATCTTGACCGGCTCGGTTTCGGCCGAGGCGACCGACACGGGGGAGTAGCCCTCGCGGCTGCCGGTGACGACGACACTGATCCGCTGGCCGGCCCGCTCGTGATACGGGGTGTAGACGCTGCCGCTGACGCCGGGAATGTCGACGCCGTCGGCCCGCCACTTGTACGTGAACGTGGTGTCCGCCGGGGTCCAGATGCCGGGGTTGGCGGTGAGCTGGGTGCCGCGCGAGGCGACGCCCGTGATGGTGGGGACCCCGGCTGTGACGGGAGGCTTCGGTGCCTCCGGGGGCCGGTTGTCCACGGCCGCGCGCGCGTCGACCAGCCCGGTGCCGCAGCCTTCGGGGCAGGTCCCGGGCAGGGTGCGGGCGGTGGTCTTCAGGCGCTCCTCAACTTCGGCCGGGGTGAGGGTCGGGTGGGAGACCTTCATCAGCGCGGCGACGCCGGCGACGTGCGGGGTCGCCATCGAGGTGCCCTGGTAGGTCGCGTACGCGGGCTCGCCCTGGACGGTGGAGCCGGTGTTCAGGGTCGAGAGGATCCCGTTGCCGCGCGGTGCGGCGCTGTCCCCGCCCGGGGCCGCGACGTCCACAGCGAACCCGTAGTTGGAGTAGGAGGCGCGGCTGCCCTCCTGGCCGGTGGCGGCGACCACGACGGTGTTGTCGCAGTTGGCCGGGTTGTAGAACGCGGTGTCGTCGTTCTCGTTGCCGGCGGCGACCACGACGGTCACCCCGCGGGCGACGGCCCCGTCGATGGCGTTCTGCGAGTAGGCGGAGCACGCCCCGTACCCGCCGAGCGACAGGTTGACGACGGCGGCCGGGGTGGGGTTGGCGGGCACGCCGGCGACCGTGCCGCCGGAGGCCCAGGTGATCGCGTCGGCGATGTCGGAGGTGTACCCGCCGCAGGCGCCGAGCGCGCGGACGTGCTGGATGCGCGCCTCCGGGGCGACGCCGGCGACACCGATCCCGTTACCGGTCACCGCGGCGATGGTCCCGGCGACGTGCGTGCCGTGCCAGGACGAGGTGGACGGGAAGGCATTGGACCCGCACTGCCCGGCGGCGTAGAAGTCGCCCTCGTCGTTCGGGTCCGCGTCGCGGCCGCCGCCGTCGTTGGAGAGCGCGGACGTGGAGATGAAGTCGTAGCCCGGGACCGTGTTCGCGTCCAGGTCCGGGTGGGGCGTCGAGCCGGTGTCCACGACGGCGACCGTCACGCCGGCGCCACGGGCGATGTCCCAGGCCCCGGCGAGCCGCAGCCCGGCGGTCTCCTCGTTGTAGCTCCACTGCCAGTGGTAGAGCTCGTCGTTCGGGGGCTCCGCGGCGATCTGCATGAGGGCGTCCGGCTCGGCGTAGGCGACGTCCGGGTTCGCCTCGAGCGCGGCCACGGCGTCCTTGACCTCACCGGCGTCCAGGGTCTCGCCGGTCGTCACGATGGAGACGCCGTCGGAGGAGCGCACTTCGCGGACCGTCGTGTCCAGCTCCTCGGCGACCTCGACGTACGCTTCCTTGCGCTCCGCGGATGAGTCGGCCCCGTCCTTGAACTCCACAATGAGCCGGTCGGTGGCCGCGCTGGCTTCCCGCTCCGGCTGGTCCGTCTTGGGCACCAGATCGGTGGGCGCTGCTTTGACGGGTGCCTCGATGGGCGCCGGCGATACGGGGGCCTGCCCGGCGTCCGGGGCGGCCGCGGCGGGCCCGGCGAACGCGAGGCTTCCGGCGAGGGCGGCGACGGTGGTGGCGACAACTGCGGAGGCGAAACGGGAGCGCATGGGCTTCCTTCGGGGCGCGGTCACTGGAGAACCAGGGACGGAATCAGGGGTGGGCCTTCGGCGGCCAGTGCCGAGGCCACGTCTCGTGCGGTGCCCCGGTGAGGTGCTGGTTGGGTCGACGTCGATGACAGCTCTGGTGGAACCGGAGTCCACTGCGCACAATAGCAGTCCCAGTAGGGACGTTGCGGCTAGGGCGGTCCCATTTGTGTCATCCAGAGATGCCGGTATCGCTAAGGTGGGCCTCCGCGAGTTCGTCCATGAGACCGGCGGGATGCGGTTCACCGAGCAGTCCAGCGTCGAATACGGCTTCGGGGCCAGCGATAGCCGAACTGCGGGGACTAGTCCCTCCGACCAGCCGCCGGACCGCCAGCTCACCTCGGTCAGAGTTCCCTAGCTGCCGCCCACGGCCACGACCGCCCCCACGGCCACCGCCGCAGGGTTCACGTCGCCCCCTGAGCGCGCGTCCCAGAACGCACGCTCCTTGGCGGTCAGCTCGGTGTCGTTCATACTCACCAAGGTATTGGCTAGGGTTTCGGCTGGAAACGGCCTGGGATCTATCTGGGCCGAGAGGTACTTTCTTTTGGTGTCCTTACGCCGCGAAGCCTCACTCACGGGGGTATGCCCGCCTAAACTAGCCGGAAGCCCGGTCATCCACTGGTTCGCGGCACCGTCAGTCGGAATCGCGAGTCGTCCCCGTGTGAGGCGTGGAGACACTTGACAGACGGATGCGCCAAGGCTCAAGCGCCGTTCGTTGATCGAGGTGCCCCAGGAGGCGAGCAGGTTCGCAGTAGCTGCGACAATGCGGACCCATCCGCCGTCCATCGCCTATGGCGCCATGCCCTAACGCGGAGCACTCTGCCAGTCGTTCCGACCGTGAGCGTCAACTGGCAACATTCTTGGCAACATCATGAGCCAGCCAAGAGCCTCTAGATGTTGGGCGTTTCTTTCTTTTGAATCAAAAGCGTTGACATGTTGACTGGTTTCAACAGGGAGAGAGCTAACGATGTGCCTGCCTTCTAGAGTGACCCCAAGCATCGGAAGTACGCAGAGTCAGGAACCTGTTGGCAACACCAAAAAGGGCGATCTAGGGGCGACATACCGGCCATTTCATGTTGCCACGGGTCTGGCAACAGGCAGGACGGGCCCCGGGGCGACCGCTCGAGGCAGCATCTCCGCGCGGCGCCACTGTCCTCGCCGGTACGCGGGAGGCTGCCAGCTAGGGACCCACCGTGCCGTAATCCGCCGCAACGAAGTTGAGAATGCGTGTTCCTGACTCGCCCCGCAGGTCACCTCGCGGAGATTGGGCCAGCCGCGCCTGTTTCGGCCAAGTGAGGATGACCCTGCCAGACGAAGGCCCCGTACTTGGGCTAATTTTTAGGCCCGCAGCAATCCTGGGATGGAGTGGGTGGACCTCGGCCGTGCGGGGAGCATTCGATGGCGACGGATTACCCTCGAATTCAGTCGTTGCCGGGTCCCGGGATCAGCAGTTCTCTCGGCGGGACGTGTAGAGGAACCGCCCGCGCTTGGCGGGCGGTTCCTCGTCGCCTGCCGGCTAGAACTCGAAGTCGTCCGTGCCGGCATCCGCTGCCGGCACGCGCCGCGAACCAGCGGTCCCGGCTGCTGCTGCCGCGCCGTCTACCTTTCGGGCACACACGGCCGCTTTTGCACGATCGGCGATTTCCCGTGCGGGGTCTGCTGCCCGCTGCTCGGCTTCGAAGGCCACCATGTCGATACCGGTCGCGGCATCCCAGTCGGCGCGCTTGATGAGCCAGCCCTTGGTGACGGAGGCTCCCACGCGGATGCCCTTCCGTGGGTCGGAGATGATCGGTTTGATTTCGGCCTTCAGCGTACGCTCGTCGATCTTCATGCCCATGGACTGGAGCAGGGCGTGCACCGGTCCTGCGAGCAGGACGATGTCGTTCGCTGGACCGACATCGTTCCGGCCGATGATGACAGTACTGGGGGCTCGGTCATAGTCGTTGGACTGCCCGGCCCAGACGGCACGACCGATGGCAAGCGCGTCGATAAGGACACCGACGACCCGGTCCTGGGTCGCATCGGCGTCCTCGCCGAACATCCGACGGTGGCGCTTCCACGCCCCGAAAACGGCGGTGCGGGCGACGGCCATGCCCCCCATCACCATCTCGGCTTCGGCCTTCCTGCCTTGGGCGGTGTACGCCGCGGCCACCATTTCGAGCAAGGCCCGGAACCCGCCGAGGGCGGGCTCCAGGAGCTCGTTGGAGCGGCGCTCGGTTCCCCTGTGCCCGAGCTTGTACTCCGCGACGGGCACGCCGCGGTCGGCCGCGGCGACCTTGCGCAGCTCGATGGCCTCCTGGGCGACGAGGACCTGCTGCTCCCTCGCCAGGGCCCGGCGCGGGACTTCCGCGGCGGCCGCGGAACGCAACCGCTGGACCAGGAAGGCCCCGAAGAGGATGGACATGGCGCCGGTCTCCTCGAGCGCCTCGAGCGCCGGGGCGATCTTTCCCTCGCCGCGGAGCAGCTCGCCGTTGTCGGGGACCTGGAAGGAAAGGAGCCGCTGCGCGGAGGAAACCTGGAGACCGAGTTGCTCGAGGTTCTCGCCCGAGATGATCGTGGTCCGGCAGGCGTTCGGCAGCTTCGGTTTCGGGAACATGGCCCCGTCCTCGCCGCGGATCATCTTTTGGTGCACGTTCTCCGGCTCGTACCCCATGCGCAACAGGCCGTCCACGGTCATGCGGATCTCCTCGATCGCGTTCGCCTTGCCGCTGTCGCGGGCGTCGTCGACGGTGATGACCACGTTGTTCGGCGCCTCGGACGCGTGCCGGATCGACGCCACCGTTCCGGAGAGCTTGATGGCGGGAACCCGCAGCCATCCCGTGCCGTACCAGCCGCCCAGGTGCCGCAGCGCAGCCGTCTTGCCCAGGTTCGGCGGGCAGAAGAGCCCCACGGTGCCCTTCGGCTGGACGCCGACAGCGCAAGAGAAGACCATCCCGGCGGTGACCTCCAGGAGGCCGCTCACCGCGTCGCTGTACAGGCGCCGGGTGCCGTTCCACTGCTCCCATGCGTCGGTGATGCGCTCCGGCTCCTCCGCGGGGTCGACCCACGGGACGTTGATGGGAGAGACGGCCTCGGGCAGCCGGGAGCGGAACTCCGTCTCCAGGCCCGTCGGGGTCAGGAGGCCGTGCTCGGTCAGCCAGCCGAGGACGCCCTCATCGTTCTCCGTCAGGCCCGAGGTAGCGACGCCGTTGATCTCGATGGCGTTCTGCAGCGAGTACGCCCACGCGGCCTTCACCTGGCGGTCCGCGCCGATCTCGACCGCCGCGCCGGCTCCGCCGGCCGGGGCGAGCTTTTCCATGACCTCGCCCACGGTGCCCTGCCCGGAGAGGAGCCGGGCCGTGCCCTGACCGCGGAACGTGGCGGAGCGGACGAAGAAACTGCCGTCCGTACGGTACACCCGCCAGGACGCGGTGCCGGAGATGTGCTTCGTCCGCGGGACTCCGGGGTACGGGGAGGAGACGACGCTGACCTCCTCGATGGCGACCGCGGCTTCGGCGAGGGCCTGGTACTCGTGCGAGCCGTCGGGCAGCTTTGCCCGCCTGTACGTCAGGCCCTGGTCCAGGTCCACGTCCGCGACGCGGATGCGGGCGACGCTGACCCCGGCGGGCGCGGCGGGCATCGCCCCGAGCAGCCCCACGATTCCGGACCAGGAGCCGCCGGCGGAGAGGTAGTCGTCGATCCCGGTCTTGTCGTCCTTGCCCTCGGTGGGCAGGGTCAGGATCCTCACCGCGGCAGCCTTCTTGGGGCCCGAGAGGAAGACGCGGAGCTTCTCCGCCTCGTTCCACACGGCGCGGTTCGTGGAGATGTCCCCGTCGAGGGCGACCCACGCCTCGCGGCCCGCGAGGCGGATCGAGTTCCACTCCGGGTGGGCGTGCCAGGTGCCGCAGCTCACCGAGGAGAGGATGAGCACGCGCTCCTCGGCGGGGATGGCGGCCAGCTCCTCGGCCAGGGCGGCACGGGCCGCGGCCGGGTTGCCGCCGTGCTCGGCAGAGAGCACCTCGACGGTCACGCCCTTAGCGGCAAGGTACGCGGAGAAAGCGGCGTCGGCCTTCAGCATGCCCTCGCACAACATGTACACCGGGGCGGTCACGAACCAGTTGGCCGGGGTCGCCGGGTGCACGCCCAAGACGGTCGGCAGGTCGGCCGGGTTCATGTACTTCTGGGTCTTGCCCTTCGCGTTCACCGGGGCGACCGCGGGGCGCAGCTGGTAAGACTCGGCGACGAGGTCCCCGCCCTCGGCGACGGTGGAGATCGAGTACCAGGGCATCACCATCGCGTCCCCGTCGGTCACCGCGGTCTTCAGCTGGCGGCCGCGCACCGCGTTGAGTTTGGTGCCCAGCGCCTCGGCCTCCGCCTTCAGCGTGGCGGGGGTGGCGGTGCGGTATCCGCGGGCGGCGGCGACGACCGGCGCGACGGCCGAGGCGGCGAGCTTCTTGGCGCCCGAACCGGGGGCGATGTAACCGTACGCGTCTTCGCCCCAGACCGGCGCGGGGACGTCGGCGGCGGCATCGGCCGTTGCTTCGGAGGTGAAGTCGGGGATCGTGAAGCCGGACACGACGGGCGACCCGGATACCGTCGTGAGTGCCACATCGGGATCGGTGTCGGAAAACACCCAGATCTGGGGGGCGCCGAGGTAGACGAGCAGCGCGGCGAGCTCGTCCACCCGTTCGGCGGGCGTCTCCGTGCCGGGGCGGATGACGAGGTGGGTTGTGACTCTGAAGCATCGAGCGATGGCCGCGCTTTCCTCATCGGTCAGTTGTGCGGCGTGGGGAACGAGCGAGAGCCGGTGAGGCAGCATCCCGCCTCCCTCTTCCTTCGTGGCGTCCGCGGTGGCGCGGTCCATGGCGAAGGTCATGATGCGGTGGCCAGAGGCGACGGCCGCGGCTCTCTTGGCCGGCCCGAACGGCAGGAGCACTATGGTGCTGAGGGTGGATGTGGCGGGGTTCATGGGTTCCTTGGTTCGGTTGTTCGAATACGGAGCGATCACCTGGTGGGTGACCTCTATGCTGGCCGTGCACCCTGAGGGCCCGGTTCGCTTCAGCAGGACTTCCCTGCCGTAGTGGAGGCCAGATGGTCGTTCGTCCGGATTCGCATGCGTTTAGCAGGCGAGCGTGGCCGTCCGACTACCGCACGTGGTCCGACGTCTGGACCGCCAACTCGGCGGTTCGTGGGTCCTCTATGCGCCCGGATCGTCGACGGGTGTCACTTCGCGGATTGGACTGCCCCGAAGCCCGTCCAATCGCCGAACTCGTCGTCTACGGTGGCCGCGTATTCGAGACCGGGTTCGTCCTCTGCGGTGGACCGTGCCGGTTCGTGCGAGCCAACGAACGAGCGCGAGGTGGTTGCTTCCATGCTGTTTCCGGCCAGCGCTAATGCGCCAGAAGCGCGCACGGGACCAGTGATCACCGGGTTTTGCACGCATGACTTCCGAGATTCCCAACCCGGCGAGATCGCTGGCGCCGTGCACGGGACGGGGCCCGCGCCTCCTCCAACTTCGTGTGGTCACTCCACAACGTGGAAAAGGGTTCCGTTATGCTTCACGTGGCGGTGCCCAGTCGCTGGCAGAATACTTTGTCCGGCCGGATTTGTTCTTGCTGGATCGTGGCGCCGTCCTGTCCCGCTGGCTGATGCCTCCGGTGAGCGTCTTGTGCAACTCGGATGGTCCGGCGCGGGCCGTGGACCACGACACCCTTCCGCGCAACGGTTCCCCCGTGATCCGTTGTCCCGAAGACCGGGGACTGCCTCGTCCCATCCCTAGGTAAACGTGGGCGCGACATGATCCTCACCTCCACCAGCTGGCCGACGGCGGGGAGTACACGCCCGCGCAGATCGGTGAGTCGCTCGGGGTCACCCGCTCCACCGTTTACCGCTACTTGGAGCGCCGCCGGCCCGCCCCGGTTGCCGGAACCGGCGTACCCGTGGGCCAGGACGCAATGGTGGCCGCCACGTGAGCTCCCAGGACGCAGCCGGCCTGGTGTGCCTGACCGCGGTCGCGTTCCTCTTCTACGCGGTCTGGGCGCCCACGCGCCGGGACCGCGATGCGCGGGACAGGAACCGGCACCGGGGCTAGGACCCACTGTCCGGATTATGGTGTCCACGGGCGATCCACCGCACGAACTCGGGAGTCTCCCGGCCCAACTGATCGTCCAGGATGATCTTCAGACGGGCAGCCGCCTGCTGCACCTGCCACCGCTGGACCTGCCGCGGCGCGGGGCATTCCCGGGGGCCTCCAAGCCCACCGGGCGGAAGATCTTCCGTGCCCCTTGCCATGCCGAGCCCCCTTACCCGTCCTGTTTTGCCCATTCTCGTCCGGGCCGGCCTGCCTGTCAGCCCGCGTAGCCGTCCAAGAACGCGCTGCAGGCGTCGGCAACGTCACCGAGGCGCCCCTCGCGGATGGCCCGGACCGGCAGCACTCCGCCGAGCTGCGCGTTGGCCGTGACCAGCCAGGACGCCGCGATCGTCACCGACATCCCGGACGCCATCTTGTCGGCCGTGTCCAGGGCGAACCGCAGACGTTCAATTGATGCTTCCGGCGGTGGGGCGGTGCCTCTGGCCCACCGGGTGACTTGGGCGGGGTCCTGCGTTCCCGCGAGCGAGGCGACAATCGCGTCTGGAAGGTACCGGCGCAACCGCTCGACGGTCTCTCGGTTGCCGGGCATTGGGGAGGACACGACGGGTGGTTCCGGGGCGTTAGACATCGAGCCCCCTTTCGCGGGATTGGGACGACGCCTTGAACAGCTGATGTGTTCGAGGGCGCCGGCCGCTGGTATCGGAGTTCGCCAAGTGCGCCTTGGTGCAACGATGCTAAGTTCTTGCCCGCCGCAATGCGTGGGTCCGAACCACGTCGCTCAGAGCGCGCGCCCTGAAGCGGTCTTGCGGAGCGCGCTGTATTCCTATGACCTTGTACATGGTGGGCTCCGTCCTCCAGTCACCCAAGATCATGGGCAAAGCCGACAGGAGCGCAGCACTCTGAAGCGCAATTGCGGTCACGCCCGCAGTCCCTTGACGGGTCTGCTTCATGCCAATCCAGTGCATGTTGTTTTCAAACAAGCTCATCGTTTCATCGGCGTCCTCCATATGACGCAAATCGTGCGTGACGATCGCGTCGATCTCAAGATTCTTGAGCTTCGGAAAAAGCTGAAGGTCCTTTTCTCCCTCTAAACCAAGCTCATTGGTCGTCAGGAACTGGTGCGAGGGCAACATGTTCTTAAGGTGCGAACTGACCTGTATTGCAAAGTTTTCGTCCATGAAGAATCTCATCGGGCTGCACGCACCATGTCGTCGAACCGAATGGCATCCTGTGCGGCTGCCGTAGTGACGGTCGGAAAGAAGTGGCTAACCTGATCAACCGTGATCGTGTCACCGTCAACGATGCCCGCGACGGCGTCGAATGCGACACGAGTGTTTGCGATCGTGGGCCAGCCGCCCATCTTGTCCGCATCTACCTCTAGGTGCGGCATCGGCCTCTGAAAGGGCACGACGTTGTCGCCATGAAGGTTGGTGAATGGGGCAAAGATCTCTCCGAAGGTGAACATCCGAAGCTGACCGGGCTGCCCGACGAGTTCGATGTGGTTTCCATCTTCATCTGCCAGAACGACGCTTCGACTATCCGCCCCGAACTTATAGGCCGAGAGGTGCTCATCGTACGAAAGCTTTCGCAGTACAGAAAGCGCCAGGCGGATGCGCTGTAGGGAGATTTTCGCGCGAAGGAAGGCGATCGTTCGCAGGGCCATCAGGTCCCTGTACGAATATTGAAGGCCACCGCCGTCCGCCGGCGGAACTTCCGGCTCGAATACGTCTTCGCGACGCCAACGGCGCAGTTGCGAAACGGTCGTGCCAGTCAGCACAGCCGCCATGCGGACATCGAATGCCATGAAGCACCCCCTCGTCATCGACATTCTGCCCCTCCTGCCGGCCGCGGCCTACTAGCCGCGCCGTGGGCGGCCTCGCCGCTTCCTCACCTGACGCAGCTCACGGCCATGGCGAAGGGTCCGGGGTGGCGGCGCCAGAGCGAGACCTCCAAGGACGACGTCCGGTGGAACGAGCGGGGGCGGACTGGCGCTCCCATGCCACGATGGCATCGCCCCGCCCGGATCCCACCGGACGGGGCGCTGGGACAGAGTGGCCCGAGATCGTGCCCTCCACAACCTGAGGGACCTCGTGCCAGCTAGTGCTTGAGGATCCCGTCGACTACGGTGTCCACCAGGCTCTGGAGGGGTCCTTCGGTGGCCTGCAGGTGTGCGAGTCCGTCGGCGGTGCCGGCGACGGCGGCCAGGCCGAAGTTGTGGCTGCGGAGGCGCAGGGCGGTCTCGCGCTGCCGGCGCAGGGACGCCAGGGTGGGGCCGCCGTAGCCGCCGAGCTCAGCGGCGCGAACCGGGGGGTCGAAGCTGTACGCGAACGGCTGGTGCTGCTCCTCGGCCAGGACGAGGAGGGGCGCGGAGGTGAAGGGGCGGTTCTCGCTCCGATCGCAGGCGGGCACGGCGTACACGAGGGCCATGACCATGGCGGCGAGCTCACCGGCGGCGTCACCGGGCCCGGCCGGGGACCAGTTGGCGTGCAGCTGCGTGCGGTCGATGGTGACCGAGCGGTAGAAGACGCCGGAGGTGAAGGTCGAGCTGAAGGTGGAGCCGCGGGGCTCCGGGTCCGGCTGGTGGGTGGACACGGCGGGGGACACGGCGATGGCCGGCACGGTGGACTGGTCGGGGGCGTCCGAGTAGGTGCGGCCGAAGGACGCGGCGGCGAGGGATCCCGTGCGCTCACCGCCGCTGAACGTTCCGGCCCGCGGTCCTGCGATCGTGGCGGCGGCCGTTTCGATGTTCGTCGCGCTGAGCGAGGTGTCCGTCGATCGTGCGTGCTTTTCGGTGTCGAACAGGTTGTCCTCGCGTGCGTTGCCCTCGTTGGCGGGGCCGACGCGTTCGCCGACGGCGGAGGCGTCCTCAAACTGCGCGCGGATACCCCGCTCGAGCGACTCGCCGGACAGGACTTCCCGGACGGCACCGGCGACCGTCTCCCGACGGGGTGCGCCCGGGTCGTTGCGGTCCAGGTCAGACCACAACGCGGGGGTGATGATGTGGAGGGTCAGGTAACGCATGGGGATTCCTTCTCTTTCGGTGTTCGCGGTCCTCGTGGGCCCGCCAGCGTGCGCGGACGGATCCTCGGGGGACCGCGGGTTGTCGACTTCTCCACTCCGGAACCGAATTGGTGGTCTTGAAGGGCGAAGCCGATGCCAGTCTGATGACCGGCCACCGTTGAGAGTGCCGGCTCCGGCGCCGTCTCACCACCTGCCTTCTCCGGTTGATCCTCTGTGCGGAAACGCGCGTATACGCACCGCCAATTCTTCTCGTCTGTGCGGATGGTCGGCCGGGCGGGTCCGTCTCATTCGGGCGTCCTTATGCGTTTGTTTTGCGCCCGAGGACAACGCGGTTAGGTGGGCGAATACGGTGCTCTGGGCACGCGGCGCCGGAACCGGCGAGCTGGGGGGACACTGCGGGATCGTGAGGCACCCACTGGCGATGGTCGGCCAGGGTCGGACCACGCGCCGAGTGCGGGGTGCCTACCGCCCGACTCGTCTTGCGCTTTTCGTCGACCCCGTGAATGAGGACGGCAAGCCCGCGAGTCAACGGATCGACCGGTGCCTCAATGTCCGTGGACATCGGCCCGCGGCTCGCGGTGCGGGCTCCGGCCCTTGCGGGACCGAACTGCCAGGTGTGAAAGACCAAGCGACTGCGAACCCGAAGGCGTCCAGCCCACGGGTTGACCGGGACCGGTCGACCGTGCCCGGGCCACGTTCCCGTCGTCGACCCCGCGGACGTGCTTGCTCCCGGTCTCCCGCTAGGCGATGCCACCTCTGGTCCGATTGTCCGGTCGAGTCTCCTTGACGATGTACCGCTACGTGCCCGCCGCGGGGCGAAGGTGCTTGCGACGGCAAAGTGGACTTGGCACTGCGGCTTCGCACGCAGGGATTGTTGGCGGGTCCGGCGGGGGCGGAACGGCGCCTTGACTGACGGTCCTAGGGAAAGTCTGCCCGCGGCCGCCGCCCAGTCGACCCACCGGCGGAGCCAAACTGTCGGCCGTCCGGATTAATCTCCCGTGTATGGGGAAAAAGAGAAGATTGATCGAGGCATGCCCGGGGGTTGCCGCCGAATGGGACGTCGAGGCCAACAGGGGATTGGCGCCAATCACGTTTGACACGGTTCTGACCCAATCACGGCTGGAAGTGCGGTGGACGTGCGCCAAGTGTGGGTTCGGGTGGCGACAGTCTCCGCGGCGCCGGTTCGAGCTGCAGCAAAGAAGCGGCTTTGACCGCGTCCGCGGGTGCCCTTGCTGCAGCAACCGCGTGGCCGTACCCGGCAAGAATACCGTCGCGGCGGTTGCTGCGTGGCTTGTGCCGGACTGGGCGACGACCAACGAGTTTGGACCGGACGAGGTCGTGCCAGGGTCCCGCCGTCGGGTTGACTGGCGCTGTCGCAAGTGTGGCCACTGCTGGACGACCGCGCTCGTGCGCCGGGCTGGGGACCGCGGCTGTCCGGTGTGCGCGGGCAGGACTGCTCCCGGGGTCAACACCTTGAGTCAGCTCTTCCCGAACATTGCCCGAGAATTCGTCGCGTCGCACAAGGGCACGCACATTCCGGACATGCTGTCCGCCACAAGTGGAGTCGAGGCCGTGTGGCGCTGCGAGCGCTGCACGCATGTGGCGCGCGGACAGAGTGTCGCTGATCGGGTGCGCGTCGGATGCAAACAGTGCGCGGGCCGCATACTGCAGCCGGAGTCGTCGGCCGGAATGGTCGAGGCCTTCCGACTGCGTTGGGACTGGGCACGCAACGACAAGTCTCCCTGGGAGTACTCGCCCGGCAGTGGGCAGAAAGCCCACTTGCTTTGCGCGGACGGGCACAGCCATCGCTCCCAGATCGCGGCCGCAGTGAAAGGCTCCGGGTGCCCGCACTGCCGCCGCAGGTCGTCCAAGGCTCAGGAGGAGCTGGCAGTCGCCCTTCGAGACGTGCTCGACGATGTGCGAGTTGAAGCCATCCTGCCGATACAGATCGCGGTCAGGCACCCCACGCTCTCCTTAGACATCCTGGCGGGGTTGGGCGCATATCGGATCGGCATTGAGTACGACGGCTGGTACAGGCACCACTGGGACGACGCGATGCGGCTGGACCGGCGGAAAAGCAGGCTCATCGTCGACGGCGATGCTGTCGACGTGCTCGTCCGGGTCCGGGAGCATCCGCTCGCGTTACTCGACATGGACGATCGGCGAATTGTGGAGATCCACCACCGGCATCCCTATTCGGGTCCCCAATCCGCAAGAGAGCAGGCACTAGGGGACACAGCCGCGAAGATCTTCGCGGAACTGACCCGTCGCCTCCGCGAGGACCCTGCAGGCAATCCCGAACCTTGCGGAGAAGCCACCTAAAAGAAGGGGCACAGCCAGAACTCCCGGAGCCGCTTGGTTTCTGGAGGCTGACTTTCACCGCGCGCCGGAGGAGCGGCGCAGACCAAGAGTGGAGGACCAGCCTTCCACTCTCAGGACGTAAACGTGCTGACCTTCTTGTCAATCGAAGAGACTGTCGTCAGGTAATCGCTCGACGACCTGTCTGGTTACAAGGTTATCGAGCGCGACGCTGTGTTCCCCCATCCTGAACTGAAGCTCTCGAGCTCAGGCCGCCTTCATGGCCATCGATTCCATCTGTTCGATGACCAGCTTGATCGCCTCGGGTTGCTTGTCCGGCGGGTACCCGTTGAGGACCAGCAGCCGCTTGATTGAGGACCGGAGCTTGGCCCGCACGTCCTCGCGGACCGTCCAGTCCGTTCGGACGTCGCGGCGCATGATCGTCACCAGCTGGCGTGCGATTTCGGCCAGGATTCCCTCGCCCTGCTGCTCCACCGCTGATTCGTTCTGCGCCACGGCGTCGTAGAACGCCAGCTCGTCCTCGTTTAGCGGCGGCGTGAAGCGCGCCCCGCGCTCAGCTTCCGCGGCGACCTCCTTCGCCAGCTCGACGAGCTCCGCGATCACCTCGGCCGAGCTCAGCTGCTGGTTCGTGTACTTGTTCATCAGTTCGGTGATCCGTTCGGAGAATGCCCGTTGCCGGATGGTGTTGTGCCGGGTCGACTTCGCGGACTCCTCGGCGACCAGTTTGCGCAGCGCCTCGATTGCCAACTGAGGGTTCTTGGCTTTCTTCGTCTTGGTGATGAACTCGGGCGTCAGGTCATTCAGCGACGGCTTCGGCATGCCGGCGGCCTCGTAGATGTCCAGGACCTCGCCGGTCGCGTCCGTTGCCGTCGCGATGAGCCGGCCGAGCATTCGCTGGATCTCCTCCGGCACGGGCTCACCGCGGGACTGCCGGTCCGCGGCGTCGTACTTGCCCATCCAGACGCGGATCTCCTCGTACACCTGGATCTCGGGGCGCAGGTCCTCCAGTGCGCCGGAACCGGAGCACAGGGCCCACGCCCGGGCGAGCTGCCCGGAAGCCTGACGGTACCGGACAGCCAGCGTTGGAGCCTCGCCGTCGGGCTCGTTCCCAGGGGTGGCCGGGCTGCGCAAGTGGTTGACCGCGCCGCTCACCGCGTTGAGGAACGACTTGGGCCCGGGTTTGGCGAGCTCGGCCCGCCAGTCATAGCCGGCCAGCAGCCCGCGCACCTGGTCCACGAGCTCCCGCGCCAGCGCCGCCGCCTCGTCCAGGTTCTTGCCGACGGGTTTCTTCTCCTGGTCCGTGGACGTGTACTCGGCCAGCGCCTTCGCCAGGTTTTCCGCCAGCGGGGCGTAGGCCACCAGCAGGCCGTCCGCCTTTCCGCGGAACGTCCGGTTCACTCGGGCGAGGGTCTGCATGAGCAGCGCGCCCTTGAGCGGCCGGTCCAGGTACAGGGTGTGTAGCGGCGGGGCGTCGAACCCGGTGAGCATCATGTCCTTGACGATCACCAGCTCCAGCTCGTCGCCCGGGTCCTTAAGCCGCTCCTTGATCGCGTTGTTCGCCGAGTCGCGTCGCACGTGGTCGGCGACCGGCGGTACGTCGGAGGCGGTCCCGGAGTAGACGACCTTGATCTTGCCCTTGTCCAACTCATCCGAGTGCCAGTCCGGCCGCAGCGCGACGATCGCCGAGTACAGGTTGGCGCAGATCTCGCGGGTCCCGCCGACGATCATGGCCTTGCCAAACGTCGGGGCACCCGCGGTGTCGCCGATGAACGGAGCGACGACGCCGCTGCGCTTCTCCCAGTGCCCCACCAGGTCCTTCGCGAGTTCCTCGAGCCGCTCCGGCGCGCCGTAGACGGCGTTCACGACGGCGACGGACTGCTCGATCCGCGCACGCTCCGTGTCGTCCAGCCCGGCCGTGGCCTCGTCGGCTGCGGCGTCCAGGTCCTCCTGCGTGACGCCGTCGGCAAGCTGCACCTTGATGAGCCGTGGCTCGAAGTACACGGGCACGGTGGCGCCGTCCTCGACGGCCCGCGAAAGGTCGTAGATGTCGATGTACTCGCCGAACACGTCGCGCGTGTTGCGGTCGTCGAAGGAGATCGGTGTCCCGGTGAACGCGATGAGCGTGGCGTTCGGCAGGGCGTCGCGCAGGTGGCGGGCGTAGCCGTCGAGGTCGTCGTAGTGGCTGCGGTGTGCCTCGTCGACGATGACGATGATGTTCCTCCGGTCGCTAAGCAGCGGGTGCTCGGCGCCGGAGTCCTTCTCCTCCTGGGTTCGTCCGAACTTCTGCAAGGTGCTGAAGTAGATCCCGCCGGTGATCCGGCCGGAGAGTTCCTCGCGCAGCTCGCTGCGCCGGCGGATCTGCTTCGGCGTGTCCGGCAACAGCTGCGAGCGGGAGAACCCGGAGAACAGCTGGCCGTCGAGCTCGTTGCGGTCGGTGATGACGACGACGGTCGGGTTCTTCAGCGCCGGGTGGCGCATGACCCGGTTGGTGTAAAGCTCCATCTCCATGGACTTGCCGGAGCCCTGGGTGTGCCACACGACGCCGGCCTTGCCGTTGGTGCGCACCGCGTCGATGGTGCTCCCCACGGCCTTGGTGACGGCGAAGTACTGGTGGGGTTTGGCGATGCGCTTGAGCAGGCCGTCGGCCCCGGCGTCGAACGCGGTGAAGGACTCCACGAGTTGCAGGAACCGGGTGGGGTTGTAGAGTCCGGAGAGGGCGGTTTCGATAGGCAGGACGGCCTCGCCGTCGAAGGTGGCGTCGGCCGAGACGGGTTTGCCGTCGTCGTCCACGTTCCACGGCGAGAAGTGGTTCAGCGGCGTGAACGGCGTCCCGTACTTCGCCTCAAGCCCATCAGATGCGAACGTGAACACACAGAAGCGAAACGCCATCGGGAACTCCCGCAGGTACGTCTGCAGCTGGGCGTGCGCGGCCGCGACGTCGGCAGTCTTCGAGCCGGCCTTCTTCAGCTCCAGGATGCTCACGGGCATGCCGTTGCAGTAGAGCACCACGTCGAAGCGGCGTCGGTAGTCGCCTGCCACGAGCGTCACCTGGTTGACGGCGAGCCAGTCGTTGTCCGTCTCGCCTGTGCCCAGGAGGCGCAGGGTCGGGTTCTGCTCGGTGCCGTCAGAGTCGTAGTAGCTCAGGCGGTAGCCGTCGACCAGCATCTTGTGGATGCGGTGGTTTTCCTCGATGGCGTCCTGCGAGGACGGCGCGGCGATCTCCGCCAACGCCTGCTGCAGGTACTGCTCGGGGACACCAGCGTTGAGGCGGCGCAGCGCAGCGAGCAGGCGGGGTCGGATAAACAACTCGCCCCACGAGTCCCGGTCACCCGTGCCAGGAGCGATTTCGTCCCCGTGCTTGGGCCGCCAACCGTTCTCACCGAGCAGGTCTAGAGCCAAGCTTTCCCAGTCGGCCTCTGTAAAGCTGGTCTGGAGTGTCATTTTCGTGGTCGTCCCCCTTGGACTAGGTCCTGACCTGAATCTATCCTCCATGGACTACGTGGGGGTGCATGTTGCAGACAGTGTATGCAACATTGTCGCCGCCAGTGTTGTAGGCGTCGCTTGCAACGCTTGGGTTGGCCAGAGTGCGAAGCATGCCATTCCGGCCACGCCTTCACACGGCTACCCTTACGAGGGCTTCGGCATCCTTGACCCGGAGCTTGCCGGACATGAGCTGCGGCAGAAGTGAATTACGGATTGATGCCAGTGTCTCGTTTTCAGTGAGCAGAGTTCGCATTGCCGCACGAATCGGATAGACGACGTCGTTGAACCGTTCTATGGCTGCCCGAGCTGGCATGTCCATGTCGATCCCGACGATGACCCTGGCGTTCATGTTCTTCTGAACGGAACCCTGCATGGCCCCCTCCGCATATGCCTCGTATTGAGGCGACCGAAGAAAGTGATAAATGAAGAGTGCATTGGTGGGATCGAGCGCTTTCAGTCGAACCAAATAGGAAGCAAACACGGCTGCTGGGTCTCCAACATCCACGAACGCGGCTTTGCCAGGGTCCGCCATACGAGCGACCAGAATGTCGCCAGAGTTTGTCCGGTATTTGTTCCACTCGTCCGCAGTGGGGGAGCAATATGGAGCTGTACTCCATTGGACCCATGGTTTCTTATTGATGTCTGTAACGCGCAAGAATTTCGGTCCAGGGCCATTGCTGGCGGATGTGGTCAAGCCATACTGAGTTTGCACGAGCTGGCTCAGGGGAACTGTTGCGTGCGGTTCCTCCGCTAAGAGCTTGTATTGCAGTTCGGCCATGGTGGCGAGCGCTTCCGCGAGCTTCGTGTTAGCGGCGATCTTCTCGTCGAGGGAGCCGAGGACTTCGCAGATGGCGTCCTGAGCGAAATGAGGAGGCACGACGATGGGAACCTTGGCAATGTAATTCCGGTTGAGCATTGGCTGAACCGATCCCGAGTTGAAGCCCGCGAGGTCCGTGTTCTCAAAAAGGTGGAATACCCATCGCGGGTTATTGCCCTTGAAGTCCTTAACGAACAACGTGGTGTTGTGCGGCCAGAAATCTCCGCCCGACCACTTGGGTCTACCAAGATTTGTCGCTCGGCCGATGGTGACACCTGGCCCCTTGATCGGACCTTCATCATGAAAGCCACCTGTATCACCGGAAGTCAGCACTGGGTAAGGCCCGGGACGCCGTGCGTGATGTGGCAGGTCGAACCCGCGCTGTATCTCCACGACATCACTCAGGTGCTTCATGGTCCAACCCACTGGCATTTTCACGACACCCTCCCCAGCTGCTGGCGCACAACTTGCGCCAGGAGTTCGGATTCACTGAACTGCGTAAACAGTTCAGCCTTGAGCCGCTCGATCTTCTCCTCGACGGGCTCGCCGTCGTCCTCGACGTCGGCCGCGCCAACGTAGCGGCCAGGGGTGAGCGCGTAGTCCGCGGCCCTAATCTCCGCGAGGGTGGCCGAATAGCAGAACCCAGCCTCGTCTTCGTACTTGCCGTCGGTCAACGCCGTGCCCCGCCAGGCATGGAAGGCGCCCGCGATCTTCGCGATGTCCGCATCGCTCAAGGCGCGTTCGGCCCGGTCGACCATGTGGCCGAGGTTCCGGGCGTCGATGAACAGCACCTGGCCGGTGCGGTCCACGGAGCCGTGTTCGCTGGCCGTCTTGTCCTTAGAGAAGAACCACGTGCACACGGGGATGCCGGTAGAGCGGAACAGCTGGGTCGGCAGAGCGACCATGCAGGAGACCAGGTCCGCCTCAATCAGCTCGGCGCGGATCTGCCCTTCGCCGCCGGAATTTGAGGACATGGAGCCGTTCGCCATGACCACGCCGGCCGACCCTCCCGGGGCTAGTTTGGCGACGATGTGCTGGATCCACGCGTAGTTGGCGTTGTTCGCCGGCGGGACGCCGTAGCGCCAGCGCGGATCGGACTCGTTGCGGGCCCAGTCCTTGATGTTGAATGGCGGGTTGGCCATCACGAAGTCGGCCTGCAGCTCGGGGTGCTGGTCCCGGGCGAACGTGTCGCCCCAGCGCGGCGCCAGGTTGGCGTTCAACCCATGGATGGCCAGATTCATCTTCGCCATCCGCCACGTGCGCTCGTTGAGTTCCTGCCCATAGACAGAAATCGCTGTCCTGTCCTCGTGGTGGGCGTCCAGGAACTTCTCAGTCTGCACGAACATGCCCCCGGACCCGCAGCAGGGGTCGTACACCCGCCCGTGCGTCGGCTCCAGGACCTCCACCAGCACGCGGACCACGCCGGCGGGGGTGTAGAACTCCCCGCCGCGCTTGCCCTCGGCCTTGGCGAACTTCTCCAAGAAGTACTCATACACCTCGCCCAGCAGGTCGCGGGCACGGCCCGTGCCCTGACCGGTGAAACGGGCGGAGTTGAACAGGTCCAGCAGTTCGCCGAGCCGGCGCTGGTCCACATTGTCCCGGTTGAAGATCCGCGGCAGCGTGCTGGCCAGCGACGGGTTGGCGGCCATGACGGCCTCCATCGCCCCGTCGATGAGCTCGCCGATGCTCTTAGGCGCCTGCCCGTCCATCGCGGGCAGGCCCTTGGCGTTCTGGGCGAGGTAGTCCCAGCGCGCGTGTTCGGAGACCCAGAAGACCCCGCGGCCGGTGTACTCGTCGGTGTCGTCGATCAGTTGCGCGACCTGGCCCTCGGACATCCCGTCCGCGGCGAGCTCGGCGGCGATCTGCGTGCGGCGCTCGGTGAACGCGTCGGACACGTATTTCAGGAACACCAGGCCCAGGATGACGTCCTTGTACTGGGAGGCGTCCATGGAGCCGCGCAGCTTGTCCGCGGCCTTCCACAGGGTGTCCTTGAGCTCCTTCATGGTGCTCGGCAGGGCGTCCTGCTTCACTGCGGGCTTCTTCGATGCTGGCACTAGGGCCGTCCTTCCGTCTGGGTGTCGGTCTCAATGATCTCAAGGTCCTGGGCGGCGACGCCGCCAGCGAGCCGCGCGGCGAGTTCCGCGAGGCGGGTGAGCCGTTCGGCGGCCGCCTGCTGCTCCTCGACGAGCTCGGCCAGCGCGGATGCGAGCGCCGCGGCCTGGTCCGGCGGCACGGTGCGCACCGGCCAGCGCCGCCAGTTCCCGGGTGGCGCCGCGCCGATGTCCGCGGCGACGACGGCGGCCAGCAGGCCTCCGGGGTCCGCGGCGTTGATCCGCAGCGTTCGCGCCGGAGAGCGCACGACGGCGGAGCCCTCCGTATCGACGACTGCCGCCGGCTGTGGCCCCGAACGGAAGACGATGTCCCCGGGCTCGGTCAGCCGGGCGCGGGGGTAGCGGGCGGCTAGCACCAGCGCCGGGATCCCGGCGCTCGGGGCCGGCACACCGAAGCCGCGTTCCAGGTCCCCGGGCCCCCAGACGCGGACCCCGCCGGCGTTCCCGTGAGCGAGATCCGCGGTGTCGATGCGCGTCCCGGGATGGTCGCGCACGTGGCCTGCGTCCCGCAACGCGCCCAGTGGGCGTGCCGCGGTAGCCGGGACCGTAGGGACGCTGCGGGCGCCGGCGGCTGTGTTCGAGGCGCGCGCTGCCACGCTAAACGTTGTGTGGGGTCGGGCGCCGGACGTTGCTTGGACGGCGGCGATCGCCTGTTCCGTGCGCAGGACCGTCTCTGCCCTGGATCGCGTGGGAGCGGTGGCCGAGGGCCCGTCGTCGGGCACGAGCCCCGCGCGCGCCGCCAACAGGCTGGCCGTGCGCACAAGGCGCGAGAAGCGGAAGGCGTGGCGGCGTACGGACTCGAGTCCGCGGAGCGAAGCTGCCAGGTCCGTGGAGAGGTCCTGCACGGCTGCCCGGTCCAGACGGGTGTCCAGCAAGTCCGCGACCATGACCCGGCGCTCTCCGAGTGGAACGCCTTGCGGCTCCGGGCCGAGGACCCAGAGCGCCATCGCTTGGCGGGGCTTGGCGGGCAAGAGGCCTCTCGGTAGCCGCACGACGGCGCGGACCCGGCCGGCGCGCAGGGTGGAGGACCGGGTGTTGTCCATTTCGGTGCTGTCGAGTCGGTCCACGAGCACGGACGCCGGGCCGATGACGACAGCCCGTTCGGTGCGGTTCAGCCCGAGGACGATCTCGTCGACGCCATCCAGCACCGCACGGGTGTCCGGGTCCGGCTGGCCGGGACCGGGGAACTGCGCCAGATGCACGGTTCCCGCGGCGGCGCGGTCTCGCCGCACGACAGTGAGATTGTCGCTGCCCGCGGCGTGGGCGTGCAACCGGCGCAGCGCCGGACGCCCGGACGGGGCGGCGCCGGAATCCGACGGAAGCACCTGCAGGGTCCCGTCGGCGTCCTCGCCCAGGAGCTTGGCGACGGCGAGGAGCAGGTCCGTGCCGCCAGCTGTCGTCTCCGTAAAGAGACGGGAACCGGCTCCGACCTCCAGCGCCGCGGCAGCCACGAGGTCCAGCGCGGTCCCGGAAAGCGTCGCGGCGGCTTTGTTGCCCAGTCCGGAGCGGAAACGGTCGGCGAGCAGGCTTTCGAAGGCCGCGGGAACGCCGTAGGAGGCGTCGACCAGACGGTCCGTGTAGGCGGCAAGCGGCACGAGTTCGTCGCCGATAGCCTCGAGCTCCGCGTAGAGGTACTCGTCGTCGGGATCCGCGGCGTCGGCGGCGTCCAGCAGCCCGTGCGCGTCGAGGCCCACCAAGGGTGAGCCCATCTCCGCGCGCAGGGCCAGCAGCGCCGAAACGGCATGGAAATTGTTCCTGCCGTCGACGACGTGGGCGGCGGCATCCTCGGCAGCGTCCGGGTTGTTGCCGCGTCCGGTCGCCCGGAGCCACTCGACCACGCTGGCGGCCTCGAACAGTTCCTGGGCACCCTCGCGGTGCGACGCGGCGGGAAAGGGGAGCAGGGTGCCGCGGCTCCGGGAGCGCCACATGGTGACCACGGGACGCTGGACGCCGGCCATGCGTGCGACGTCGGAGAGGGTCATGAGATTCGTCGTCATGTCCTTTTCTCCTTCGGTTGGTCGAGCCGTCCCTCTGACTCTAGGGCCACCGACCGGTGTTTTCGGGACGAGACTGATAAGCCCCCTTATCGGTTGTCGGGAACGTCGATGGTGACGACCATCCGTAGCTTCGTAGATGTCGGCAGGAGACGAGCCGGCGAGCGGATCGGACGGTGGAGTGTTGGGGGTTTCGCCGTCCGGTCCGCCACCCGCACCTTCAGCGAACGATCGAGGAGAGACCATGACAGACCCGCACACGACACCGCCGGCGCCCCTGGAAGGATCCAGCGGATCCAGCGGCGTCAAGGCTCCGCGGCACCTATCCCGCGACGCGTGGATCTTTGGGCTGGGCGGCCTCTGCCTCGGCTTGGCCGCGGGCCTGGTCCTCGGCACCCTGGCGTCCGCGCCGTATTCCCAGAGCACGGCAACGGTCACCGGCGCTGAGGCACCGGACAGCCGCCCGATAACCGACGCCGCCGCGGAATGCGGCGTCACAGACGTCCAAGGCGTCGACGTCCTCGACGAGGGCCGCAGCATCCAACTGGCCACCGCCGGCAAGGAATCCTCGGGGGCGACCTACGTACAGGTGATGTGCGTCCTCGACGCCCTGGGAATCCCGGAGTCCACGGTCTCCCGTATGGACAGCACCCGGGCACTCGACGGGCGGCAGGCGGCCAGTTGGGGAGACTACTCGGCCACCTGGGGCTACCACCCCGACAACGGCCTGGACATCGTCGTCGAAACCGTCACGGAGGAATCATGAGCACCGAACAACTGGACGCGGTCCCACCGGCGGCCGACGCGCCCCGCGCGGGACCGAACCGGAAGACCCTGGCGGTCATCGCTGCGGCCATGGCCGCCGTCGTCCTCTTCGGCGCCGGAATGGCAACCGGCTCTGCGACCGTTGACCCGACCGCAAGCGAGGAATACCGGGCGCTGGTGGGGGAGCGGACCTCTGCGGCGGGCGAACGGGATGCCGTCGGAACCAAGTACGACGAACTGGTGGGCGACTACAACTCGCTCGTGTCCGGCATGGAGGAGCGGGAGGCCGGCCTAGACGAGCGGGAGACAGACATCGAGGAGCGCGAGAGTGCGCTGGAAACCCGTGAGGGCGAACTCAGGTCCGTCGAGGCGGCCGTCGCGAAGCGGGAAAAAGCCGTGACGGGGGCGGAGGAGGAAAAGGCCACCAACGCCATCGGCAACGGAACCTGGACCGTTGGCATGGACATCGCCGCGGGAACCTACCGCACCGACAGCCCGGTCGATTCCGACTGCTACTGGGCCATTCTGCGAACGGGCACGAACGGCGACATTGAGGAGAACGACATCCCCGGCGGAGGCCGCCCATCCGTGCGCCTGTCCGAGGGACAGGACTTCAAATCCAACCGCTGCGGCACCTGGACTAAGCGCTAGCCTTCGTCGGCAGCTCGAACAATCACTTCACCGAAAGGCATCATCATGACGCACACAATGCAGACTCCCTATCCGGCTCCTGCCGCCGTACCGGCTGGCAAGTCCTTCATCACGGCCTGGCTGCTGTCCCTGTTCCTCGGTATCTTCGGCGTCGACCGCTTCTACCTTGGAAAGGTCGGGACCGGCTTGCTCAAGCTGTTCACGATCGGCGGCTTGGGCGTCTGGGTGCTCGTGGACCTGGTAATCATCTTGGCCGGCGGGATGCGCGACAAGCGGGGGCTTCCGCTGCAGGGAACCCCGAAGCAGCGGATGGTGGCGTGGATCGTCACTGGGGTCCTCGTGGTGCTCGGTGCGGTGAACGGGGCCACGACCGCCGGCAATCCACCGAGCGCCGCTCCCGTCACCGCTGCAACGACGGCCGGCCAATCCGAGGCGCCCGCGAAGCCGGCAGCGGCCGATGAATCCGCCGCCGAGCCGTCGACGACTTGGACCGAAGTCGCCACGATCGAGGGACGCTCCGACGCCGCAAGCCCGGCCTTCGAGCTCACCGGCGCGGAAGCCCGCATGTCCTACACGTTCGAGGGCGACCCGGACATGTCGATCGGCAGCATCTACCTGCTGACCGAGGGCACCGATCTCCAGGCCGACGGCGGCATCCCGATGGTCATGCTGACGGAGCCCGAATCCGCCACGACCGCCCTTCACAAGAACGCCGGCAGCTACTACCTCGACGTGCGCGCGGCGAACATGACCGGCTGGAGCGTCACGATCGAAGAGAAGCGCTAGATCGGAAATCGAGAGGGGGGCTGTCGCGATCACCGCGGCGGCCCCACTTGTCGTGGACCGACTAGACACTCTGGACTCGTCGTAGGGCAGTGTGGCGGCGTAGTGTTGCTCGCCTTCTCGGTTCACCGCGATGGCGTGGTGGCCGCCCTTGCCACGGCCAACCCGATAAGAACACCTCAACCGCGTGTTCGCTGATCGTATTCAGTCCTCCCAACCAAGGAACGGTCCCCGTTCTGGCCGCTGGGCGTTGTCGGGACCCGGCATTCACAACTTGCATGGCTTGCCGACTGTTGGCCTTGCCTCCATCAGCGACTGGCCGGCGCCTCCCGGCTCCTGACTGGCCGCAACCCAAGGATCGACTTCGGTCGGAAATGCGCCTCTGTGGAAACTGGCTACGCCCACCTGCCACCCTGGATGCCAATGTGGGCGGAGACTGCCAGCGCTCGGTTGGACCAGACTCACCAGGGGGAAAGCCGTTCCAGTGCGCGCGTGTAATCGGGGACAAGAGTCGGCCGTTCGATATAGGACTCCCGCGTTGTGCGTTCGTCCGAGTGGCCGAGTTGCCTCATGGCGGCGGCGTCCCCGAGATCTTCGCTCAACAGTGTCGCGACGGTCTTTCGGAAAGCGTGCGGGTTCACGGACTCTACGTCGGCCAACTGCAGAATGCTCCGAATCGACCGCCGGACCGCGGACGGTGCGGTGAAACGTCCAGTACGCGTTGGAAAGACCGGGTCGGTGGGTGCCGTGCCTGTTCGGAGGTCATGCAGCTCCAAGAGCAGCTTCCGGTTCCAGCTAGGGACGCGGATGCTTCGGTTGGAAGCCCGTGTCTTGAGCCAGGGTTGCCGGAACAGGCTTCCCTTTTCACACAGCGTGCCATTGAAGGCGACGACGCCGACATCCAGATCAACGTCGCACCAGCGCAGGGCCATCACCTCGCCAATCCGGCCCCCCGTCCCTACGAGGAGTTCGAAGATGTCGCGTACCCGCCGACTCGGCTTGGGCCCGGGCCGGCCGGCGAGATTCCACCTGGAATCGAAGGCCTCGCGGATCTCGCTAAGGACCTGAACGTCGGGGGCGTATGTCTCCACACGCCTCGCCGGAATCTTGACGGTCTTGGCGTGGTTGACACGGCACCATCCGCGCTGCATCGCGTGATCGAGGCTCTTGGTCAGCACGGCACGGCATATGCGTGCCGTAGAGACGCCGCTGGAGGCGTCGGCGCTGATGAGCCCCAGGAGAAAGGTGGCGCAGTTGTCGTATGTCAGCCTCCTGACTTCGATATTGCCGAGGGCGCGGATGATTTTTTGACCATGGTCCGCGTATTGGGAATACGTTTGCCACGTCAGCCCGTTGGTCACCCTGTAACCCACTGCGCCGGTCGCCGAGAGTTGTGGACGGTTCACGGCGACTGCCTGCAGATAGCCCTGTACGGCGGCTGCGACCTTCGGGTTCTCTCCTTCCGTGGGACCACCGACAGTGTTCCGCAGGCCTGCTTCGGCCTTGACGGCAGTCTCAGCCATGGCCTTGGTCCTCCGGATCCGGGCGATGGGCGGGCTCAACCGGCCGTCGTGACCCTTGTAGCGAGCGGTCGCGCGCCAGCGGCCATCGTCCATCTCGATAGTGTTGATCTTCCCCAGCTGCCCGTCAGGAATCTTGGACGCCATCAGGCGGCGCACCGCAGCTTGATGGCGTTGACCCACTCCACGAGAGTGGCCTTGGGGTAGAAGACCCGCCGACCGATCTTGTAGTGGGGCGGTCCGATGCCAGCGGAGCGCCAGTTCGCCAGGGTCTTGGGCGACTGCTCCAGAAGCCGGGCAGTCGCCTCCGCGCCGAGGGCGTCGAGCGACAGAATGTTGTCTTTTTCGTTTTCCATACCTCTGTGGAGTGCGGCAGGCTTTCCCGTCTCACCGCTGCTCAGACACGACAGACAACACGACAGATCCACCGGGAATGATCTGGTTTGAGCGGGTGCTTGCGGGAACTTGAGGGCAAGGCTACAGAGAAACTCAAGCGCAAGGATCCCCGGAATTACGCACAAGTGACCGTCTTGGTACCCATTCGGGCACCTGTCCTTCTGACAGGGGGTCACCGGTTCGAATCCGGTAGGGGGCTCTGACTAAAGGCCCTAGATCTGCGGGATGCCGCGCATCTAGGGCTTTCGTCTGTTCTCGATCGTTAGGGTTATTTCGGCTGTGTACCCCCTGTTTCCGCCACGTTTTCTGCGTGGTGGTGAGTAAATGGTGACCGCTATTCAAAGATCGCATCGTTCCCTTTAGAGACTTCCGGTAGGCCCCCCGGCTTGAGGACATCCGGACTCTTGGGCATGGATCGTAGACTGCGTGCTACTCGTTCGCAATGAAAAGGTCAGGGGTTCGACTCCCCTAGGCTCCACCATCGACAGACCCCCTGCCTTCTTTGCAAATAAAGGGAAGCAGGGGTTTCTTTCGCGCTCTCAACGCACCTGCTTGACAGGTGGTGCAACGCATGCATGATCAATAATTGAGGCTGTTTACCGGCGCTGTAGTCACTTTTTAGTCACTCCATTCGGGCGCTTCGCGGCGGATCTCAGCGCCCTAGGCGTTCAGACGGGCGCTGGATCTACGGCGGCGAAGCGTTTGCTGACGATGCTGAGCCGTCTGAGGCATCTTGCGTCGGCATCGCGCGAGGGAATCGACTTGTGAGATGCGCACGGCGCAACGTGTTGGCGGCCGGCGCCACTACGAAGGCGGGTGCTAGGGCTAGTCCCTGAGGCCTTGGCGCCAAGCTTCCGCGGAAAGTTCCTCTCGCCGGGCTTGACCCTCGTAGGACTCGGCCACAGCCTCCAGCAACTTGCGTACTCTTGGCCATGCCTTTGCCCCATCGGCCCAGGCTCGAAACTTTCCTGCAAGTTCCATTTCTTGTGCACCACCTTCGCCGAGGCTGCGGCTCGTGACACCACGTGAGTTCACTATGCCCAAGTAGATGCCTTGCTCAAGGTCGCGACTCCGGACGCGCTCGATCAGATCGCGAACGGAGTCTTGCAAAGGTGCCCCTGACGCGCGCGCCGGTGCATTCGCCAGTAGTTCACCAATCTGTTGATCGCCGATGATCTTCATGTCGCTCTCTGACAGGCGTTCGCGTGCGTCTGTCACCCAAGCCGTGAGCGCCTCCGCATCTACAACGCCGTCAGCGTCAAAGCCAGGACAGCGCTTGCATGTGCGCAAAACCTCGAAGGCCCTCGCTGCGACTGCACGCTCCTGCTCAGTTCTCTCCTTAGCTTCCTCACCTGCAGCGCGGAAACACATCTTGATCAGGTCCGCGAAGAAGTCGGCGCCCGTAACAACGGCATGGTGCAGTGATGGAGCCGCAGCATCGAAACCTAGGGCTTGGAAGAAGTTCCACTCCAAGCGAATCACTCGCACGCGCCCGAGGTCCTCGCGATGGTTGGCTAGGAGAGAGAAAATTCGCTCCAGGTCTGACTCTCGAAAGGCACTCTTCTCATTGTCTGGAATCTCTGCCAGCTCAAGCAGTCGGTCCAGGGCTGCCGCGACAAGTTTTGCCTCTTCTAAGCCCATATCCTTCGATTGCTGGATATAGAGAGAAACGAGCATCACGGCAGAAGCGGGCCTATCCACGGCAAGTAGACTCCAGCCCACCTTAGTTACGTCTTGAAAATCATGCCCCAAGCCGTAAATCGGAAACTCCGACCAATAGGACTGGGTTACTTCATCGTCAGACAGAGCAACAAGACGTGAGGACGCTAGGTCGAGGTCGGGAAGCATGCGCAGCAATCTCGCCTTAGCTTTCGCCTCCGGAGTTAGAGCGATCAACGAGTCGACAAGGTCGATATGGCCGGCCGTCCTTATTCTGCCGGCGAAGTAACCATGCGCCATCTTGTATTCGTTACCATCCGTGGCCAGATGAGGCAGCAAAGCCTCAGCCACATCCTCCCCGCTATTCGCGAGAGCGCTACCCACAAGTTCCGGCGTTCCGACGCGTACAGCGAAGCCAAGCACGCCGTCCAATCCAGTTGCAGTGAAAATGTCCTCAACAACTTCAGTTCGCAGTCGCAGGACCTCCGCTGCATATGCTGCATAGTCATCGCGTCGTCTGAAGCTTCCTATGTCAATCCAGTCGTTCTCGAACATCCAAGAGTTAAGATCGAAAGTGTCATGCGGAGCGATCTCATGCATCACTTCCTCGACCTCGGCGATGACATCATGCGGCAGCGCCCAAGAGGCGTCGGGATATTCTTTGTGGCGGGCAACGAACTCACGCAACCCGTGAAAGAGCTGAGTCAGGTCGTCTGACTCTCCACCTCCATTTGAACCCGCACTACGGATAGCGCTCAGCAGCTCAGTTCTCATTGCAGCGTCGACTGCCGCGAGCTTGTCGACGGCCATGAGTGCTACCGCCGCGTTGTTAGCGGCCAAAGCACTCAGCTCGTTAACCACGACCCTCAGGACTTCACGCATCTCTTCAGCGCTGGTGCGTTTCAGGCGGCCCCATTCCCGAAAGCGGGGCGAACTGTGAATCATCTGCATCTCGCGGTATTTCGGGATGAGCGAAGTCAACAACCGGGCTCCAGTGGCGGGGTGTCGCCGAGCGACGTTGCGAATACATCGGATCCGATCGTTGACGTCCGCGGAGGTATTCGGGACCCACGCGTTTAATATTCCGCGGAGTGAGTTAAGCGGCCTATTAGTCGTTCTGCCGCCTGGATCGATGTCTGCAAGACCCGCAAGAGCTTCGACAGCTTCATCGATGTAGTCAGGGGACCAGGCAAGTCGCTCCAATGCCCAGAGAAAGTACGTGTGTGAGGACGTTGGTGCGCCGAACTGATTATCAGCTGGCTCGACGAACATCTTCTGGTGTGAAGCGGCGCCCTCACCAAATCCGGCGGCTACAGCATTCAAGAACTCCTCAGGGGAAGCTTCCGCGAGATCGCTCATCACGTCTCCGAGTGAATGCCACTTTCGGTATGTGGCATCTTCGCTCGCCGCATCCACCAGCTCTCTTACGACGGAGCGAGCGAACGAAGCCGTTGTGGCCGACCCACCGCCCGACACGGGGACAGCCAATGAGCCCAATAGTGCCAATCCCTGTGCGATGCCCTCGCGAAGAACACCGGAGTATTTGCGTCCGATCCCGCGAATGCCGGCAAGGTGCCGCTCGTCATCAGGCATGGCGAGAACCGGATCTTCTTCTCCCAGGACGGCGAGCGCGGCCGCGCGGAACGCCACTAGGTCGTCAGCAGTGATCTCTTGACTCTTGAGTGACCATGCATCCTCCAGCGTCACCACGTGCCAAATGTCGTTGACCTGAGACATGAAGGGTGGAATGACTGCACTGGACAATGTGCGAACTCGTGCATCAACATTTTCGTAGCTCGAACCCATTAGATCAGCCAAGACTTGGCGATCGTCCGTATTTCCCGCGCGCCACTTTCCGACGAGGAGCAACCGTCTGAGAATCGAGTCCCCTTCTGAGGCCCACGTGGGAATCAATAGTTCGGGGTGATGGGCTAGTCGTCGACGCAGAGCGAGCAAGCTGCGACGACCCAGTGCGGCAAGGGCGTGTATGGAATCCTCGTCGACCTTGTTTTTCAACTCCGCGGAAATTTTCTCGCTATCGAGCCGTGGTACTTCTACGGAAGCGGTGCCCTGCGTAACCGTGAGAATGACCTGATGGCGAGACGCAGACGGCAGGTCACGCGTCAGTGTTGCATCAAGAAGGATAAAGATCATGGGCTGCGGCAGTGCCATCAACTGCGCTAGAGAGGCCGCATCCGAAATCAGGAGTGCGCGGCTAGATCGACTCAGCCCTTCAGGCGTTGCGTCATCGAGGATCGCGGCAGCGATGAAGGCTGGCGCCTCGTCGGGAGGCAGTCCACCGCCCAAGCTAATTACTCGCCGGCCGCTCTCAATGTCCTCTAGTAGACGCTTAGCCGCCGTCTCTCTACCGGCAAGAACGATCCCGCGACCGAGCTCCACTCGTGTAGACGGAAGCCAGGACTCTGACCACCAGGTCTTTAGGTCGCGTACTCCGGGGAGGGCCTTGCCGAGGTATGCGGCCAACCAAGCCGTCGTGCTGGGGGCCTGTTCGAGCCAAGTAGTCACTCTGTCCAAGTTGTATCCCTCAACCCGGTGCCACTTCGCTTCACTACTCTTGGCGGCAGCCCAAGACCGTGCCTTGGTCCAGGGCTCGAGGATGACCTGCACATAGGTGACATCCGCCATCTTCGTTCCCGGAGGACCGTTTAGGCGCTTGGTGTAATCATCCTCTGCCTTACCTTGCCCGCCCCCGACTGACAATTCCCACACTGATATTCCGTCCGGAACGAACGCGTTGCTCGATGTCGCTTCGACAATCCCGTCGAAACCCCCAGCCGCGATACCGCTACCGCTTGGCATGTCGAGACTTGTCAATCCATCCGCAGTCTCGGCTATAAGCCTTCGAATCAACTCGGGGAACATTACGTCGAAAGCCGCGGTCTTGGCGGCAGCCTTCAAGTCATCACGCGAGATCGGCGGCCAGTTCGTCATACAGCAACGCTACCTACACGGCGGCGACTCCACGTCGGATCGAGGATCCGTGTCTTCGCTGCTGTTCGTCAGCATTTGGGCCTGATGTTCGGCGGAACGGGGACCGTTACCGGATTGAACCGCTAACTGGTTCCGTCCACGGAACTCGACGGTCGGGAGAGGGTAGCGAGGACCGCCACGCCTTCGGATGGGATGCGGACTTCGATCTCGCCCTTGTCCGTCGCCAGCGCAAGCACCGGCCACGACTTCGGGACACCGGCCTCCTTCGTCGGCACGTCCCGCACCCCGAGGCGAGACACGTCCTTATAGGTTGTGGGTCGGCCGAGCTCGGGTCCGTCCGCTTCGGTGCGCAGCTGGAACACCAGGGTGTCGCCGTCGAGCCGGAACGTCCCGTACGCCCAGCGGCGGCGCAGGGAGTCCGGGAGCGCGTTCGGGTGCCGCAGCCACCCCTCGAAGGTGCCGTTCGCCGCGGCCGCGCGCCCGAGCCGGTCCCGGCGCTGCCGGTTTCTGGCACGCCACAGCAGCGTCCCGCAGACGGCAACGAGGGGAATGACCACCGCGGCGCCAAGCCAGGGCCCGAAGAGGCTCTGGATCACCGGGTTGATGATCAGAACGAGGAAGAAGAACAAGACCCAAGAGTCGAAGAGGCGCTCCCACACGCCCTTGCGTTCCGCCGCGGCGGCGCCGGGCGGCGACAGAGGGCCGGTCACGGCTGGTTCCGGCGGGGCTGGGTGCGCCGGGCCCGGATCGTCCACGGGTCCCCGGGAGCGAGGACGTACTGCCGCCACACGTGGCCCCACGGGATCACCGCCAGGACGATCGCAGCGAACGCGCAGCTGGTGATGACCGCGATCAGGTCCGGGCCCAGCTCGCCGGCCCGCAGTTTCGGGACGGCGACCGCGCCGAGCCACGCGAGCTTCCACAGGGCATCGAAGAGCAGCAGCGGGATCATCCTCAGCGGGTAGCGGAGCCCCAAGACCGCCAGCAGTGAGACGGCCAGGAGCATGTACTCGGTCACCCCCTCGTGCAGGGGCCAGTCGGGCCCGTTGGCCACCAGAGGCGCCCACCGGAAGAAGACCAGCCCCCCGACCATGATCAGGTACGCGAGGCGCAGGATGTTCAGCCTGCCGACGGGCACGCCGGTGCGCGCCTCGAGTGTCATGGTGGCCATCGGGTCCCCTCCGCTGCGGGACCCTCGCCCGCGCCGTCGAGCCGATCGTAACGGGCCGCACGGCGCCGGAACACCCCCGGGATCAGTTGCCCGAGGACACGGCGGACAGGTGTTATTTCGTGAGACGGAAGTCATGCAAACGGGCCGGATCGATGGCCCGAATGAACACTCAGACCTCGGTGCAGGTACAGGCTTTCGTCCGCGGCGAGGATCCCGCGGGCGTGGACGGCCGACCCTTGAGCTATGTCGAAGGCACGTCTGGTCATCACTGCCGTTGTCACCGCAAAGCGAACCGTCCGGGAGGCGTCTGTCGCCTACGGAGTGTCCCGATCCTGGGTCTACGAGCTGCTTGCCCGTTGCCGGCTCGAGGGCGACGCCGCGTACGAGCCCCCGTTCCACACGCCCGCCCACCCACCTCACGGCGGCCTTCGAGGCCACCGTCGCGCTGATCACGGCCATCCGGTCCCGACTCGCCGCGGTGGGGCTGGACGCCAGCCCGGAGGCATTTGGTCCACCCACGCGGCATCCTCCCGGTGCTCGATGAACGTCCGCTGAAACCGCGCGCGGGCGCCGCTGCTTGCCGACGTTCCTCCTTTCAGTAGTCCCCAGGTTTTGCGGTGGGGCTCCGTCCGAAATCCCGAGAGCATGCCAGATCATGTACTTTGACGAGCACCCTCCGTTGGCTGGCATCAGGATCACCGGAGGCCCCGCCGCTTTCTAGGCCCGCGTCGCGTCCGTGGCCGCACTTGTGCGCCGGTCGTGTCCGGTGGATGATCGGCGACACGATCAACAGTCTGGGGGGCCGGCATGTTGCCGAAGAGGGGTCAGCAGTGGAGTTACCTGGACCGCGGGAGGGCCCTCGCAGTCTCGATGGCGCTGCCAGCTCTGGGTGGGATCGCCGTGGGCTTCTACGTGCTCATCACCAAGGGGGACTGGTTCCTGTTGGTCCTCGGACTCGTCACCCTCGCCCTCGCCGGGCTGTTCGCGTGGGAGAACGAACGCCACAACCGGGTGCCCGTCTTCGACGAGGAGCCCGAGGAGAGCGAAGAAGCCACTCGGCAGGGCCTGCTCAACTAAGCGATGAGGGCCCGGATGACGTCCTGTTCGCCAGCATCCCGCGGGTAATCCAGTGCGTTGAACCGGCGTGTGTGTCCGACGTCATTGGGGTGGTGACGGCTTTCGACCGTGCCGATCAGCCGAGCTTGTCCTCGAAAAGAGGCACCTTAAAGTGCTCGCGGGCCTCGGCCAGCAGCCGGTCGTAGGCTGCCTCGTCGAACGAGAAGGACGCGTTGTAGCGGGCTGGCTCCTCGTCCTCCGTGACGTAGTCGGTGTCCCACCCGAAGTTCGACCAGGTCACGCGGCCGCCGGCACGTGAGATGTCGGCGGTCAGGCCGCCGCAGCCCTCGTCGAAGCACACCTTGCAGAACAGCAGCCAGGCTCGGTCCCCGAACTGGTTCGGCTTGT
Source organism: Arthrobacter halodurans (assembly GCF_041877255.1). Lineage (NCBI taxonomy): Bacteria > Bacillati > Actinomycetota > Actinomycetes > Micrococcales > Micrococcaceae > Arthrobacter > Arthrobacter halodurans. Next base: position 84,616 of record NZ_JBHDLJ010000013.1, read on the forward strand.
CGCCGAGCAGCCGGTCGAGCTGCTCAACGGCCAACTCCGGGTCGAAAGCGCTCAGCAACGTGGATTCCTCCGGCGGCTCGTCGACGCCTTCCCATTCGCGAACCCACTCGCGCAACGGCCGCCCGTCGATGGCGGGCTCCAGGAAGGTGTGCTCTGCCTCGACGAACCGGGACAGGAAGAACCACCGGCGCTCCCACGAGGTCGTGCGCACCTGGCGTTCAACGAATGACAGGGTGTTCACTGGCATGGGACCAGTATTCCCCACCGCGCGGGGTGCATCCGGCGTCGGGATTGCATGAAGGCCCGGCTCACGCCGCGGGGCCGGGCGCGTTCCCTTCCACAGGACGCGTCTCCTCCAGGAATCGGCCGGCCCGCCGGTACTGCCACACCCCATACGCGATCGTCCCAACCAGCATCGCGAGCACGGGGATCCACACGGCGAACAACCAGGTCACCGGTGGCCGCGCGATGATCAGTTGGCCGATGCCCAGCATGACCATGGCCGGGAAGGTGACGAGCATGCGGGCGAGTGAGAGACGGCTCTGCGCGGCGGCGGCCCGCGCCACGTGCAGGTGCTCGGGGACCGGCGGGGCTTTGAGGAGGATCTGGCGTTCGATGGCCTTCTTCTCCGGCTTGTCCAGCCACAGGATGGCGCTGGCACGTTCGGGACGCACGAGCGGGGCCAGGCGCTTGTTCGTGTAGACGTGACCTCCCACCAGAGTGCCGACCGCGGCGAGCATGAGGCCGAACACCGCGTCCAGGGCCGTCGTGGAGGTGGGGTCGTTGAACAGCAGGCTTGAGGCCAGGTAGCCGACACCAATAAGGGCAAGACAGCCCAGTGGCCAGAGGACAGTGAAGTAGGTCCGCAACGCGGGCCCGGTGCCGTGGTCGACGACGTCGGCGCATCGAGCCGCCTTCTGCCAACGGGTTGCGTCGGTGTCCGCCATCTGCCCTGCCCTTCCGGCGGCCCGCGTTGACCCCCGAGCCAAGAGTGCAGGTCAAGCCGGGTTCCTGTCCAGAGCGGAGGCGGGCTCGCCTGCAACCTAGATCAGCTCGACGGCCATGGTCGAGCTGTCACGCAGCTGCGGGACGTCGAACCCTGCGTCGGCGAGGGCGTGGGCGATGGTGTGGTCGTCGACGGCGTCGAGGATCGGCTGTGGTCCGTCGCCGGGACGGCCCAGGATCTCGACCCCGAGGACCCGGCGCTCGGAGTCCACGTCGACGATGACCTCGAGGTGGGTCGAGACCTTGTCGATGGGCCACGATGCGTGGATCGCCCGGGTGGCGAGCCGGATGTACGCGGCGCCGGCCGCCCGGTCGTGGGTCATGGTCACGGAGCGGGTCTTCCGGGCTTTCGCGCGGCGTAGCCATCCCGGGAGTGGGATCAGCCCGGTCGGCGCGCTGTACGTGGTTGTCTCGATGACCGTCCCGTCGTCCAGCTCGACCTCGAGGTGCTTGCGCCCGGGCGCGCTGTACTGGTTCCACCGTCCGGCGAACACGGCGCCGGCGACATTCTCGATGAATGCGACCCCCTCCTCGTCCCAGTCCAACTCCCACTGGTTCGTCCCGTCGCCGAAAGACAAGAGCAGCTCGACCTCGTCGAGGCCGAGGACCTGCAACTGGGGGCCGTTGCCGTCCGGGACGCGGAACACCGCCTCCGCGAACACCGTCTTCGCGCTGTCGGTCTGCCGGTGCGTCTCCACGACGGAGGCCTTGCCGTCCATGGTTTTGCTCAGGCGGGCCAGAAGCGCGTCCCACGTGGACGCAATCTCATCCATGATGGGCCTCCATGCCGCGGATCTCGTATCGACGGGTTTTGAAGCGGGCGAACGCGGCCGGGACTCCGGCTGCCGCACCAACCATAAGGGCGCTTCCCAGGTTGCCGGACGGCTCGGGGAACGCGAGCGACCAGACGCCGTAGGCCAGGAGGAAAAACACGGCGCCGAAGGCGGGCACGTGCCACACCGCCGGCACGCGACGGAGCAGCAGTGCGAGCAGCGCGGCGACCGCCATGAAGGGCAGGAGCAGGATCGCCCACGCGAGAAGCAAGATCAGCCAGATGGCGACGACAGTCGGATCACCGTCGCTAACCGCCATCACGGCCATGGCCAACAGCGTCAGGGGAGCGTACGCGACGAAGGACCACCCACCGGCTGCCACGAACGCCTCGATGGGCAGCACGACGGGTGGCCTAGGCGGGGCCGGGGTTGTCATTTCTCCGTCCTCTCTCGGTTCGATTGCGGAGCCCACGTAGCTGGGCCCCGGGGCGCATCGCCGCTCATTCGGATGCTTCACGTCCCGCGACGATGAGCGCCCGGATGGCGGGCGCTGCCCAGAACGCGTAGGGGACGAGCCCAAAGATCCACACCGTCGGCTCGATCGACCAGGCACCGTCGGCGATGCCGCCAACGACGAGCGACGCCGGATAGATGAGCAGCCACGCCAAGGTGGCTCCCCAGAGGTGGGCAATGCCCGCCCACGTCCGGGGTGGCATGAGAGTGAGTGCGCGCCAGTGCGCAACCACCATGGAGATCGTCATGGCCATCGCCCCGAACACGACGCCGAGGCCCGCCATGGTGATCGCCTCGAGCGGAACCTGGACGTACGCCGCCGCGCACGCGGCCAGATAGAGGCCGAACGCCCAGGCGTGCAGTCTCCACCACGCCGTGCGGAACGCCGGGGTGATGCCCTCGGGCGCGGCGTCGTTCGTGGGCGGTCGGGTTGGCTGCGTTTCGTTCATTGTTGCCCCGTTGCAGGTTCGGCGATGTCGACGATGGTCGCGTTGCGGATGATGGCCGCGCGGCTGATTGCCGAGCACACCCCGATGAGCGACCCAAGCATCAGACCGCCCGGGAAGCCCCCACCAAAGAGGAACCCGAGCGGCCAAGCGAACAACAGGGCAGGGACCGCGAAGAACGCCCCGACGTGAATCCACTGATTGCGGACTGGCCGGAGCAGGCGCGCGAGAAGCAGCCCGAGCGGTAGGCCGATCGCGATGGCCGCCGCGACGCTGACGATCGCGAACACCGGCCAGATCGAGACGTTGTCGATGTAAAGCGTTCCCGGCTCCTTGACGGTGGACGCGTCAAGCCCCAAGAAGAGGAGCAGTGCGCCAACGAGCCACACGACCACGGCGATGAACCAGCCCTTGGCGATCGCGTAGGAATCGAGGACCACGATCCGCCGGCTGCACACCAGCGGTGGGTGGCGGTCATCCACGGGGTCTTCGGCGTTGGCGACCCCATGGCGCTGCCCGGCGCCCTCCGTGCCATTCGGCTTGTCCTTCGTGACCATCGTTCCCCCTGTGCCTTGCGCGGTTGTGGACAATGTCAGGGTTCGAGCTCTGACCGGCGGAACCTCAGTTCCCGTTGCGTGCCCGCGAGTGGAGATCCTTCGAAGGGCAGCGTCGACAGGTCCGCTCGGGCCGCCGCGGCCAGGGCCATGCGGTTCGCGGCCGTGGCGGCGCGTTCTGGGAGGCCGACGGTTTGGGCGAACCCGGCCCAGTGGCGGGCCCGCAGTTTCTTGAGTTTCCCGGATACCGGGAGGGCCATGGTTCCGTCACCGTAGAGCAGGGTGCACAGCACGTCGTAGACGGGTGCCACAGTTGCGCTTCCCATCGGGCCGAGAACAGAGGCGTTCTTGGCGTGCAGGTCCCCGTTGCCGGTCAGCCAGGCGAACACGAACTGCAGGTACAGGTTTCGTGTGGCCACGGCGGGGGCTTTGGTGGCCGCCGCCAAGGCTGTCACGACAGTCTCGGCATCGACGTTGTACTTGGCTGCCGGCGGCAGGCCCAGGACCTGGGTGGCGTCCTCAAGCGGCAGGGCGCTCCATCCGGTGGCCGTCGGCACGCGGTCGAACCGTTCGACGAGCAGGCCGGCCAACCCGTTGCGGTCCCTGACAACGGTCGCCGTGGCCACCGGGATTTTCAGGGCCTTGGCCGCGGCAAGGTGAAGTGCCTCGTTCTCCACGAGGTGAGGGTGCCGTGGAGGGTTCAGCTTGAGGATGTACCGGTGCCCACGCAGAGCCACCGGGGCCGTGAGCATCGAGGCGCTGGCCTTGTCCTGCACACCGGGCAGCCCGTGGAGGTCCACCGCTTCGGCGAGCACGGCGAAGTCCAGCTGTCCAGGGTCGGTGGTGTCGGCGAGCGGCTCGGGCTCGGCCGGGTCCTCGCCGGCGGGGACGACCTGTACGTCGCCGGGGACGTCCGCGCCCACCGCGAGCAGCAGGCTCAGTTCGTCGTTGAGACTGGTCTTGATCGCGTCCTTCAGGACCGTGAGGCGGTGCCCCTCGGGGAGGAGGCCGGTGAAGAACGGCGGCAGGGAGCCGGCGGGGGAGTGGACCGGCGACGGGGACAGGGGGAGCGTCCGGGCTATCGGCTGGCAGCCGCTTGCAAGGTAGCCGTCGTCGTAGGTGAAGGTGGTCCCGCCTTCGACGCGCTCGAGGCGCCCGGCGAGCCGGCTGGCCTTGTGGACGTCGGCCGCGGCCACGAACCGCAGCCGGTGCAGGTCGGCCACTAGGAGGCCGCCAGGCGCAGGCCGAGCGTGTTGGCCGCGGCGGCCACGGCCGCGAGCGCGGGGTTGCCGGTGCCGGTCTCGATGGCGCGGACGGTCCGTTCGGAGATCCCCGACAGATCCGCCAGATCCCGCTGGGTCAGTCCGGCGGCCGTCCGGGCGTCCCGTATAGTGCGCCCCACGTTGTGGATGTCGCCCACGACCACTCCCTACCGGCAGAATCCTGCCGCTTGTATTAACTCTGAGACCATTCTGCCCCATGAATAGCCGAATCGGCAATATGTTGCCGGTTGTAGATCCAGGGTGGCCGTTGAAGAGGGGGCAGTGCCGATTCGGCAGGATGCTGCCGGTCGGCATAAGACGCCCGTCATTCGTCGGGGGCGTCTTTGCAGATGCCGTCCGGCCGGCTTCGGCGGTTCTTGCGGAGGAGGACCGTGGTCAGGATGGCGAGTGTCGCGACGACCAGCCCGACCATGATCCAGATCGCCGGCACGAAGCCGAAGGCGTCCGAGAGCATTCGCATGAGGATCGCACCACCTACCGGGTACGCGAACGCAGCGAGGATCGCACCGTTGCTCGGGGTGCCGCCGCCCGAACCGTCGGGAACAATGCCTGGCGGGGTGCTGTTCAGCATGCCTTCCTCCTCCCTCGGAACGATCCAACCGTCGCTGTCGGCCGGACGAAACCGGATTGGATCATCACCGCCAGTCGGTTCGTCGACGCATGAGAATCCCCGCGACCAGCAGGACCGCGCCGCAGCATCCGAGCGAGACCGCCCAGTACGGCGTGTGGTCGGACGCCGCCGCCAGACCAACGCCCAGGAGAGCCAGGAACGCACCAACGGCCGCGAGGAGGGTTCCCATGAAGCGCGGTGTCACGGCTGCTCCTGTTTGGCGCGTCTGTTGTCCCGGTGGGTGATGCGTTTGCGGAGGACGAACCAGCCCAACCCGATGGCCATCATGAACACTCCGAGCTGCACTCAGCGCCCACCGCTCGCAGGCTCCAATGTGCCCAACACGTCCAGCCCTTCCGCAGAGGAGGCGGCGACGTCGACGTCGCCACGGTCGGTCCGCAGCGCGACGATCCGCCACGACTTCGGCACACCCCGCCGTTCGCGTGCCGGGACGGTCCTGCGGGCCAGATGGACCGGCTGACCGAAGACGATGGGCTTGCCGGACGGTGGCTCGTCCGGACCGAGTTGCCGCTCGAACAGGAGGGCGCCTTCCGCCAGCCGTGCGGTGCCGAAGTCCCAGCGCCGTCGGATCGAGTCCGGCAAGGCGTTGGGGTCGCGGATCCAGCACTCGAACTCCGCGCGGGTGGCCGCCCGGCGGGCCAGCCGTTCGTTGCGGCGTCGCCTCGCCGTCAGCTCCATGAGAAGCATGAGTGGAATGCCTGTGATCGCCATGATGACGAGTGACGCGGTGAACCCGAACCCGAAGCTTTCGCTGAGCACGATGGCGAGACCGACCATGACGGGCGCCAACCACCAGACCGACGTGTCGTTGAGCTTCTCCCACCGGCTTTTCGACTCCGTGGCTTCCCGCGTGCTCCCCATAGTCGGAGCCTAGGAGACCGTGCATCTTCTGACTAGCATCAACGGGCTCGAGGGTGGTCTTTCTCCGCAAGTCGACGTCGCCTAGGGTGACGATCATGGGGAATCTTCGGCTGTGGTGGCAGATCCAGACCGATCGCATGGGTCTGACGGATCCCGAGAGACCGGCTCCGACGATGAATCCCCGCGCCGCCGTCGGGTTCGCGACGCTGTTCGGGATAGTGGGGACAAGCCAGTTGGCGGTCGCGGTGGCTAATGCTTCCACCGGCCAAGCGTGGGGACTCATCGGACTGCTGGGCGCGATCAACGTTCTCGTGTCCGCCATTTATCTTCGGGAGCGGCGCCGCGCCAAGAAGCTCGCCCATGAGTCCTGACGTCCTCCACGTTCTTGTGGCCGTCGTCGTGGGCGGACTGCTAGGCCTCGCATTGGAAGTCGTCCGGAGCCGGTCCAACCCGTCGAGGTTGCTTTTGCAGTACGCCATCATGGTGGCCTTCCTGCAGGTGACGTTGGTTCCATACCTTTACCTGGGCTTGGCCTTCTGGCCACCGCTGATTGCTGCCACCGCGTCCGCATACGCAGCTGGCTTCGGACTGCGTTGGGTGCGCCGCGACCGGCCCCGGCACCGCGCCTCCCGACACGATCGCCGCGCACAATCGCCAACGTCCGATCCGGTCCGGAAATGACCGGGGGAGACAGACGCGCGGCTCTGGGCCCGTCGACGCCCCAGATCGTGTTCCTGGTCCTGCTGGCCAGCGTCCTGTGGTTCACCGAGCCCGCCCCGGCGCGCCTCGTCGTCGTCCTGCCGCTCGTCGCGGTGGCTGGCTGGGGGGTCGTGCGGAAGATGCGACGCAGAGGCAGCGGCGGTTAGCCGTTCCCGCTACCGGGTGGGCAACGTCAGGCGGAGGAACCGTTCGAGGACCGGTTCCAGGGTCGCTTCGTACTGGGGGCGGTCGAACGTATACACCGGCGGGAGGTCCGGCCAGCTCGCGCCCATGAACCGGAAGTTGCTGCCCCTCGAGGCCGGAGTCGAGGGCGACGCCGGACCGCACTGCCGTCTCGTCCCCGACAGACACCTCGGCGTTGCGGTGCGGGATCCGGGAAGCCTGCTTTCGCCCACGAGCAGGTCCGCGCGCGCGCCCGGCAGATGCCCGCTGCGCAACCGGTCCAGCAGTTCTACGGCTTCCTGGGGCCGCGCGTAGGTGAGCCCTTGATGCGCTGTCCCGGGACGGTCACCTGGGCCAGCGAGAGCGTGTTCACCGAGGACTCGCGACGCGTCCATTCGACGCGGAGGGCCACGAGCTGCAGGCGCAGCGGGGTGCGGGCGGGTCGGACGGGCATGGCGCTCCTCGGTCGGCAATGGTGTGCCTGGCCGAGTCGCCGGGACGCCGTCCGGTTCAGGCGCGCCCCGACCCGGACGCCCGCGCTGCGGGCGCCTACGTCGTAGGCAACGGTGACCGCGGCTCCGCCGGCGCGGTCTCCGGTATCGGGGCATCTTTGCCTGCCGCCTGCAGGATCGCGGCGCCGGACTGGACCGCCGCGGCCAGCGCGAGGACCCGCGCGGCTACGTCCACCCAGGAGAAGCCGCCGAGCGGACCGCTGACCGTCACGGCCAACAGGGTGAAGATCCCGGCGAGGATCCACAATCCGATGCTCAGCTGGAACGGGCGGGTGATGGTAGGCATGGGTTCCCTCGGGGATGGTGTGACGTGTGGTGCCCCAAGGATATCGCGGTCCACTGCCCGCGCGCTTCCTCCGAGGACACGTCCCCGGGTAGGAGGTCCGGATCCACCACGAAGGGGCCGGGTCCGCGCCCCCACGAATTGGACAGGGCGGAGTGTGACTCTTGGGCGAAGGCCCTCCGGCACAGCCAGTGGTTCCGGGAAGCGCCGGGCGCCGTCCGGAGGCGGGCAGAGACATGCGGCGGAGCACCGCCGGGATGTCCGTGATTCCTCTTGACCGCCACAGCGGGCAGGAACAGAGTGGCAAGGGGGCCAATGGCCTGGTTCAGGCCGCCTTGCGCAATACCCAGGAGAGAAAAGACCATGTCCGATGAAGCCAGCGAATCCCCTGCCGCGGGAGATGACCGCTCCGTCCTGACCAACCGGCAGGGCCACCAGGTGTATGACAACCAGAACCAGCGGACGGTGGGGCCGAGAGGGCCCGCCACCCTCGAGAACTATCAGTTCCTCGAGAAGATCAGCCACTTCGACCGGGAACGCATCCCCGAGCGGGTCGTGCATGCGCGCGGCTTCGTGGCCTACGGCCATTTCGAGGCGACCGGGAAGTGGGGCGACGAGCCGGTTTCCCGGTACACGCGGGCCCGGCTGTTCCAGGAACCCGGACAGCGAACACCAGTGGCCATCCGGTTCTCCACGGTGATCGGGGGACACGACTCGTCAGAGGCCGCGCGCGATCCTCGTGGTTTCGCGGTCAAGTTCTACACCGAGGACGGCAACTGGGATCTGGTCGGCAACAATTTGGCCGTCTTTTTCATCCGGGACGCGCTCAAGTTCCCGGACGTGATCCACTCGCTCAAGCCGGATCCGATCACCTTCCGGCAGGAGCCCGGGCGCATCTTCGACTTCATGTCGCAGACCCCCGAGTCCATGCACATGCTGGTCAACCTCTTCAGCCCCCGAGGCATCCCGGCGGACTACCGCCACATGCAGGGCTTCGGGGTGAACACCTACAAGTGGTGCAACATGGACGGCGAGACCCAGCTCGTGAAGTACACGTGGATGCCCCGCCAGGGCGTGAAATCGCTGACCGCCCAGGACGCGGCGAACATCCAAGCCACGGACACCGGCCACGCCTCGAAGGACCTCTACGAGGCGATCGAACGCGGCGACTACCCTCGGTGGGACCTCTATGTGCAGATGATGAGCGACGACGAACATCCGGAACTGGACTGGGATCCGCTGGACGACACCAAGACCTGGCCGGAGCAGGACTTCGAGCCCAAGCTCGTCGGCACCATGACGCTGGACCGGAATGTGTCCGACCACCACAACGAGAACGAGCAGATCGCCTTCGGGACCGGAGTGCTGGTGGACGGGCTTGATTTCTCCGACGACAAGATGCTGGTGGGCAGGACCTTCAGCTACAGCGACACGCAGCGCTACCGGGTGGGCCCGAATTACCTGCAGCTGCCGATCAACTCGCCGCAACGCGTCCCCGTCGCCACAAACCAGTCCGGCGGGCAGATGTCCTACGGGCGGGACCTGGGTCTGGAGCAGAACCCGCACGTGAACTACGAGCCCTCGATCACCGGGGGCCTCCGCGAGGGTCGGTACCAGACCGAGGACATCGAGGGCCCGGAGCTCACCGGACGGCTGACCCGCGCCCGCATACCGCGGACCAACGACTATCTTCAGGCGGGACAGCGCTACCGGCTTCTGGAACCGTGGGAAAAGGACGACCTCGTGCTCAACTTCTGCACACTCATCTCACAGGCGGACCGCAAGGTGCAGGAGCGCATGCTCTGGCATTTCTACATGTGCGACGACGAGCTCGGCGCCCGCGTCGGCGAGGGACTCGGCATCGGGCTGGCGGAGGTCAAGGACCTCGGCCCGCTGGCATCGCAGGCGTTGACCGAAACCGAACTGGCGAGGATGGGGAACCTGGGCCACAACGGCCCGCGCGACGTGGAGGGACTGACCATGACCCACTGCGTCCCGAACGAGCACGTGACCGTGGAGCGGTAGGCCACGGTCGCGGCTCAGGATCGCCGGCGTGTCCGGGAACTCGAGTTCGCCACCGACAATGTCGACTGGTCGCACCTAGTCGCAGCCGTGGGGCTCCATTTCGTAGGAGAGGTTGGTGGTCTCCGCGTACTGCTTGCCGTTTAGCGCGTAGCGCACCATCAACTGGTACGCGCCCGCGGCTCGTGAGGGGTCCTCGATGTCGACCATGGCGGCGACGCCCACGGTCGCCCCGGGCTCGACGACGTAGCCGGACGCCGGCGAAAGCGCTCCGGTGAGGTGCGCGGTGTCCACGTCGCCCGCTGCCTGGGCTTCGGACCAGTAGTACATCAGGCCCAGGCTTCCGCCCAGCGTCTAGGCGCCCGTGTCCACCAGTTCGAGGTTGCGCGGCTGCACCAGTTCGATGGACAGGAGCTCCGCCGGATCCTGGCCCGGGTTGCTCACCACGTCTCCGAGACCAATGGTTCCTGCCTGTGGGTCGAGCGGGGCGCAGTAGGTGTTCTCGGGAACTTCGGCGGAGGTTCCGACGGTCAGCGGCCCCGACTGGTCGGTGACGTCCCCCGAGCAGGCCGCCAGCAACCCCGCCAGGAACAGCGCGGCCGCCACGGGACGGACGCGCCGGATCGCGGAGTGCTTGCCCCGCGACCGAGCGGGGTTCCGACAACCCAGAAACAGCATGGTTTCCCCGCTCATCACTTCCCCCCGAGTGGCTACGCGTCACCGTTGGCGCGGGCACCAATATGCGGAACGTATCGCAGAAACTTCAACCTGACAAGGGATATCTCCTACGGCGGCTACCCGTCGATGGCGCGTATCCGTGGGTGTGAACGACGTCGACCCGTGTGGAGGACAACGATCGCCGGACTTTCCAGCCCCGGGTTCATGGTGCCGGCGGTACGGGCTCCGGCTACCGTTGCGGTGTCTCCAGCCTGCCCAGCACTTCCAGTCCTTCGGTCGAGGTGGCGACCTCGATGTCGCCGCGGTCTGTCCGCAGTGCGACGATCTGCCACGCCTTCGGCATGCCCCGGCGTTCGCGCGCCGGGACAGCCCTGTGGGCCAAATGAACCGGCTGGTCGAAGACGCAGGGCCTGCCGGACGGTGGCTCGTCCGGGCCCAACTGGCGCTCGAACAGGAGCGTGCCGTCTGCCAGCCGCGCCGTGCCGAAGTCCCAGCGCCGCCGGAGCGAGTCCGGCAGCGCGTTGGGGTAGCGGATCCAACACTCGAACACGCCACGGACGGCAGCGCGGCGACCCATACGCTCGTTGCGGCTTTCCCGCGCCATCAGCGCCATCACCAGCATGGCGGGGACGGCAACGGCAGCCATGACGGCATACGCGGAGGTCGACCCAAGCCGGAACCCCGCGCGCAGCACGGTGGAGATCATCAGCATGGCGGGCACAAACCACCAGATGGCCGAGTCGTTGAGCTTCTCCCACCAGTCCTTTGGCTCGCCGGCTTTCCCTGTGTCCCCCATGGTCGGAGCCTAGGAGCGCGCGACGGTATTGGCTAGGGCCCACGGGCCGGGCAGGGTGGGGTGGCCTGCGCACTAAACCGGCGCCCCGTGCGACGGCACGGCGAACCTCGGTGATGGTGGCAGATCCGAACCGATCGCAGGGGGCTGGCCGATCCTGAGGTGGCTGTGCTCCACGGACGTCTCGCCGTCGTCGGGGGCGGATCGCCGCGCTGCCCTCAGCCGTCGGCCGCGCAGGGCTCGCGCTCGCCGGCGAAGAGGTACCACTCGGGCAGGTCCGCGGTGAAGGCCTCGGCGGTGCGCGGATTTCCGGCGGCCCGCCAGTCCACGGGGGCCCCGACCTCGACCTCGTGCTTGTCCCACTCGAACCAGTTGACCATCTTCAGCTGCGGGTAGTCCCGCGGCAGCCCGGCGTCGAAGAGCTGTCGCCACCAGGCGCGCTTGATGGCCAGCTCGCCCGCGCCCCCTTCGCCCGCGGCGACGAGGGCGGCGGTCTCGGGGATGGCGACGGGCTTGTCCCTGGCCCGACCGTACTCGTCGTAGAAGTCCGGGACGGCCAGGTCGTTGCCGCCGGCGCCGTCGTAGCGCCCGGTGAGCTGCTGGAGGAACTTGCCGGGTTCCGGGACGACGTTCTCGCCCCACGGGTACGTGTTGCCCCAATGGTAGAGGGACATGCCGACCCAGTCGACGGCGTCGTCGCCCGGGTAGTACGGCGCGTAGGGGTCGTCCGCGCCGGTCAGCGCGCCGTCGTTGTCGGTGTCCAGGGCGGCGAAGTCCGCGGTGCCCGGGAGCGCCTGGTGCCGGCCCCCGGCAAACGGGTAGCCACCGCCGTAGTTCGGCGCCCACATCGTGGCGCTGCCCGGCGCCAGGCGGTGGACCGAATCCGCCACCCGCCGGAACGCCGCCCGGTACGCTGCCGGCTGCTGGCCCCAGGCGTACCAGGAACCGTTCATCTCGTGGGCGAAGCGGACGATCACGGGCACCCCGGCCCGGTTGAAGCGGTCCAGCATCGCGGCCAGACCGTCCGTGGCGTCCCGGGTGACGTCGTCCAGCCCGCCGGCCGGCTCGAGGGTCAGCAGCAGAATGCCGCCGTTGTCGCGGACCTGTGCGTGGGCCGCTTCGAGGTTCGCTGTGTCCGTGGCCGCGAGCGGGAAGTGCGAGAAGCTCACGGTCACGGCGGGGCGGCCGCCCAGGGCGGCGGCGTATTCCGCCAGCGTCTGGCGCCCCCAGTCGAGGTTCACGCCGGCGAGGATCCCGGACTCCGGGGCGAGGGCCGCCCCGTCCGCCACCACGCACGCGGCGGGGGTGGGCCGCAGCTCGGTGCCGCCCGTCGGCTCGGATCCGCACGAGGACAGGAGGGCGGCGCCCGCGACGGCGCTGGCGATGAGGGCGTTGCGTCGAGTCACCACACCAATCTACCCACGTCGCCCCGCATGGCGTGGGGGACACGGGCCGCGGCCCGCAACCGCCGCGTGCGTGGTGGAGGGCGGCGCGACCGGCCGCGGGTGGAGCCGTCGCCGCGCCGCCGCCCGGGCCGCTAGTTCTGCCAGAAGGGGTAGTCGGTGTACCCGGCGGCCCCGTCGCTGTAGAAGGTGCCGGCGTCGGGCTCGTTGAGCGGCAACCCGTCGCGCCAGCGCAGCGCCAGGTCCGGGTTCGCGATGGCCGGCCGGCCGACGACGACGCCGTCCGCGGTCCCGTCGCCCGCGAGCGCCTCGGCCTCCTCGCGGGTGGTGACCGTGCCGAAGCCCGAGTTCAGCAGCACCGGTCCGCCGAAGCGGCCGCGCAGGTGCTGCACCAGTGTGCCGGCGGGATCGCGGTGCAGGATGCTCAGGCTGGAAAGGCCCAGCGGCGCCAGTCCGTCGACGAGGGCGGTGTAGGTGGCGCGGACGTCGTCGGCGTCGGTCTCGAGGGCGCCCTGGATGTTGTGCTCGGGCGAGATGCGCAGGCTCGTCCGCCCCGCTCCGATCGCTTCGGCGACGGCGGTGGCGAGCTCCACGACGAACCGCGCCCGGTTCTCCGGGCTGCCCCCGTAGGAGTCGGTGCGCCGGTTGGAGGCCGCGCTCAGGAACTCGTGCAGCAGGTAGCCGTTGGCCCCGTGGAGTTCGACGCCGTCGAATCCCGCCGCGATCGCGTTGCGGGAGGCCTGCACGAACTCCTCGATGACGCCGGACAGCTCGTCCGCCTCCAGCGCGCGCGGCACCGGGTAGGGGTGCTTCCCGGTGTAGGTGTGGCTCTGGCCGTCGATCGCCAGCGCGCTGGGTGCGACGACCTCCCGGCCCCCGGTGGTCTCGGGGTGGGTGACCCGGCCCGCGTGCATGACCTGCGCGATGATCCGGCCGCCGGCGTCGTGCACGGCGTCGGTCACGCGGCGCCAGCCGGCCACCTGCTCCTCGGTCACCAGACCGGGCTGGCGCACGAAGCCCTGCCCGGCGAAGCTGGGGTAGGTGCCCTCGCTGACGATCAGGCCCATCGACGCGCGCTGCCGGTAGTACTCGGCGACGAGCTCGGTGGGGACTCCGTCCACCCCGGAGCGCGAACGGGTGAGCGGTGCCATGACCAAACGGTTGGGTAGGTCGATGGCGCCGAGGGTCAGGGGGGTGAACAGCTGCACGGGGTCTCCTGGGGTTGCTGCGGGTACAGTCCGGCACAACCGCCGGACCCCGCCCCGCTATTCCCGGGCCGCCGCCCGCCCTGTTATTCCCGGGGCCGCACCCGGGCCCGATCTCCGCGGTCCCGGGCTACGCGTCGCGGGTGCGCAGTTCCTCGTCCAGCATGCTGATGATCGAGCGGAGGCTGTCGGCGTCGAGGTTCTCCAGGCGTCGGGCGGCGAACTCCTTGACCTCGTTGGCGCGCAGCGTCTGCAGCAGCTCCAGCTGGGCCGCGACGCGCTCCGGGACCTCGCCATCCTCGTAGAGGAGGTAGTCGGGGGACACCTTGAAGAAGTGCGCCAGATTGCTCAGCAGCGGGCGGTCCTGGGGGTCCGGCCCCGTGCCTTGGCGGAAGTAGTACCAACGGCCGCGCGAGAGCGGGGTGCCCAAGTGGTCCATGGCGGCAGCGACATCCTTGTACTGCTGCTCGTGCCCGGTTTCGGCCGTGCTCACGTCCAGGAGGATGTTGAGGCGCTTGGCGAGCGTCGCCCTCCCGATGGTGATGGGCCTGACGCCTCGCCCGATGGGCCGGTCGCTCATGGGCACCTCCCTTCCGCGCCCCGGGAGGCGGGGCGCCCGCGCGTTTGAACATGGTCAATGAGCCTTTAGGGAAGCGTAGCAGGAACGCGGTGCCGGCCCCCCGCTAGTGCGTTCGGCCGTGCGCGAACTTGCTTTCCACCCGCAGGAGGTACGACTCTTCGGCCTCCGTCAGCAGCGGATGGTTCCCGCGCCAGCCGGCGCGGAAGTCCCACAGTTCCACGAGCATCCGGTGCAGCATCGCCGCGGGGAGGAGGCTCACGCGGGGGAGGACGGACGCGGTGCCGGCCACCGCGCGGGTCCGGCGCCAGATCCGGTGGACCCGGAGCAGCGGACAGAGGCTGCCGGCGCGCAGACACACCTGGCGCAGCACCGGCAGGGAGGCGCCGAGGTAGGCGAGTCCCAGGCCCGCGAAGACCGTGCGGACCACCGGGGGGAGCGGCCCGTTGAGCTCGACGGCGAACCGGGACTCGGCGACGGCGGTGCCGAGGGCCACCACGGCGCCCGCCACGGACACCAGCGAACCGACGGCGGTGAGCGCCAGTGCGCCCCGATAGACGCCGGTGGTCCGGCCGGCGCCGCGCGCGGCGAGGGTCCCGACGTAGGTCATGGACGCCACAACGATCGCGTGGTGGTAGAGCCCGTAGGTGGTGGTTCCGGCGGCGATGCTGAACGGCATGAACGCGGACCCGGTGGGGGAGAACATCACGGCGCAGGAGAAGGCCGCGAGGTTGGCGGCCAGCACGGCGGCGAGGGGAACGCGCAGGCGGCCGGCGTGGCCCGTGGCCCGTTGGACAACATTGAGCAGCATCCAGATCCCCGTGGTGACGAGGACTGAGGACGAGAAGGACAGGAGGCCCATCTCCGTGTCGTCCCGCGCGACTAGGGTCGCGCGGATCGCGAATCCCGCGGTCAGCAGGACGCCGGTCAGTGCCAGCATGTCGCGCGCCGAATGGTGGATGGCGCGCAGCGCGACCAGAAAGGCGAGCAGGACGGTCAACGCAGCAGAGGTCAACCGAGCACTTCCGAGCAGACGGACCCGTCGGAGAAGGGGCGGGTGGTCCGGATGGCGCGGGCCAGGCGGTCGGCGAGCATCTCGGCGGCGAGCTCCTCCACGTTGTCGTACGTGCTCCGGGCCGCCAGATTGCTCACGACCGTGCCGGGATCCAGGTCCTCGAACAGCGCCGACGGGACGGGGTCCGTCGGGACGTCGCCGCGCTCGCGGAGGATGATGTGTGCGAACTCGTGCAGGATGATCTGCTGGCGGTGCAGCGCCGAGCGGGCGGGGGCGTGGAAGACCAGGTCGCGGTCCTCGACGGCGATCCAGAGCCCGCAGATGCCGGTGGCCGCCGCCCGGGGCATCTCGCGGACGACGATGGGCCGGCCGCGGATCGCCTCGAGTCTCGTCTGGACGGATTCGAGTGTCACGGGCCCCCTCAAGTGCAGGCTTCGTGCCGCGGCGCGTGCGCCGAGTGCAGCGGTGAGGTTCTGCATCCTCTGGAGTCCTAGCGTGTGCGTGGGGGTCCTCGGTCCCAGCCGCCTGGGGCGACTGGAATAGGGCTACCGTATCAGATTGAACATGTGTAATCTCGTTCCCAAGAGAAACAATTATCACTCTGGTTTCTCTAGTACCGGTCGGTTTCGCCTTCGGATGATTCGTAACCCTCGATTGAACATGTTCAATACAGGGTGCGTCCATCGACGGTGGCGGACGTCCGCGGCGGGGGAGAGCAGTGGTTTCCGCGCCGGCGGCCGGATCGACCCACCCCATCGACACCTTGAACGGCGCGTGAAACATGAAGCGAACCAGCCACTCCCTGTGGTCCACCCTGTCCATTGCGGCCCTCCTGGCGGGCGGAATGGCGGCCGGACCGGTCGCCGAGCCGGCCTTCGCCGCCTCGGATCGGGTGGCGCTCCCGCTGGACCCGAAGACCTACCGCTATTCATCCACCCACGGACCTCGCTGCATCCCCGTGATGAACGGAACGACCGCCCACCAGGGGCAGGACCTCGCCGCAAGCGACGGCAACAACATCTACGCCGTGGCGGATGGCGTCGTCACGCAGACCCGCAAGGGCACGCGCGGCGGCG
This sequence comes from Arthrobacter halodurans, assembly GCF_041877255.1. NCBI lineage: Bacteria > Bacillati > Actinomycetota > Actinomycetes > Micrococcales > Micrococcaceae > Arthrobacter > Arthrobacter halodurans. Next base: position 101,128 of record NZ_JBHDLJ010000013.1, read on the forward strand.
TGTCCGGTTACGTCGTGGTCCGCCACTTCCTGGGCGGGAAGACCTACTACACGGCCTACATCCACATGTGGGACGGCAACGAGTTCGCCCGCGTGGGACAGAGCGTCAGGGCCGGGCAGAAGATCGGCGAGGTCGGCAACTCCGGACCGTCGACGGCGGCGCACCTGCACTTCGAGGTGTGGGGCGCGGCCGGCTGGATGCGCGGCAGCTCGCTCGACCCGATGAAGTGGCTGTTGGACCGCGGAGTGGACGTGAAGAAGAACGCCTCCGTCGTCTACAACTTCACCCTCCCGACGTCCTGCACCTACTGGGCTGCGACGGACCTGAACCTTCGCGCGACCGCCTCGGCCAGCGCGAAGAACCTGAAGCTGGTCAAAAAGGGCGCGAAGATGACCTCGGTGCCCGGCGCCCAGCTGAACGGCTACATCCGCGTCACCACGGGCGGCACCACGGGATGGGCGATCCACGGTGCTGTCGCGCCGTTCGTGGTGCACCCGGTGCCGGAGAAGATCGATGTGCAACCGCTCTCGACCATCTACTACACGGCCACCGCGAACGTGAACCTCCGCGAGGGGCCCTCCACGGCCTACCGGTCCCTGGGCACGATCAGCAAGGACACCAAAGTGAAGGTCACCGGCAAGGCCGGATCCTGGCTGCGTGTGGTCCACGGATCGAAGACCGGCTTCGTCTCCGCCTCCTACCTGAAGATCTCCGCCCCGGCCGCGCCGAAGCCCCCCGTCGTCACGAAGCCGAAGGTCGTCGATGTCAAGGACAAGACGATGCAGGTCGTGGCGAACCACAATATGCGTGTGTCGGCCACTTCCACGGGCAAGGTCGTCGCGTCGGTGAAGCAGGGGGCCAAGGTCACCGTGACCCACACGTTCCGTTCCTGGTCCAAGGTTGCCTACGCGGGCCGGGTTGGTTGGATGGCCTCCTACGCCCTGAAGACCCCGGTCGCCCCGCCGAAGCCGAAGGTCGTCGACGTCAGGGACAAGACGATGCAGGTCGTGGGCAACCAGAGCATGCGCTCCTCGGCG
>NZ_JBHDLJ010000014.1:0-96915 GCF_041877255.1 Arthrobacter halodurans
ACAGCGCTCACGCGACGTCCCCGCCGTTGGCGGAGGCGTAGTCCTGCGCCGAGAGCAGCGGGCCCTCCTCCGTGACCTCGACCGTGAACAGCCAGCCGGCGCCGTACGGGTCCTCGTTCAGCAGGGCCGGGTTGTCGACGGCCTCCTGGTTGATCTCGACGACGGTGCCGGTGACCGGCGCGTAGAGGTCGGACACGGACTTGGTGGACTCGACCTCGCCGCAGGACTCGCCCGCGGTGACCGCCGCGCCGACCTCGGGAAGGTCGACGTACACGACGTCGCCCAGGGCGTCGGCGGCGATCTGCGAGATGCCGACCTTCGTCGGTGACGAGGAGTCGACCCATTCGTGCTCGGCCGAGTAGCGGAGGGTGGAGAGGACCTTGCTCATGGTGTGTTCCTTTCGGGGAAACGGGTGGAGGGCGGTGCTAGTTCTGGCGCTTGTAGAACGGGAGGGCGACGACCTCGAACGGCTCCGGCTTGCCGCGCAGGTCGACGTCGAGCCGGGTGCCGGTCTCGGCGAGCCCCGCGTCGACGTAGGCCAGCGCCACCGGGTAGCCGAGCGTCGGGCTCGGCTGGCCGGAGGTGACCTCGCCGACGACGGCGCCGTCGCGGAGAACCGGGTAGTGCGAGCGGCCGGCGCGCCGGCCCAGTCCCTTGAGCCCGACCAGGACGCGGCGCGGCCCGGCGGCCTTCTGCGCCTCGAGCGCGGCCCGGCCGACGAAGTCCTCCTCCTTCTTGAAGGAGACCACGGGGCCCAGCCCGGCGTCGAACGGGCCGACCTCCAGCGAGAGTTCGTTGCCGTACAGCGGCATGCCCGCCTCGAGCCGCAGCGAGTCGCGGCAGGCCAGCCCGGCCGGCACGAGGCCGGAGCCGCGCCCCGCCTCGAGCAGGGCACCCCACAGCTGGGCCGCACGGTCGTTGGGGACGTACAGCTCGAAGCCGTCCTCGCCCGTGTAGCCCGTGCGGGCCATCAGGGTGCCGACCCCGGCCACCGCGACCTCGTCGGCCGCGTAGTACTTCATGCCGGACACGCGGGGCGCGTCCTCCGCGGCGACGAGCCCGAGCAGGATGGCCTCGGCGGCCGGACCCTGCACCGCGACCAGCGACGTCTCGGCGGACGCGTCCGTCACCGTGGCGTCGAACCCCGCGACCCGCGCGGCCAGTGCCGCCGCCACGGCCGGGGCGTTGCCGGCGTTGGGGACCACCAGGAAGCGGTCCTCGGCGCGGCGGTAGGTGATCAGGTCGTCGATGATCCCGCCGTCGGCGTTGCAGATCAGCGAGTACTTGGCCTTGCCGACCGCCATCGCGGCCATGTTGCCGACGAGCGCGTGGTTCAGGAACCGCGCGGCCTCCCGGCCCTCGACCCAGATCTCGCCCATGTGGGAGAGGTCGAAGAGGCCCGCGGCCGTGCGGACCGCCTGGTGCTCGGCCAGTTCGGAGCCGTACTTCAGCGGCATGTCCCAGCCCCCGAAGTCGGTGAAGGACGCGCCGAGCCTGGCGTGTTCGGCGTGCAGCGCGGTCTGCCGCGGGGTGGTGGTTTCGGTCGTCACGGGTGTGCCTTTCGGTTCGGGCGGGGCCGGGCTAGTTCTCGAACGCCTCGGGCGCCGGGCAGGAGCAGATCAGGTTGCGGTCCCCGCCGGCGCCGTCGATGCGGCCCACGGGGGTGAAGTACTTGTCCTGCCGGAGGCTCTCGACCGGGAAGGCCGCCTGCTCGCGGCTGTACTTGCGGTCCCAGTCGGTGCTCACGACGGCGGACGCGGTGTGCGGGGCGTTGCGCAGCGGCGACTCCTCCACCGTGAAGTCTCCGGCGAGCACCTGGTCCATCTCCTTGCGGATGGAAATCATGGCCTCGATGAAGCGCTCGATCTCCTCCAGGTCCTCGGACTCGGTCGGCTCGACCATCAGCGTCCCCGCGACGGGGAAGGCGAGGGTCGGAGCGTGGAACCCGTAGTCGATCAGGCGCTTGGCGACGTCCTCGGCCGTGACGCCCGTCTTGGCGGTGACGTCGCGAAGGTCCAGGATGCACTCGTGCGCGACCAGTCCCTTGTTGCCCGTGTAGAGCACCGGGAAGTGCTCGTCGAGGCGGGACGCGATGTAGTTCGCGGCCAGCAGCGCGTTCTTGGTGGCGTTGGTCAGGCCCTCGCCGCCCATCATGGCCACGTAGGCCCAGGAGATGGGGAGGACGCCGGCGGAGCCGTAGGGGGTCGACGTCACGGGGGTGCCGTCGTTGCCGTTGGAGGCCCCGGCGGGGGCGCCGGGGAGGAACGGCACCAGGTGCTCGGCCACGGCGACCGGGCCGACGCCCGGGCCGCCTCCGCCGTGCGGGATGCAGAACGTCTTGTGCAGGTTCAGGTGGGACACGTCGCCCCCGAACTTGCCGGGCTGCCCGAGGCCGACCAGCGCGTTCATGTTGGCGCCGTCGATGTAGACCTGGCCGCCCGCCGCGTGGACCTTGTCGCACACCTCGCGCACGTCGGCGTCATACACGCCGTGCGTGGACGGGTAGGTGATCATGATGGCGGCCAGCGAGTCGCGGTGGGCCTCGATCTTCGCGTCCAGGTCCTCGGCGTCGATGGTGCCGTTGGCCGCGGTCTTGACCACGACCACCTTCAGGCCGGCGAGGACCGCGGAGGCTGCGTTCGTCCCGTGCGCCGAGGCGGGGATGAGGCAGACGGTGCGGGCATCGTCGCCCTGGGCCAGGTGGTACTGGCGAATGGCGAGCAGGCCCGCGTACTCGCCCTGGGACCCGGCGTTGGGCTGGATGGAGACGCCCGCATAGCCCGTGATGGTGCTCAGGCGCGCCTCGAGGTCCGCGATCAGCTCCCGCCAGCCGGCGGTCTGGTGCGCCGGGGCGTACGGGTGGATGGAGGCGAACTCCGGCCAGGACATGGATTCCATCTCGGCGGTGGCGTTGAGCTTCATGGTGCAGGAGCCCAGCGGGATCATGGTGCGGTCCAGCGCCAGGTCGCGGTCGGAGAGCTTGCGCAGGTAGCGCAGCATCTGCGTCTCGGAGCGGATGGAGTGGAAGATCGGGTGGGTCATGAAGTCGCTGGTCCGCACGACGGCGTCCGGCAGCTCGCGCCCCGCCTCGAGTTCGGCCTCGGCGACCTTGGCGGCCGCGTCCCCGATCCCGAAGGCCGCGGCGATGGCGGCGAGGTGCGCCGTCGTCGTGGTCTCGTCGGCGGAGGCGCCCACGGTTTCCGGGTCGACGAGGCGCAGGTTCACGCCGTGGGTCTCGGCGGTCGCGATGATCTGGGCCGCGCGGCCCGGCACGCGCGCCTGGACGGTGTCGAAGAACGTGTCGGAGACCAGCTCGACGCCGGCGCCGGACAGCACGGCGGCGAGCGTGCGGGCGCGCAGGTTGGCCCGGCGGGCGATCGCCTTCAGCCCCTCGGGGCCGTGGTAGACCGCGTACATGGATGCGGTGATGGCCAGCAGCGCCTGGGCGGTGCAGATGTTGGACGTGGCCTTCTCGCGACGGATGTGCTGCTCGCGGGTCTGCAGGGCCAGGCGGTACGCGGGCGTGCCGGCGTCGTCCTTGGAGACGCCGACGAGGCGTCCGGGGAGGGACCGTTCGAGGCCCTTGCGGACGGCCATGTACGCGGCGTGCGGCCCGCCGAAGAACAGCGGAACGCCGAGGCGCTGCGTGTTGCCCACGGCGATGTCCGCGCCCTGCTCGCCCGGCGCGGTGATGAGCGTGAGCGCGAGGATGTCCGCGGCCACCGTGACCATGGCACCGCGCTCCTTGGCGGCGGCGATGGCGGCGGTGTGGTCCACGACGCGGCCGGAGTTGCCGGGCTGCTGCAGGACGATGCCCGAAATGTCCCCGTCCGGGAGGCCGGCTGAGAGGTCGGCAATCTCCACCTCGAAGCCGAGCGCGTCCGCGCGGCCGCGGACCACCGAGATGGTCTGCGGGAAGAGGTCGGCGTCGAGGACGGTCTTGGCGTCGCCCTTGGCCTTGTTGGAGCGGCGCATCAGCAGGACGGCCTCGGCGACGGCGGAGGCTTCGTCCAGCAGGGACGCGTTGGCGATGGGGAGGCCGGTCAGGTCCCCCACCATCGTCTGGAAGTTCAGCAGCGCCTCGAGCCGGCCTTGGGAGATCTCCGGCTGGTACGGCGTGTAGGCCGTGTACCAGGCGGGGTCCTCGAGCACGTTGCGCAGGATGACGGGCGGCGTGAGGGTGTCGTAGAACCCCTGGCCGATCATCTGCGTCTTCATGGTGTTCTTGGACGCGATGGCGCGCAGGTCGGCGAGCACCTCGGCCTCGGAGCGCGGCGCCGGGAGCTCCAGCGGCTCGGACTGGCGGATGTCGGCGGGAACGGCGGTGTCCACGAGGTCGTCCAGGGTGGCGTAGCCGAGGTGGCGGAGCATGGTCTCGACGGCGTCGCCGCGGGGTCCGATGTGGCGGTCCGCGAAGACGAGTTCGCCGGAAACGCTGGCGGTGGAGGGGCTGGCCGTTGTCGCTGTCATAAGAGGAACTCCAAGTGTGGTCGGGGTGCGCGCACGCCGAATGAGCTTCGATTCCTCCCCGACTCTGTATTGGACCTGAGAGATTCCGCAGCGTGGGCGGCTGCCCGGGCGCTGCTTGCACCGTCGGTGAGTCGCACCGCCAGACCGCCCGGGGACCGGGACGGGTGCGCAGTGCGACTGCTTTCCAGAGTTGCCTATGCGCGGCGGTACGGGTGCCTGAGAGATTCCCGGGGAGGAAATTGCTCCTACGGCGCCCGCCAGTGGATTTAGCGGGTCTCTCCCGCCGCATGTCAATGGCCGTGCCCCTGCGGGCACAGTCCCATGGTAGTTCGAGAGCCACGCCACAGACAACTGTCGGGGACGCCGCGGCTACCCCGGCGCGGCTACCCCGGCGCGGCGCATCCGCGCAACGCATGCGCCGCGCTGCCTCGCCGTCCCGCGTGCTAGCCGACGATCCCCGTGGTTCCGAGCCAGGAGCCGATCGCGAACGTGACGCCCAGGGCGGCCACGCCGCCGATGAGCACGCGGATCGTCGGGATCAGCGGCTTGGCGCCGCCGAGGTAGGCGCCCAGTGCGCCCGTGATGCCGAGGGCCACGAGCACGGCGGCGAAGGTGACCTGGACGCGGATGTCGGCGGGCAGCAGCACCGCCGTCAGGAACGGCAGGATCGCGCCGACCGTGAACGCCACCGCCGAGGCGAACGCGGCATGCCACGGGCTGACCACTTCGGTCTCGTCGATGTGCAGCTCCGCCTCCAGATGGGCCCTGAGCGCGTCGTGCTCGGTCAGCTCGAGGGCGACCTGCCGGGCGGTCTCGGGCCGCAGGCCCTTGGACTGGTAGATCTGGGCGAGCTCCTCGAACTCCTCCTCCGGCATCTCGGCCAGCTCCCACTTCTCCTTGGCGATGAGCGCCCGCTGCGAGTCCGCCGAGCTGGACACCGACACGTATTCGCCCAACGCCATCGAGATGGCACCGCCGATCAGTGCCGCGGCCCCGGCCGCGACGATCGGGCCGGTCTGGGTCGTCGCGCCGGCGACGCCGACCACGACGGCGGCCACGGAGACGATGCCGTCGTTCGCACCGAGCACCCCGGCGCGCAGCCAGTTCAGGCGGTGGGCGGTACCGGCGGAGTCGTGCGGCTCCTCGCCGTGGCGGTTCGGGACGGCCGCACCGGACGGCGCCCCGGACGGTTCGCGCGTGGGGGGTTGGTACCCGGGCGCTTCGTGGACGCGGGGTTCGTTCGCGCCCGCTGCGTTCGTGCGCGGTTCCTCAGTCATGGGTGTAGCTAAGCACCGCAGCCCGGCGCCCGCTAGGCAGGATAGCTTTCCCTACCCTGCTGCCTAGCGCGCGCCCGGCTCCGGCGACGCCCCGGCATCCGGCACCGCCCCGGGCGCGGCGGCCGAAACGGCGAGCCGCACGTACGCAGGGTAGCGCGCGGACAGCGAGTCCCCGGACGACGTCCCGGTGAGCCGCCGCTTGACCCAGGGAACCACATGCTCGCGGGCCCACTGGGCGTCGGCCTGGACCTTGCGGAGCCGGCCCAGCGCGGGCGCGGTCTCCAGCTCGGGCGTGTCGATCGTGTCGGCGTGGCGGAGGACCTCCAGCACCCGCTTGGCCATGAGGGTGTGTCCGGGGGCGCCCATGTGCAGGCGGTCCTGGGCCCAGTAGCGCCAGTCCTTGAACTCGCGCCAGCGCCAGTAGTCGGCGATCACGGCTTCGTGCCGGTCCGCGACCTCCCGCACCCACTCGTTGTAGATGGCGGTACGCCCGCGCGTCTTGCCGAAGACCGCCGAACCGGAGGAATCGAATCCGGTGAACAGCACGACGGCGGCGCCCGACCCCCGCAACGCGGCGACGGCGGCGTCGTACTCCCCCATGAGGTCGTCGATGTCGACGCTGGGGCGCAGGATGTCGTTGCCGCCGGCGTAGAGCGTCACCAGCGTCGGCTTCAGCTCCAGGGCGGCGGGCAACTGCTCGGCCACGACCTGCCGCACCTTTTTGCCGCGCACGGCCAGGTTCGCGTAGCCCCACTCCTCGTCCGCGGCGCAGAGCTGCTCCGCGACGCGGTCCGCCCAGCCGCGCACGCCGTGCGGGCGCGAGGGGTCGTCGTCGCCGACGCCCTCCGTGAAGGAGTCTCCCAGGGCCACGAAACGCTTTGAAAAGTCCACGGGAACAGCCTAGCCGGAGCGCTGGCCGCGCGGCGCGGCAGGGTGGGCGCGGCCGGGCGGCAGCGGTTCGCGCCGACCATCGGCCACTTCGGGCCTCCCGCGGACGGTCTTCGGGCGCGCCGGGCTCAGGCGGGACGGAGGAGCCCGCCCTCCTCGACGGCGCGGCGCGAGAGCGTCTTGTACCCCTCGCGGGCGAAGAGGACGGTCAGCCGGTCCTCGTCCGTGCCCATGACGATGCCGGGCCCCCACGCGGAGTGCACCACGGAGCTCTGCAGCGGAAAGGCGGCGTCCTCGTGCGTCAGGTCCTGCGCCGTGCCTTCCAGGCAGTTGTCGCAGTTGCCGCAGGGGTCCGCGAGCTCCTCGCCGAAGTACCCGAGCAGGTACTGGCGGCGACAGCCGTCCGTCTCCGCGTAGCCGCGCATCATCTCGATCCGGGAGCGGTCGATCCGCGATCTCGACTCCGCCGTCTCCACGGCCCGCTCGGCCGCCCGGGCCGGCGTCGTGCCGGGACGCAGCGACAGCCCGTCCGGGCCGGATTCGACGACGCCGGCGGACTCCAGCAGGTTCGCGGCGCTCGTCACCTTGCGCCCGGACAGGTCCACGGCGTCCTTGAGCCCGGAGAGGGGCACCGCTCCGCCCCGGGTCCGCAGCGCCTGGACGACGGTCAGCAGGGCCTCCACGTCCGCGTGGTGGGTGCCGAAGAACGCGCGCAGCCCGAGGTCCTGGGACCGGTAGTGCAGGGTGGCCGCCGCCGGTTCGCCGTCGCGCCCCGCGCGGCCGATCTCCTGGTAGTAGCTGTCCAGCGAGTCGGGGATGTCGGCGTGCAGGACGAAGCGGACGTTCGGCTTGTCGATGCCCATCCCGAACGCCGTGGTGGCCACGACGACGTCGAGCCGGTCCTCGAGGAAGTCGCGGTGGACGCGCTCGCGCTCCGCGGCGCGGCGGCCCGCGTGGTAGGCCGCGGCCCGCAGTCCGCACCCGGCCAGGCGCTCCGCGAACTCCTCGGCGGCGCGGCGCGTGCCGACGTAGAGCAGACCCGGCGCGGCGAGCCCGAGGATCTGCTCCACGACGGCCTGCTCCTTCGCGGGTTCCTCGTGGTGCCGCACCACGGACAGGTGGAGGTTGGGCCGGTCGAAGCCGCCGGCGATCACCAAGGGGTCCGCGAGGCCGAGCCGCGCGACGATCTCCTCGCGCACCGGACCTGATGCGGTCGCGGTCAGCGCGATCGCGGTCGGACCGCCGACGCGTTCGCGGGCGGGCCCGAGGCGCAGGTAGTCGGGACGGAAGTCGTGCCCCCAGGCCGAGACGCAGTGCGCCTCGTCCACGACGAACAGCGTCGGCTCCAGCGCGCCGATCCGGTCGACCACGTCGTCCTTCGCCAACTGCTCGGGCGCCAGGAAAAGGAACCGGGCGGCGCCGGACTCGACCGCGTCCCACGCCGCGTCCACCGCGGCGTCACCGAGGGACGAGTTGACGGCCACCGCGCGGACTCCGCCGAGCAGGGAGTTCAGATCCTCCAGCTGGTCCGACTGCAGGGCGATCAGCGGGGAGACCACGACGGCCAGGCCGTCCCGGGCCAGCGCGGCGAGCTGGTAGATCGCCGACTTGCCGTGGCCGGTCGGCATGACGGCGACGACGTCGCGCCCTGACACGGCCGCCTCGATGGCCTCGCGCTGGCCGGCGCGGAAGGCCTCCCAGCCGAAGGTCTCCCGTGCCAGGCGCAGCAGGTCGTCGGTCCCGCCGCCACCGCCCTTCCGCGCCACGGCCTAGGCGCCGAGCAGCGCTTGGCGCACCGCGACCGTGAGCCGCCCGCCGCGGGATCCCGTGCCGGACTCCTCGGCGCGCGCCGGGACGTACCCGAACCCGATGCCGTAGGCGGGGTCGGCGAAGCCGAGCGCCCCGTTGGCGCCGTCGTGCCCGAAGGCCCGCCACGATCCGAAGTCGTTGCGCGGCTGGGACTTCATGAAGACGATGCCGTAGGCGCCCGTGAGCCCGTTGGCCCGGTCGGTGCCGAACACCTGCTCCTGGGAAAGCTCGGCGCGCGTGGCGCCCGACAGGAAAGGTTCGCGGCGCGATCCGTCCTCCAGCACGACGCCGGTCGAGGCCGCGGCATACAGCCGCGCCATCCCGCGGGCGCTCGCGACCCCGCCCGCCGCGGCGATGCCGGCCGCGCGGACCGCGCGCACGTTCGGCACATCCAGGAGGTCCCGGGTGGGCCCGTCCGGGCCGTCGAAGCCGGCCGCCGAGTTGGCGGCCACCCCGAAGTGCCCGAAGGGGTCGATGAACGGCAGGGGCGGAGACTGCGCCGGCTTGAGGACGTCGCGGTAGCGGCGCTCCTCCGCCTCCGGCAACCCCAGGTAGAAATCGATGCCGAAGGGCGCGCGGATCCTCCGCTCGTAGAGCTCCTGGAGCCGCTCCCCCGCGGTGCGCCGCGCGAGCTCCTCCATGAGGACACCGATACTCAGCGCGTGGTAGGAGTGCGCGGCCCCGGGGCGCCACAGCGGTTCCGCGGCCGCGAGCAGCTCCGCGGCGAGGTGCGATTCGGTGTACTCCCCGAGGGTCATTCCGCCGTCCACGCCGGGCAGCCCGGCCTGGTGGCTGAGCAGCTGCCGGACCGTCACGGATCCCTTGCCGTTCGCGGCGAACTCCGGCCAGTACGAGGAGACCTGCGCGTCAAGCGCCAGCGCGCCTTCCTGGAGCAGGATACCGACCACCATGGCTGCCGCGCCCTTGGAACAGGAGAACACGCCGGTCAGGGAATCGCGGGTGCAGTTCGGGCCGACGGCGACATCCAGGACCTGCCGGCCCTCGTGGTAGACGGCGAGCTGCGCCGAGTAGTCGGGGTCCTCGGCCGCGAAGGAGCGGAGCAGCCCGGCGACGGGCTTGAAGCGGGGGTCGACGTGCTCGTCGACCAAGGCGTTGGTCTCGGTGCTTTCGGTCACGGGCCCAGTGTAGGCGCGGGCGCCGTCGTGGCCATCGCGTGAGGCGCCGCCGCCCCGGCTACGCCTCGCGCGTCTCCTGGCGGAACCTCAGTCGCCACCGCTCCCCCGCCCGCTGCCAGAGCGCCGTGCACAATGTGGACCCGTCCCCGCCCGCGAGGCGGTAGGTGAGGTGGATCATGCCCGGCGAGAGCTCCGCGCCCTCCAGCAGCTCGAAGCGTCCCGCCGGGACGGCCGGGGCCAGCCCGTCCCTGTCGTGGACCGCGCCGCGGCCGTCGATTTCCCGGAAGTCGGGGTGCAGCAGGTAGGCGACCTGCCCGGGCTCGGACCTGACCTCCGGGTCCAACAGCTCCCGCTCCAGCGTGGCGACGACGTCGACGGAGGAGATGCCGGCGCCGGTCTCGCGCACGTCCTCGAGCGAACTGAACAGGTCGTCCTGGGCCACCGCGGCCGGGCCCGTCGCGCCGGCGGAGACGGTGGCGGGCGCCGATGGGGTGGCAGCGCGGCGAGCGGCGGGCGCGACGAGAGCGGCGGGGGCGACGGGAGCGTCGGCGCTCCGCGCCGCGCGGGCGGTGGCGACGGCCGCATCCCTGCCCGCGGGGACGGCGCCGGGGAAACCGGGCCCGGCATCGGCTGCCCGGCCGCTCTGGTAGGCGGTCGCGGCGGCGCGGGCACGGTCGTCCGCGGCCTCGTTGAGGTCGTGGCCGGCATGCCCCTTGACCCATTCGAAGCTGTAGTCGCGCCCCTTGATCACGGCGTCGATCTGCTGGAGGAGCTCCAGGTTCAGGACGGGCTTGCCGTCCGCCTTCTTCCAGCCCTTGCGCTTCCAGCCCGGCATCCACTTGGTGACGCAGTTGATCACGTACTGGGAGTCGCAGAGGATGTGGAGGTGCTGGTCCGCCACGTGCTCGGTGGAGCGGAAGAGGTCCAGGACCGCCATCAGCTCGCCCATGTTGTTGGTGCCGTGCGGCCACCCGCCGGCCCGCCAGCAAGTGGCGTCCACGTACCAAGCCCAGCCCGCGGGGCCGGGGTTTCCGAGGGCGGAGCCGTCTGCGGCAGCGGTGATCGTCATGCCCACAATCCTGCCACGCGGCGCCGACGGTTCGTCGCGGCCGCGGCGCAGCGGTCGGGCGCCCGGACGGATCCGTCGTCGCCGTCGTGCCCGCCAGGGCACCGCCGTGGCGGTGCCGACCGCGGGTCGCCGTCGTGCCCGCCGTCGTGTCCGCCGGGGCGCCACCGGGGCGCCGCCGACCGCCGGCCGCCGGCGTCAGGCGGGGTACAGCGGGCTGCGGCCCGGCTGCACCTCCTCGCCCGGACGGACCGGCCCCGGAGGCGTCCCGTCGCCGAAGGGCGATCCCCCGAGCGCCTCGCGGCCGTGCGGCTCCAACCAGTTCGCCAGGTCCGGGCCGACGGGGACGATCTTGGTCGGATTGATGTCCTCGTGCACCACGTAGTAGTGCGCCTTGATCTGCTCGAAGTCCACAGTGTCCCCGAAGCCCGGGGTCTGGAACAGCTCGCGGGCGTAGGCCCACAGGGCAGGCATCTCCGTCAGCTTGTTGCGGTTGCACTTGAAGTGCCCGTGGTAGACGGGGTCGAAGCGGACCAGCGTCGTGAACAGGCGCACGTCGGCCTCCGTGATGGTCGGCCCCATGAGGAAGCGCCGTGTCGTCAGGCGCTCCTCCAGCCAGTCCATCGCGGTCCAGAGGCGCTCGTAGGCTTCGTCGTAGGCCTCCTGCGACCCGGCGAACCCGCACCGGTACACGCCGTTGTTCACTTCGGTGAAGACGCGTTTGATGACGGGCTGCATCTCGTCCAGCAGCCCCGCCGGCAACAGGTCCGGTGCCCCGTCCCGGTGGAACCGGCCCCATTCCGTGGAGAAGTCGAGCGTCATCTGCGGATAGTCGTTGGTGACGACGCCGCCCGTCTCCGTGTCCACCAGCGCGGGCACCGTAATGCCGCGCGGGTAGTCGGGGAAGCGCGCGAAATAGTTCTCCTGCAGGCGCTCCGTACCCAGCACCGGATCGCGTCCGCCGGGGTCAAGGTCGAAGGTCCAGGAGCGGGCGTCGTGGGTCGGTCCCGGCGTTCCGAGGGAGATCGCGTCCTCGAGACCCAGCAGCCGCCGCACGATGATGGCCCGGTTGGCCCACGGACAGGCGCGCGCGGCCACCAGCCGGTACCGTCCGGCCTCGACGGGCCAGGCCTGCGCACCCTCGGACAGTCCGCCGCGCGGGTTGCCGATGGAACCCCCCGTGGGACCGCCCGAGGACCGCACGCGGTCGGGGTCCTCGACGATCCGGTCCTCGATGTAGTTCGTGTCGCGGGTGAAGTCCGCGCCGCCCGTAACGTAGGCGCCGCGCGTGGAATAGTCAGTCTCGGCCATGGGCCCAGCCTACGGAGACGCGGCCTCCCGCGCACGCGGACGGGCCGGGCGTGACTGCCGGGACACAAGTTGTCGACATCCGTGGGTGATTGTTGTCACGCCGTGCGAAGTGACTTACGATAACGCTCGGATGGGAAGTGTTCCCCTCCTCGGGGATGGGGACGGCTCTTGTGTGCCACCACGGCACCCGCACCATCTCGCGAGGAACAGGGCTCCCATGCAACACCGAATCGGCGTCACCCTCACAGCTTCCATCGCGCTGTGCGGGCTGCTGTTCGCGGCGTCGCCGGCCCAGGCCGCGGAGCTCTCGCAGACCGAGACGGTCGCCACGGTATCGGTGTCCTCGGCCATTTCGGCCGAGTCGACGACCGGCGCCGACGCGGGAACGTCAGCGACAGCCCCGCATCCCGTCGCCCCAGCCCTCTCCGACGCCGCACCGACGCTGACTTCCGGCACGGCGGGCCAGGGCGGCGCGGCCGCGGACCCGACCCCCGGCGGCGCCGACGAAGGGGGAGACACCTCCGCTCCGGAGCTGGCAGGCATCGATCCCGGCGACGAGACGACGACGCCTCCCACCACTCCCCCGACGGAGGAGCCCACACCGTCCGTCGAGCCCACCGAGCCGCCGTCCGAGCAGGCCGGACCAGTGGAGTCGGAAGGTCCCGGCGAACCCACGACCGACCCCGAAACGTCCGCACCCGGACCGTCCGCGCCGGTCCCGACCGACTCCGCGCAGCCGACCGCTCCCGAGCAGACCGAGCCCCCCACCAGCGAGGCCACGCCGGAGGACCCCCAGCCGGACGGGGAGTCCAGCCAGGGGCCCGCGGGCGGCGAGGCACCACCCACCGAAGACGTGCGAACCCCGGTCGATGACACCGTCGAAACCGTCGAAACGCCGGAAGGGTTCGACGACTGGACCGAGGACGAGCGGTACGAGTGGTTCGCGGAGCAGGTCGCGCAGCACATTGACGAGAACTGGGACGAACTTCAGAACGACGACGGCTTCCAGCGGGTCGTCGGGGCCATCGAGGCATTTATCCTCGAGGGCGACTTCGAGGGGCTCGAGGCCTTCCTCATGCAGGAGTTCGGCGAGGACTACGGCTTCGGCCTCGGCGTTTTCGATTGGGTCCTCGTGGGCCTGATCGAGGACGGTTCCCTGGACGAGGACGCAGGGGACGAAGCGATCGAGGAGTTGCCGACCGATCCGCAGGCGCCGGGCACCAAGCCCGAGGGGCCGGAGGGCTTCGAGACTCCCCCGGCACTGGTCCCCGTGGGACCGGGGGCGGACGTCGTGGCGGCCGGAAGCGTGGAAGGTGCCGCCGACGCGTCGGCCGACTCCCGGAGCCGCCAGCTCGCGGCCACCGGCACCGACACGGTGGTCCGTGCCGGCGCGGCCGGCCTCGCCCTCCTGATCGCGGGCGGCCTGCTGATCCGCCTGGGCTCGCGCCGCCACCGCGCCCGCTAGGCTCCGCGGCGGGTCGGGACATCCGCGCCGGGCCAGTCCGCCCGGGTCGGCGCACGGCCGGCTACGCGGCGCCCGCGCCCTCGAACCGTTCGGGGAGCGCCAGACCGGCGGCGCGCGCGAGCCGCGCGTAGGCGCCACCGGCGTCGGCGAGCTCCGCGGGCGTGCCGCGCTCGGCAACGCGGCCGCCGTCGAGCACCACGATCTGGTCCGCTCGGCCGACGGTCGAGAGCCGGTGGGCGATGGTGATCGTGGTTCGTCCGGCAGCGAGCCGGTCGAGGGCCGCCTGGACCTCCGCCTCCGTCGAGTTGTCCAGGGCCGAGGTCGCCTCGTCCAGCACCAGGACCCGCGGATTGCGCAGGATGGTGCGCGCGATCGCCAGGCGCTGCTGCTCGCCACCGGAGAACCGGTGCCCCCGGGCGCCGACCACCGTGTCCAGGCCCGCGGGCAGCCCGGCGACCAGATCGGCGATGCGGGCCGCCGCGAGCGCCTCCCACAGACGCGCGTCGTCCGCCCCCGGCGCCGCCAGCCGCAGGTTCTCGCGCAGCGAGGCGTGAATCAGGTACGACTCCTGGGAGACGACGCCGACGATCCGCGCCAGGTCCTCCGGCGCGAAGTCCCGCACATCGATCCCGTCGATCGTGACCCGCCCGGCGGTGGCGTCGTGCAGCCGCGGCACGAGCGAGCCCAGCGTGGATTTACCGGAACCCGTCGCGCCGACGACCGCCGTCGTGCTGCCCGCCGGCACCAGCAGGTCGACGCCGCGCAGGACCTGTTCCCCGCCGTCGTAAGCGAACCCGACGCCCTCGAAGCGGACCTCGCCACGCACGCGGGCCGGGTCGACCGCGCGCGGACGGACCGGGGGCCGCACGTCGGGAACCAGGTCCAGGTACTCGAAGATGCGGCTGAACAGGGCCATCGCGGCCACCCACTGCACACCCACGTTCAGCAGGCCCATGATCGGCCGGAAGATCGTGCCCTGGAGCGCGGTGAAGGCGACCAGCGTGCCGACCGTCATGCCGCCGGAGGCCGCCGGGAAGCCGGCCGCGAGGTAGATGACGGCGGGGATCGCGGCGAAGACGATGCCCATGGTCGCCATCCGCCAGCGGCCGGCCAGTTGCGAGCGCATCTCCAGACCGATCAACCGCTCGGAGGACTCGGCGAACCGGTCGGCGTCGCGCCCGGCGGTGCCGAGCGTCTTGGCCAGCCGGACCCCTGAGACGGACAGCCCCTCCTCCACCTGCGAGTGCAGGCCGGCGAGCTCGCCCTGGCGCGCCGCCGTGATGTCGCGGCGGAGCAATGCCACCCGGCGGCTGAGGTAGACGGCCGGCGGGATGACCGCCAGGGACAGGAGGCTCAACCGCGGCGAGAGCGCGACCATCGCGGCGGCGGTCGCGACCGCCGTCGTCAGGTTCGACGCGACCGACGTGGCGCTGGTGGTCACCACGGACTGCATGCCCGAGATGTCGTGGGTGAGCCGGGACTGGACGTCGCCGCCCCGGGTGCGCGTGAAGAAGCCGAGCGACTGCCGCTGGAGGTGGGTGAAGAGCGAGGTCCGCAGCGCGTGCATCACGCGTTGGCCCATGGCCGTGGCCATCCAGGTCTGGACGACGCCGAGGAGCGCGGTGGCCGCGGCCACGGCAACCAGGCCGCCCGCGAGCGCCGCCAGCAGGGCGACGTCCTGGCGGGGCAGCGCGACGTCGATGATCGCGCGGATGAGGAACGGCTGGGCGAGTCCGATGACCGACGAGGCGCTGATGAGCAGCACGACGACGGCGATCCGCGCCCTGTGCGGCGCGAAGAGCGCCGCGATGCGGCGGACGCTGACCGGGTGGCGGGCCAGCTGCGACCGGTCGGCCGCGCTGACGCGCGCGGCGCCGCGCGGTGCGGCGGCGGTGTCCGAGGGCACCGGGACGTCGGCGGGATCTTGCGGGGCGGACGGCCGGCGGGGTGTTCCGGCGTCGCGGCCGCGGGATCCCGGGGGGCGATTCGTGGTCGCCATGGGGCATCACCTCCAGGGGTGACCGGGCGCGCTCGTCGCGCCGTACAATGCAGAGGTTACCTCACTATGAGGTTGAAGCGCAAGAGGTTAGGCTGGGGGCATGCCCTCACCAGACGCGGCGATCCCCGATCCGCAGGACCTCGCCGACCAGTTCCACGCCACGTTCCGCCGGCTCCGCCGCCTATGGACCGAGCAGCTGGCGCCGTTCGGGATCACCCCGCACCAGTGGCGGGCACTCGGCATGCTCGCCGGCCGGCACGCCCAGGGCGGGGAACGGCGGGATCCGCCGGCGTGCGGCGCGGCGCCGGAGGCCGCGGGGAGCACCGAGCGCGCAGGGACCGCCGCGCGCGCTGGGAACGCCGACCCCGGCGGGAACTCCGACCGCGCGGGGGGCGGCACCCCCCTGCGACTGAGCGAGCTGGCGGAGCGGCTGCGCATCGCTCCCCGGTCGGCGACGGAGGTCGTCGACCAGCTGGAGGCGCGCGGACTGGTCGCCCGCGCCCCCGACCCCCGGGACCGCCGCGCGACGCTGGTGTCGCTCACCGCCGAGGGCAGGGCGCTGACGGAGCGGGTCGGGGCCGTCCGCGGCGAACAGTCCGACTTCTTCTTCGCCCGGCTCGCACCGAAGGACCGCGGCGAGCTGGGCCGGCTGCTCGGCATCCTCGCCGAGGAGGGTGGGGAAGAGCACGGCGGGGCAGGCGGGGACTAGGAAACGACCGGCGCGCCCTCGCCCTCGGAGGCGGCGTTCAGCGGCACCGCCGTGTGCCGCGTGTCCACCGCGATGACGAGACCCAGGATCACCAGGGCGACGTATATGGATCCGGTGACGTCCGTGAACCAGTGGAAGCCCGTGTAGAGGCGGCTGGAGGCCGAGGCGAGGATCCAGAGGACCGCCAGCGCGAGGCCTCCCCAGAACATCCACGGTTTCGGGTTCTTGTGCCGCGAGTACAGGACGTAGAACCCCAGCAGCGCGAAGTTGGTGGCCCCGAGGGTGTGGCCGGAGATGAAGGAATACGTGTGGTCGGGGTGGAAGAGCACCATGAGCGACTGGGAGGGACGCGGCTTGTCCACGGTGTCGCGGATGATGATCGCGATCAGCACCCCGAGCAGCATGCCGCCCGCCAGCATGGTGGGACGCCACGCGTGCTTGCCCATCCAGATCCACCCCGCGGTCAGGACGGCCATGAGGATCGGGAGGAACACGGGACCGGTGACCAGGGAGAAGAGCCACATCGCCCCGTCGAGGCCGGGCGCGCGCAGCTCGACGAACCACTGCCGCAGCGGCTCGTCGAGCACGGCGGCGCCGGCGTTGTTCACGACGCTCCAGAGGATGAACGCGAACCCGGCCAGTCCGACGACCGTCAGGATCGCGGCGGTCCGCATCAGGGAGGCCCGGGCCCCGTCGGACATCGGACGTTGTTCGTCGAAGTAGCGCCTCAGGACGGCGCGCGCGTCTGCCATGGCCAGAAGCGTACCGCGACCCCAGCCGCCGCGGCGCGCCGGCGCGGAGCGCAGAAGACGGTGCCCGCGGCGGCTCGGCGCGGCGTCCGGGGGGTGGCCGTCGCGCGACCCGGCGCCGCTTGACCTCGGAGTGGCGGGCCACACATAATAAGCGGGATCGTAAATTTAGATGCCAAATCAAATAGGCCCTGCCTCGCGCTCCCCCTGCGCGGCGCACGCCGAGGGCCCGGCGGACGTCTCCCCGCGGCGACGTCGTCCGCGGTCCCGCGGGCCCCGACACCCCCACCCCCTCACACGCCGAAGGACGGATGCCATGACCGCTTCCCCCCGCACCCTCGAGACGCCCCGCGACGCCGCGGGACCGGCCGACGCCGACTGGTGGCGGCAGGCGGCCGTCTACCAGATCTACCCGCGCAGCTTCTCCGACTCCAACGGCGACGGCCTGGGCGACCTCCGCGGAGTGACCGCCAAGGTCCCGTACCTCACGGAGCTCGGGATCGACGCCGTCTGGCTGAGCCCCTTCTACCCCTCGGCGCTGGCCGACGGCGGCTACGACGTCGACGACTACCGCGACGTGGACCCCAAGCTAGGAACGCTCGAGGACTTCGACGAGATGGCCGCCGCCCTCCACGCGGCCGGCATCCGGATCATCGCGGACATCGTCCCCAACCACTCCTCCGACCGGCACGAGTGGTTCCGCGAGGCGTTGGCCTCCCCGCGCGGTTCCGCCGCCCGGGCCCGCTACATCTTCCGCGACGGCGCGGGACCGGACGGCAGCGAGCCGCCGTCGGACTGGCATTCCGTCTTCGGCGGCAGCGCCTGGCAGCGGATCACCGAGCCCGACGGGACGCCGGGGCAGTGGTACCTGCACCTGTTCGCGCCGGAGCAGCCGGACCTGAACTGGGACAACCCGGAGGTCCGTGCCGACTTCCTGAAGACCCTGCGCTTCTGGTCCGACCGCGGCGTCGACGGCTTCCGCATTGACGTGGCCCACGCCCTCGTGAAGGACCTCGCCGAACCGTTGGCGTCCCGGCACGACCTGGAGGCGGAGGGCTCCCTCCTGGACGGCTCCCACCCGTTCTGGGACCGCGACGAGGTCCACGAGATCTACGCCGAGTGGCGCCGGCTCTTCAACGAGTACCAGCCGCCGCGCACCGCGGTCGCCGAGGCGTGGGTGCACCCCACCCGCCGTGCCCGCTACGCCAGCCCCGACGGGCTCGGCCAGGCCTTCAACTTCGACCTCCTGCAGGCCGACTTCGACGCCGACGGGTACCGGACCATCATCACGCGGAACCTCGCCGAATCCACCGCCTCGGGCGCCTCGTCGACCTGGGTCTTCTCCAACCACGACGTCGTGCGGCACGCCACGCGCTACGGGCTTCCGGCGGGCGGGCCGGAGACCGGAAAGGGCCAGGACGGCAAGGCCTGGGTGCTCTCCGGCGGGGACGAACCGGATCTCGACCGGGAGCTGGGGCTGCGGCGCGCCCGCGCGGCGACCCAGCTGATGCTGGCGCTGCCGGGTTCGGCGTACCTGTACCAGGGCGAGGAGCTGGGTCTGCACGAGGTCGCCGAGATCCCGGACGGCGACCGCCAGGACCCCACGTTCTTCCGCAACGCCGGCGTCGAGAAGGGCCGCGACGGCTGCCGCGTTCCGCTCCCGTGGACGGCGGAGGGCGGCTCGTACGGCTTCGGCGACGGCGCGTCCCACCTGCCACAGCCCGCGTGGTTCGCCGAGGTCGCCGTCGACCGGCAGGAAGGGGACCCGGAGTCCACCCTCGCGTTCTACCGCCGCGCCCTTGAGCTGCGGCGCCGCCTGCAGTCGGCCGAGGAGCTGGAGTGGCTCGAGGACCCCGCGCCCGGGGTCCTGCATTTCCGCCGCCC
Organism: Arthrobacter halodurans; assembly: GCF_041877255.1. Lineage (NCBI taxonomy): Bacteria > Bacillati > Actinomycetota > Actinomycetes > Micrococcales > Micrococcaceae > Arthrobacter > Arthrobacter halodurans. Next base: position 18,764 of record NZ_JBHDLJ010000014.1, read on the forward strand.
CGGCGGCTGGCACAGCGTGACCAATTTCGGGGCCGACCCGGTGGGGCTTCCCGCGGGCTCGGTGCTGCTCTCCAGCGCACCGCTCGACGGCGGCCGGCTGCCCGCCAACACGACCGCCTGGGTGCAGACGCCCGAGTAGCCGTCCACCCCCGACGTCACCTCCCGACGCTCCCCGGCTCGGGCGCCTTCCCGATCCCCGAAAAGGCGCCCGAGCCGGGGAGCGTCCGTGCGAGAGGGGACTGTCCGCCGCCGGATCCTCGGCGTAGTCTGGGCGCGTCCACCACAGAACAGCGATGCGAGGAGACCACCATGGCAGGCCTAGTCAGGCGCGACCGGTTCGATTTCATCCCGGAGCAGTTCCGCAAATTCATCGAGGGCGAATGGGAGTCCCCGTGGTTGCGGGTCGAGGAGTTCGAGGAGGGCAACGAGCAGGTCGTCCGCGCCGAACTGCCCGGCCTCGACCCGGAGAAGGACGTCGAGATCACCGTCGCCGACAACATGCTCACCATCAAGGCCGAGCGCGAAGAGAAGTCCGAGCACAAGGAGAAGAGCAGCTACCGCTCCGAGTTCCGCTACGGCTCGATGGTGCGCACGGTGCCGCTCGCGGCCGGGACCAAGCAGGAGGACATCCGCGCGACCTACAAGGACGGCGTCCTCGAAGTGCGCGTGCGGGTGCCCGAGCAGCCGACCCCCACCGCGACGAAGGTGCCCGTCACCCGCGGGTAGCCGGCGCTGCCGCCCCGGCACGCAGGCGTTCCGCCTCCCCCGGCGTCCCTCTTCAGGCCGGCCGCCGGGGGCTGAGCGCCGCGTCCCGGTGGCGCGCCGGGCGGGACCCACCAGCCACCGCGGCCCCCGCCCCTGGCCGAGCTTTTTTGAACCGGTGGGCGCCTCCCGCGTCGCGCCGGTCACCGCCCCACTTCCGGGTTTCCCGCGCAGGCCTCGTCGAGCAGGGAGTTCTCGAACAGCTCCGCGGCGGAAATCTGCTATCCCGCGAAGCGCAGGACCTCGACGTTGGCGGCCGCCAGCTCGTCGCGAATCATGAACCGCTCGCTCTCTTCCGTCTCCTTGCTGAAGGCCAGGGCGCCCTGCGCCGCCGCCCCCTCTTCACCCTCGCGGGTTCAGCCCGAGGTCGGCCCGCGCGCCCCGTAGGCCGGGCGGGCGGACCGCGTCGGAGTCCGTGAGGGCGTCCCTCCCTCCCTCCCTCCCCCCCCCGACGGTGGCGGTCAGCAATGCCGTGCGCTCGCCGCGACAGGTCTCTAAGTTCTCCCCGGTGGTGGCGAACGCCCCGGCGACGAACGGCAGGCCGTGGTCGGCGAAGGGCATGGACGCCACGTCGAGCCCCTTGAGCCCGGGGGGGGGTGACCTCGTTGGGCAGCAGGTCGATCTGACCGTCGACCTCGCCGTTCATCAGCGGATGCGGGTCGAACTGGGCCGGCACCTTCTCCACCTCGGACGGGCCCATCCTGTTGACCGTCAGAAGGGCCGCGCACCGGGTCTCGTCGGTGCAGTCGGCGGCCCCGATCCTCTGGCCGACCAGGCCCCCGGAGTTTTCGTGGGGCTCGTCCGCAAGCCAGTGGGCGGCGATCGGGTTCTTCTGGAACTCGGCGCCGATGACCTTCAGCGGCACGCCCGCCTCGGCCGTGGATCCGGCGGCGATCGGGGTGGTGGTGCCCCCAGGGCGCTCCCGGACGGCACCGTGGGCTCGGGGGAGGCGCCGCTGGGCCCATCCGAGATCGGGTTCGCGGCATCGAAGCCGACCTCCCGGTAGTGGCCGGCGGAGTCTGCGAACGACTCGCCCGGGGAAGACGGCACGGAACGATCGTTTCAGCGCCCTGTGTCTATCGGTACGACTGCGCACACGGGTTCCCGATGCGCCGCGATCCCGCCCGGCGGCGCTACCTCTAGCCCCGGGGCGGGGTCAGGGATAGCATGTCGTCGTCTCACGCTGATCATGCGCCTCAAAAAGCGCATCAGTCCCATACGTCACAGCATCGGATGTTGCCACCATGAAAAAGATTCTTGCCACCCTGGCCGCCTGCGCCCTCGCCCTCGCCACGGCCACGGCCGCCGAGGCCGCGCCCCGCCAGACCATGACCACGACCTACGTCACGGGCTACAGCATGCAGGACAACGATCCCGCCGGATCGCGGGCCATCGCCTATTCCCAGCTCTGGGGCTTCAAGACGCGCCACCAGCAGGCCGGAGGCGACGGGACCTACGCCAACCCCATCACACTGGCCGTGAGCCCCGGCCGGTACGCCCCCGGCACCCGCATCTACATGCCGCACGTCGACCGGTTCTTCGTCGTCGAGGACTCCTGCGCCAGTTGCGGCGCGAAGTCGTCGTGGGTCGACATGTACGTCGGCGGAACCATGTCCGATCCGACGTCCAAGGTGGACGCCTGCATGGCCCAGCTCACCGGCAACTACCGCATGGTGGTCAACCCCACCCGGTACCACAAGGTCGTGAAGGGACCCCTGTACAACTCCCGGACCGACACCTGCGCGAAGGTCACCGTCCGCGGCTAACTCGGATCGGCGCGCGCCCCGCGGTTGCCCTCGGCGGGTCGCGCGCCCCTTCCCGCCCCCCAGCGCCATGGAACGCGTGATGCAGTGCCGACCGCGGTCCGTGACGAACGTTTGGAAGACCCCGGACGCGCCCATCCCTCGCCACTTCCTTCAGCGTCGACATTGCGTCGTGGGCGCTGGAGGAGCTCGGTGGCGAGCCCGAAACCCTCGCCGCCGCGGAGGAGCGCATTTCCCTTGGGGAGCGTTGCGTGCGCCGTCGGTCGCGTCCCCGCGCAACTGCGTCCGAGGCGGACCAGCGCGATCTCAGCGGGCTCCCGCGCCCGAACGCGCACCTTCGAGTCGTCGTCGTGGTCCAGCAGCGCCCGCAACGACGCGAGCATCTCGGCGGGGCCCGTCCGGCCGCGCGGATCAGGAAGATGCGGTCGAACCGCTCCTCGGACGCGCGGGGGGCCGCCACCCACGCCGCGGCGTGCGGGCGGCCGTCCGCCACGCCCGCGGCCCACGCCGGGATCGGGGCGCAGGGCCCCGGGACGCCAGGAGCTCGTCGCGGCCGGCGGTGTTCCGGCGGTGCGGGACGGTCGGCGGCACGGCGATGGCGCGCGGGGGCGCCGCACACGACAGGATGGGTGCGTGAACACCTCCCACCGCCGCTGGCTTCCCGCGGGCCTGTCCCTCACCCTGGTCGGCTGGGGCGCCAACCAGTTCGCGTCTCTGCTGGCGTACTACCGCCAGGAGCACGGCTTCTCGGAGCTGGCGGTGACGTCCATGCTCGGCGTCTACGTGGCCGGGTTGATCCCCGCGCTCCTGGTGGGCGGTCCGGCGTCGGACGCCCTGGGCCGGCGGGGACTGACGCTGGGCGCCATCGGGCTGTCGGTGCTGGCCAGCGCCGCCATGGCGTTCGGCGGGTCCAGCGCGTGGCCGCTGTTCGCCGGGCGGCTCCTGGCCGGCGTGGCCACCGGGGTGGCGCTGGCCGCGGGCACGAGCTGGGTGAAGGAGCTCTCGCAGCGTCCGTGGGAGGAGCAGCCGCCGGCCGGCGCGGGCGCCCGGCGCGCGGCGCTGGCGACGACGGCGGGCTTCTGGCTGGGCCCGGTGGTCAGCGGCCTGGTGGCGAACTGGGCGCCGGCGCCCGGGGTCCTGCCCTACGTCCTGCACATCCTGCTGTGCCTTCCGCTGCTCTGGTTCGCGTCGCGGCTGCCCGAGACGCGGCGGCGGACCGGCGCCTTCCCGCGCGGCGCCTTCGCGGCCCTGCGGACGACGCCGCACGCCCGGTTCCGCGGGGTGGTCGCCCCGGCGGGGCCGTGGGTCTTCGGATCCGGCACGATCGGCTTCGCCGTCGTCCCGGGCCTGATCACGGACGTCGGGGACTTCCGCCTGCTCTATTCGACGGCGGCCGTGGCCCTGACGCTCGGCTGCGGCGTCGCGGTCCAACCGCTGGCCCGCCGGATCGACACGGAACGCTCCGCCCGCGCGCTCCTGGTGTCGCTGGGCACGGTGCTCGCCGGGCTGCTGGCCGCCGTTCTGGCGGTGCTCGCCCAGAATCCGTGGGGCGGCCTGGCCGCGTCCTCGGTGCTGGGCGCGGGCTACGGCCTGCTGATGGTGTCCGGGCTGCTGGAGACGCAGCGGATCGCGGGCCCCCTCGAGCTTGGCGCGCTCACAGGCCGCTACTACACGCTGGCCTACCTCGGTTTCCTCGCCCCGACGGCGCTGGCGTTCGCGGGCCTGTGGTTCGGGCCCCTCGTGCTGCTGGGCGCGGTGATCGCGCTGTGCGCCGCGTCGACGGCCGCGGTCGCGGCGGGATCCCGGCGCCACCTCGCCGGCGGGTGAGGCCCCGGCCCGGACCGGGTGCGTCACAGACGCGGGCCCGCACCGGGGCCTACGATCGGGCCATGGGCAGCACCCCGGGCAACGGCCAGCGGCATCAGGTGAGCCGCGGCGAGACCAAGTTCGGCTGGGCCGACGTGCATCTTCCCGCCGCGTCGGGACCGGCGGCCGCCGCATCCTCGGTGGTGGCGGTGTCCGCGCTTTCCCCGACGCCCGGGGCCCTGCGGCCCGACGCCGCGCCCTCCCCACCACCGGCCTGATCCGGGCCGCCGGCGGATCCTTGCCGTGCCTTGATTCGGACGGGGCTTCGCCCCCGTCCGGCGCGGTCAGGCCAGCTGGACGACGGGGGCGTCGCCGCCGGTCCCCGTGAACGTCCCGCGGTCGATGGTGATGAGCAGCAGGGCGATCGGGGCGATTGCGACGGCGGGTGCGGGTCGCCTGCGCGGGCACCCTTAGGTCCGAATTCCCATGCGGCACACAGCGGAGTCCAAGGTTCGGCCCATATCGTTGCAATTACCTCATGAAGGTGCGAGTGATGAAGAGGGCCCCAGCCATCCCCCCAAGGCTGGGGCCTTCGTCATGTCCGGCGCAGGTCGGGAGCTGGCGGCGCGCCTCCCGCCGCAACCGCTTGGCGGCCGCGCTAACGGTCCGTTGGGCCGGCCTCCCGCTGCACCTCGAGATCCCGCAGGATCGACGAGGACCACGCGTCGATCTCGGCCCAGTCGCGGTAGTCGCCGAAGCGCCCGCCCACGGCGCGGAACAGCGCGCCGATCCAGCGCGGCATCTGCTCGGGGCGCATGACCCCGGAAAAAACCGTGTGCCCGCGGGCCGCCGCGAAGAGCGGATGCGCCTCCTCGATGCGCTTCGCCTGAGCGTCGCGTGCCATCCGCCGCAGCGGCCGCGGCAGGCCCTGGGACATGCCCACGCTGAAGAGCCACGTCGGGCCGTGCCGCAGGGCGGCCTCGTTGCGCGCCAGGAAGGACTCGGCCGCCGGTAGCCAGCGCTGGTTATGGACGGCGCTGCCGAGCACCACGGCGTCGTAGCCCTCGACGCCCCCGAGGCCCTGAACGGGGGCCACGGTCACCTCGGCCCCCTCGCCGCGCAGGACGGCGGCGACGCGGTCGGCGATCCCGGCCGTGGAGCCGTGCTGGCCGGCGTAACAGACGGCGATGCGCATGCCCATCTCCTTCCGGGTCCCCCAAGCATAGGAAGCGGCGGCGCCGGACGGAAGGCGGTTCGGCGCGCCGCCCAAGTCCGCCGCGTCGCGCACGCGGTCCGCCCCGGCGCCCAGCACCACGACGACGTCGGCGCAGCCGCCGGCGCGCAGCTCGCCCACGAGCAGCGTGACCAGAGGGCCGCCGCCGCGCGGCAGCAGCGCCTTGGGCCCGCGGCCAGGACGACGCCGGTCGGGGGCCGCGGGCGTTTCGGGACGGAGCTCACCGTGTCAGGTAGCCCGGCCCCTCGCGGTCCACGCGGGCGCCGAGCGCGGCCGGACCGTCAGAGCTCGGCCTTGCCCCTCCTCCAGTAGCCCATGAAGGCGACCTGCTTGCGGTCGATCCCGGCGTCGCGGACCAGGTAGCGCCGCAGCTCCTTGATGGTGCCGGCCTCGCCGGCGAGCCACGCGTAGAAGGGCTGCGTGGCGCCCGAGGTCGTCTCCCAAAGGATCGTCGAGTCAACGTCGACGTCCTCCGGCTCCGCGCCCGTGTCCACCGCCCCGGCGGCCGGGATGGCGACGGCCGAGCGCACCGCCGCGCCGAGCAGCTCGCCGTGCGGGCGCGAGTCCCGCGGCAGCCACTGGACCGTGACCCCCGAGCGCGTGAACGAGCCCTGGATGTCGTCGACGCCCGGGACCTCGATGTACGCGTTGCCGGTGATGCCGGGCGGGAGCGATTCGAGGATGGAGCAGATCGCGGGGGCCGCGGTCTCGTCCCCGGCCAGCAGGATGCGCCGGGCCGCGCCGGGGCGGAACTCCACCCCGCCGTAGTCGGGGCCGCAGAGGTTCCGGTTCGGACCCAGCATCGTCAGGCGGTCCCCGGCCGAGGCCTCCGCCGCCCAGACCGACGCCGGGCCGCCCACCAGCCGGCCATTCTCCCGGCGCACGTGGAGGACGAAGTCGACGTCGAGCTCCGGGGCAGGACCCACGTTGCCCGGGTGTCCCGCCGGCCGGAAGGAGCGGACGGAGTAGGTGCGCATGGCGCCGCGCTCCGACGCGTCGATCGCCAGCCAGCGCCGGTACCAGCCGGTGGCGTCCTCGTCCGAGACGGTCCCGCCCGGACGCAGGCCGGCGAAGTGGTCCGCCGGTCCCGGGTGGACGTCGGCGTCGGTCCGCGGGGGGATGATCATCTTGATGCGCAGGTCCAGCGGGTGGCCCCCGGTGCCGAAGTGCGCCAGGTCGGCGCCGGTGAAGGTGATCCGACGGAAGCTCGGCCCCAGGTCCTGCACGGCCACGGCGGTCAGCGTGTAGGCGAGCGTCGGGCAGATTTCGAGGCTGGAACGGCCGGGCGTCTCGACGGGCTCGGTCTCGGCGGGCTCGGTCTCGACAAGCTCGACCACCGGGGTCTCGGCGGGCTCGGTCTCGACAGGCTCGACCACCGGGGTCTCGGCGGGCTCGGTCTCGACAGGCTCGACCACCGGGGTGTCGGCGGGCGGGGTCTCGACAGGCTCGACCACCGGGGTCTCGACATGTTCGGCCAGCGGGGGCCGGGCCGTCTTGCGGCGGACGATGCGGTTCCGCCCGATCGGCAGCACCAGCGGGGTGCCGGCCACGGGGTCCGGGATGACGCGGCAGGGCATGCCGAACACGTCCTGCACCATCTCCTCGGTGACCACGTCGGCCGGCCGGCCCTGCGCCACGATCCTGCCCTCCTTCAGCGCCACGAGGTGGTCGGCGTAGCGCGCGGCGAGGTTCAGGTCGTGCAGCACGATCGCGACTGTCGTGCCGCGGCGCCGGTTGAGGTCGGCGACGACGTCGAGCACCTCCAACTGGTGCGCGACGTCCAGGAACGTCGTGGGCTCGTCGAGCAGCAGGAGGTCGGTCTCCTGGGCGAGTGCCATGGCGATCCACGCGCGCTGGCGCTGGCCGCCGGAGAGCTCGTCGACCGGACGCTCGGCCAGGTCCCCCGTCCCGGTCGCGTGGAGCGCGCGGTCCACCGCGGCGTCGTCGTCCGCGCTCCAGCGCCGGAACCAGCCTTGGTGCGGGTAGCGACCCCGACCGACGAGCTCGCGCACCGAGATCCCGTCCGGAGCGACCGGGGCCTGCGGCAGCAACCCGAGGACGCGGGCCACGTCGCGCGCCGGGCTCTCGCGGATGTCCCGGCCGTCGAGCAGCACGCTCCCGCCGGCGGGCTTCAGCAGGCGGGCCAGCCCGCGCAGCAGCGTGGACTTCCCGCAGCCGTTCGCGCCGACGATCATGGTGACCTCGCCCGCGGGGAGCTCCAGCGTCAGGTCCTCCACGACCTTCGCCGCGTCGTAGGACAGGGTCAGGGAGCGCGCCTCCAGGGTCGCCATCTCAGCCTCCGGTTCCGTTCTTGTTGGAGCGCACCAGCAGCCAGAGGAGGAACGGCGCGCCGAGGGCGCCCGTCACCACCCCCACGGGCAGCTGGGTGTCGCCGAATGCGTTGCCGGCCAGGAAGTCCGCGCCCAGCACCAGCACGGCGCCGGTCAGGGCCGAACAGGCCAGGTGGGTGCGGCCGCCGGACAGCATGCGGGCCAGCGGGCCCGCGAGGAAGGCGACGAACGCGATGGGCCCGGTAACGGCGGTGGCCACCGCCGTGAGCGCCACGCCGAGCACCACGAGGCCCAGCCGGGTGCGACCGACGTCGAGCCCGAGTCCCGCGGCCGCGTCGTCGCCGAGCTCGAGGATCCGCAGCCGGGACCCGGCGAGCGCCGCGAACGGCAGCAGCAACGCGACGGCGCCGCCCAGCAGCGCGGCCCGCTCCCAGTTGCTCGAGGAGAGGGACCCGACGAGCCAGTGCAGGGCGTCGCCCGCGGTGCGTACGTCGGTGCGCGTGAGCAGGTAGCTGATCACGGCCTGCAGCATCGCCGCGAAGCCGATGCCCGTGAGGATCAGCCGGCCGCCGGTGTGGCGGCCGGAGTCGGCCAGCGCGTAGACCGCCAGCGCCACCGCGAGCGCCCCGGCGAACGACGCGAGCGCCAGCGGCAGCCCCTGCAGGCCGAAGACCAGCATGCCGACGACCGCCGCGGTGGCCGCCCCGTAGCCGATGCCGATGACGTCCGGACTGGCCAGAGGGTTGCGCAGCAGCGTCTGGAACAGGGAACCGGAGAGCCCGTACGCGGCTCCGGCCAGGGCACCGACGACGGCGCCCGGCAGCCGGTCCTCCAGGACGATGAAGCTCGCCCCGGGGACGGTCTCCCCGCCGAGGATCGCGACGAGGTCCGCCGGGGACACGGTGTAGGAGCCGAGGAGCACGTTGGCCAGCACCAGCGCGACGACGCCGGCGCCCAGCAGCCAGGCCACCGCCGTCGCCCGGCCGGGCCGGACGGTCGCGGGCCTGACTGTCGCGGGCCGGGGACGCCGCGCGCGCCGCGTCGGTGGGTGCACCGGTGTGTGCGTCGGGGGTTGCGCCGCGCGTTCCCGCGCGGCCTCGGGCGCGTCCGCGGGCTGGACGCGGCTCACAGCGCCACCCGCTTCCTCGCGCGGACCAGCCAGATGAAGACGGGGCCGCCGATCACGGCGGTCATGACGCCGACCTGCACCTCGGTGGGCGGCAGCACCACGCGGCCGGCGACGTCGGCCAGCAGCAGCAGCACCGGCCCGGCCAGCAGCGAGAGCGGCAGCAGCTTGCGGTAGTCCCCGCCGACCAGCGCGCGCAGGGCGTGCGGCACGACGAGTCCCACGAAGGCGATCGGCCCGGCCAGCGCCGTCGCCGCGCCGCACAGCAGCACGACGCCGGCCGCGGCCAGGGCGCGCGCCCTGCCGACGCGGATGCCCAGGCCGCGGGCGGCGTCGTCCCCGAGGGCCAGGGCGTTGAGCAGGCGCGCCGAAAGCAGCGCCACGGCGCCGCCGGCCACGAGGAACGGCGCGACCTGCCCGATCTCGTCGACGGAGCGCGCGCCGAGGGTGCCGACCTGCCAGAAGCGGAAGGCGTCGAGCGCCTGGCTGTTCATCAGCAGCACCGCGTTCATGACGCTGGACAGCCCGGCGGCGAGTGCGGCGCCCGCGAGGGCGAGCTTGACCGGCGTCGCCCCCTCGCGGCCCAGGCTGGCGACGGCGTAGACCAGGACCGCGGCCGCGGCGGCGCCGGCGAACGCGAACCAGATGTACCCGGTGACGGTCCCGAGGCCGACCAGATGGATCCCGAGCACGACGGCGAGGGCCGAGCCGGCGTTGATGCCGAGGATTCCCGGGTCGGCCAGCGGGTTGCGGGCGACGCCCTGCATCAGCGCGCCGGCGACGCCGAGCGCCGCCCCGACGACCAGACCGGCGAGCGTGCGCGGGATGCGCGACAACACGACGGCGTGGTCCCCGTTCGCCGGGTCCGTCGCCGCCAGGGCGTCCCAGACCGTGCCCAGTCCCGTGGCGCGGGCGCCGACGGTCAGCGACAGGACGACGGCCGCCGCGAGGAGCGCGGCCAGGACGGCGGCGGTCGCGAACGCGCCCCGGGAACGCGGTGGGCGGACCGGCGTCGTGCCCGGCGAGGTGACGGTGCTCATGGGCGTGCTCCTCGGGCGGACCGGCGTCGTGCCCGGCGAGGTGACGGTGCTCATGGGCGTGCTCCTCGGGCGGACCCTAAACTGGGGGCATGGATGACACGCCGACGTGGGACCAGGGACAAAACGGCGAACTCCGACGGGTGTCGGCGTTCGCGTCCGTGCTGACGGCACCGAACCCCGGACCGATGACCCTCGACGGCACCAACTCGTACGTGCTGGGCCTCCCGGGCGCCGACTCCGTCATCGTGGTGGATCCGGGGCCGGCCGACGAGGGACACCTGCGGGCGCTGGCCGGGGCCGGACGCGTGGAGCTGGTGCTCGTCACGCACCGGCACCCCGACCACACCGAGGGCATCGACCGCCTGCACGAACTGACCGGGGCGCCCGTCCGCGCGGCGCTCCCCGAGTTCTGCCGGGACGCGGCGCCCGGGACGGACGCGGGATCCGCGCACGGCGCTCAGCCGCTGGGAGACCGCGAGGTCATCCGCGCGGCCGGGCTGCTGGTACACGTGCTCTCGACCCCGGGCCACACCTCCGACTCGGTCAGTTTCTTCCTGCCCGGCGACGGGGCGCGCGGCGCGATGCTGACCGGCGACACCATCCTGGGCCGCGGCACGACCATCCTCGACTTCCCGGACGGCACGCTCGGCGACTACCTGGCCAGCCTGGAGATCCTCGGCGGCTTCGGCGCGGCCCGGCTGCTGCCGGCCCACGGCCCGGACCACGTGGACCTGGGCGCCGTCGTCGCGCAGTACCGCGCACACCGCGTGGAGCGGCTGGACCAGATCCGCGCCGCGCTCGCGGGGCTCGGCTTCGACGGCATCGGGGCGGCGCCGTCGGCCGCCGCGGTCGCCGACGTCGTCTACGCGGACGTCGACCCGTCCGTGCGCGGCGCGGCCGAGCGATCCGTGGCCGCCCAGCTGCACTACCTGCTGGGCGGCCCGGGCCGGCTGTAGCCGCGCGGCCAGGCGGCCGGGGCGGATTTCGTCGTCGATCAGGACGTCGCCGCCTGCGCGGCCTCGACCACGAGCGGGGTGAAGTCCTCGAGCGCCCAGGGGAGGCTGAGCGGGCTCGAGGCGGAGATCGCCAGGGTGAGCTGGTCGTCCGTGATGCTCACGAGCCCGCCGCCGGCGACGCCCGGGATCTGGCCGAACAGCGCGTGCTTCTCGATGGCCTCGTTGGTGGTGCCCTCCGGGAGCCAGGTGAAGAAGACGTCCGACTCCAGCTCGTTCGCCCGCTCGGCCGCGAACGTGTAGTAGAACTCGCCCTCCTTGGCGTTCTCCGCGACCACCGGCGCCTCGGTCATGCCGAGGGCGGTGAGGAAGCGCGGGCGGTTGTCCCCGCCGGCGTAGACGCTGAGGGCCTGGGTGGCGGTGTCGAGGTTGCCGGCGATGAAGGTGGACTCCTTCAGGACCGGGTTGGCCTCGGCGACGGCGGCGATCTGGGCGTCGACGTCCCGGGTGACGGACTCGGCCTCCGCGGTCTTGCCCAGCGCCGTGCCGATCGTGGCGGTGGCATCCTGCCAGGACGTGGTGTAGTTCGGCTCCAGGGGCCCGACCACGGGGGCGATCTTCGAGAGCTTCTCGTAGTCCTCCTCCGTCAGGCCCGAGTAGGCCGCGAGGATGACGTCGGGACTGAGCTTGGCGATCTCCTCGAAGTTGACGCCGTCGGTCTCGTCGTACTGCGCCGGGGCCTTCTCGGTGCCGATGCCGGCGCCGAGCTCCTCGAGCTTCGCGTCCTTCCAGTCGGTCGAGCCGTTCTCGTTGTTGCCCCACGTGTCCAGCGCCATGCCGACCGGCACCACGCCCAGGGCCAGCGAGACGTCCGCGTTGACCCAGGAGATCGTCGCCACGCGCTGCGGCTGCTCCTCGATGACCGTCTCCCCGTACTGGTGCTCCACGGTGACGGGGAACGCGGCGGAGGACTCCGATGCGGGCGCCTCCGTGGCGGTGGCGCCGGAGCCGCAGGCGGAGGCTGACAGGACGACGGCGGCGGCGGCGAGCAGTCCCGCGCGACGGGAGAAGTTCATGGGATGTCCTTCGACGGTGAGCGGTTGTGGGGTGCGGAACCCCGGACGTCTCCGGGAGGCGGTTCGTCGTTAGGCTATCCTTACTGCCCACGATTACGCAAAAACTGTTTGACGTAATCCCCGCGCCCGGTTTGGCCGCCCACGGTCGACGCACGCGGGGACCGGCGCTTTCCCGGCGCGCCGCGGTTTCGCTACAGTCGTGAGATGCCGAGCACACCACAGCATCCCGAAGCGCACTTCACGACCCATCCCGCCTACACGGCCCTCATCACCGGGGCGACGGCGGGACTCGGCGCGGAGTTCGCCCGGCAGCTGGCGTCGCGCGGGCACGGCCTGGTGCTGGTCGCGCGGAACGGCGAGCGTCTTGAGGCATTCGCCGGGGACCTGGCCGCGCGCTACGCGGTGCCGGTGGAGACCATCCGGGCCGATCTGGTCACGGACGAGGGGATCGAGGCCGTGTCGCGGCGGCTGGCGGACCTCGACCACCCGGTGACGATGCTGGTGAACAACGCCGGACACGGGCTTCGCGGCAACTTCGCGGACAACGACCTGGCGCAGGAGCTGGAGCACCTGCGCATCCACACCGAGACCCCCCTGGCCCTGGCACACGCGGCCCTGGGCGCGATGACGTCGCTGGGCGGGGGCAAGATCATCAACGTGGCGTCGGTGGCGGCCTTCACCCCGCGCGGGACCTACTCCGCGGCCAAGGCCCTGCTCGTGAACTTCAGCCGGTGGGCCAACCTCTACTACCGGGACCGCGGCATCACGGTCACCGCGCTCTGTCCGGGCCTCGTGCGCACCGAATTCCACGAGCGCATGCAGATGAACACGAAGGGGATCCCGCCGTGGGCCTGGCTCGAGGCCGACCACGTGGTCAGCGTCGCGCTCACCGACGCGAACGCCGGCAAGTCCGTCTCCGTCCCCTCCACCCGGTACAAGTTGGCGTCCGCCTTCGCGCGGCTCGCCCCGGATGCCCTCGTGGAGCGCCTGGCCCGTCTCGGCCGATAGCCGCCGCCCCCACGCCACGCTCCCCGGGAACCGCACCCTCTCGGCGCGCCATACCCCGCCCAAGCCGGGGACCGGCGCCGCCGCCCCCACGCTCCCCGGGAACCGCACCCTCTCGGCACGCCATACCCCGCCCAAGCCGGGGACCGTCACGGGGACGGGACGTGGCACGGACGGGAGCGACACATAGCGACCCGCAAGCCGAGGTGACACACGCCACATGTGGTGCGGTCTACCGCGCCAATCCGCCAATGCGGGCCCGCTCCAGCCTCCCGACCGCCCCTCGGACGCTTCCCATCAACCGCCGACGGCTGGAAACTTAGGGTCACCTTGGTATAGCTTCGGGAACATCGACGCGTTACGAAACAAGAACGTGCCGTATTTCTCCCGCACTGAGCGGTCCCACCGCGCCTCGGCGCCCTTCGTCACGGAGCAGAACCATGAAGACTCCCCTGAGCACCCTCCTCGGCACCGTCGCGGCGGGCGCCGCCCTGATCGCGCTGACCGCCTGCGGCGGAGAGGCCGGCGCGAACAACACCGACGCGTCGACCGGCGAAACCGTCTCGATCCAGCACGCCCAAGGCATCACGGACAACGTGCCGGTCAACCCGGAGACCGTCTTCACGTTCGACCTCGGCGTCTTGGACACCCTGGAGGCCATCGGCGTCGAGGCCGACGGCGTCCCCGAGGCGACCTATCCCGGATCGCTCGCCAAGTACTCGGAAGAGAAGTACACGAAGATCGGCTCCATGAAGGAACCCGACTTCGAGGCCATCTCCGCCGGGGCCCCGGACCTGATCGTCGTCTCTGGCCGGACGGCGGGCTCCTACGAGGAGCTCAGCAAGATCGCCCCAACCATCGACCTCAGCGTCGACGCCGCGGATCCGCTGGACTCCTTCCGGGACCAGGCCGAGGCGCTGGGCCGGATCTTCGACGCCGAGGAGTCGGTCGCCGGCCAGCTCGAGGCCATCGACGCCCAGATCGCCGGCGTCAAGGCCAAGTCCGCCGACGCCGGCAACGCGCTCATCCTCATGACGTCCGGCGGCGAAGTCACCGCCTACGGCGCCGGCTCCCGCTTCGGCCTCGTACACGACGTTCTGGGCGTCCCGACCGCCGCGGATGTGAAGTCCGAGGGCAGCCACGGGGAGGCCGTCTCCTTCGAGTTCGTCAAGGAAACCAACCCCGACCTGATGTTCGTGATCGACCGCGACGCGGCCGTCGGGACGACGGCGGGCGGGGCCTCGGACGCCGTGCTCGACAACGAGCTGGTCGATTCCACGAACGCCGCCAAGAACGACAAGATCGTTTCCCTCGACGCGACGTCCTGGTACCTCGTCGGCTACGGCCTGAACAACCTGCCGCAGATGATCGGCGCGGTCGCCGGCGCCCTCTAGGGGTTCGGCACCGAGACCCGGGACGACCAGCACATGGCCGCCCCCGCCCTGAACCGGCCGGCCGCCGCGGACACCCCCTCCGCGGCGGCCGGTCCTCTGCCGCGCCGCCAAGGTGCCAACGGGACGGCCCTCGCCCTGGCCGCCGCCGGAGTTTCCGCGCTGGCCGTCTTGAGCATGTTCGTCGGCGTCTCCGACGTCTCGCTCCCGGCCCTGCTCGCCGGCGATCCCGCGGCGTGGGAGATCCTGCGCGTCTCGCGCCTCCCGCGCACGCTCGCCGTCGTCCTGGCCGGAACCGCCGTCGCGGTGGCAGGACTGATCATGCAGCTCATGGCGCGCAACCGTTTCGTCGAGCCGTCCACCGTGGGCACCGTGGAGTCGGCGACGCTCGGCATCCTCGTGGTGACCGTGGTCGCGCCGGCGGCGCCGCTGCTGGCCAAGATGGGTGTCGCCAGCGTCTTCGCGCTCGCGGGAACGGCACTCTTCCTGGCCGTCCTGAACCGGCTGCCGGTCCGCAACACCCTGCTCGTCCCGCTGGTCGGGCTCATGCTCGGCGGGGTCATCGCATCAGTCACGACCTTCTTCGCCTATCGGTTCGACCTCCTGCAGACGCTCAACAACTGGATGATCGGCGACTTCTCCGGGGTCCTGCGCGGCCGCTACGAGCTGCTGTGGATCGTCGCCGCGCTCGCCGTCGTCGGGTACGTCGCGGCGGACCGGTTCACCGTCGCGGGGATGGGCGCCGACTTCACGACCAACCTGGGCCTGAACTACCGGGCGACCATGCGGCTGGGGCTGGTCATTGTGTCGCTGATCTCCGCGGTGGTGGTCACCAGCGTCGGCGCGGTGCCGTTCCTGGGCCTGATCGTGCCCAACATCGTGTCGCTCGTCTTCGGCGACAACCTGCGGCGCGCCGTGCCCTGGACCGCCGTGTTCGGCGCGGGATTCGTCCTGGTTTGCGACATCATCGGCCGCACGATCCGCTACCCGTACGAGGTGCCGGTCGGCATGGTCATGTCCGTCGTGGGCGCCGCTGCGTTCCTCGTCCTGCTGCTGCGCGCCCGGAGGGTCCGTGCGTAGCGCGGGCGCGGTGTCCCCCTCCCGGCGACGCGACCCGTCCCGGCGGCACCGCCTTCCCCGGCTCCACGAGGCATCCCCCGCCGTCGTGGTCTGCGTCCTCGCCGCCGCCGCCCTCGCCGCCGTCGTGCTGTTCATGACCCTCGACCTGCGCGGCAACCTGGGCTACGTCCTGCCCCGGCGCGCCGTGAAGGTGGGAGCGATGCTGCTGGTCGCGGCGGCCGTCGGACTCTCGACCCTGATGTTCCAAACCGTCACGGCCAACCGCATCCTGACCCCGTCGATCATGGGGTTCGACGCCCTCTACCTGCTGGTCCAGACGTCGCTGGCGTTCACGCTGGGCGCCTCGGCGGTCGCCACCGCGCCGCCGGTCGCAAAGTTCTGCGTGGAGGTGGGCCTCATGGTCCTCTTCTCGATGCTCCTCTACCGCTGGCTCTTCACCGGGGGCACGGGCTCGCTGCATCTGATGCTGCTGGTGGGCATCGTGCTCGGGACGCTGTTCCGCGGCGCGTCCTCGCTGCTCCAGCGGCTGATGGACCCGAGCGAGTACATCATCCTCCAGGACCTGTTCTTCGCGTCCTTCAACCAGGTGGAGCCGGTGCTGCTGGGGGTCTCCGCGCTGGTCGTCTGCGCCGCCGGCGTCTTCGCCTGGCGCCTGCGCCACGTCCTGGACGTCCTGGCCCTCGGGCGCGAGACGGCCGTGAACCTCGGTGTCGACCACCGCCGGACCGTCACGTGGGTGCTGGTGGCCTGCTCGGTGCTGGTCGCCGTGTCCACGGCGCTGGTGGGGCCGGTGACGTTCTTCGGCCTGCTGGTGGTCCACCTCGGCTACCAGCTCTGCCGCGGCTACTCGCACCGCTGGCTGCTGCCCATCGTCGCGCTCCTCGGGGCGCTCACGCTGATCGGGGGCCAGCTGGTGCTGGAGCGCGTCTTCGGGTTCGACACGGCGCTGAGCGTCATCATCGAGTTCGCCGGCGGTCTGCTGTTCCTGTTCCTGCTGCTGAAGGGTTCCCTCAAGTGATCCGGATTTCCGGCGTCTCCAAGTCCTACGGCCCGGACCTGGTGGTCGACGACGTCACCGCCCGGATCCCCCGCGGCGGTGTCACCTCCATCATCGGCCCGAACGGCGCCGGCAAGTCCACGCTGCTCGGCATCGTCTCGCGGCTGCAGGGCCTGGACGCCGGCGCCGTCGAGGTCGGGGGGCTCGACGTCGCCGCCACCCCGAGCCGCGAGCTCGCCAAGACCATGGCCATCCTGCGCCAAGAGAACCAGCTCACCATGCGCCTGACGGTGCGCGACCTCGTCGCTTTCGGCCGCTTCCCCCACTCGGGAGGGCGTCCGACGGTCGAGGACCGCGCGCACATCGACTCGGCCCTGGAGCGGCTCGACCTGGCGGCGATGGCGGACCGGTTCGTGGACGAGCTTTCCGGGGGCCAGCGGCAGCGCGCGTTCATCGCGATGGTGCTCGCGCAGGACACCGACTACCTGCTGCTCGACGAGCCGCTGAACAACCTGGACATGAAGCACTCGGTGGAGATGATGCGGCTGATCCGCCGGCTCGCGGACGACCTCGGCAAGACGGTGGTGGTGGTCATCCACGACATCAACTTCGCGTCCTGCTACTCGGACACCATCCTGGCGATGCGCGAGGGGCGGCTGCTCCACCAGGGAACCCCCGAGGAGATCATGCGCCCGGAGGTGCTGCGCGACATCTACGAGATCGACATCCGGATCGAGCAGATCGAGGGTCGCCGGATCGGCGTCTACTTCGCCTGACCTTCGCTTCCCCGGGCGACGCTCCCCGGCCTCAGCGCGCCATGGGCTCCCCATGGCCCGCACAACCCGGGGAACGTCGCCGGCCCGCGGGCACAACCCGGGGAGCGTCGCCGGCGCGCCCAAGCCCTAGGCCGGCGGGCGGTGGCCGATCGGCTCGGGCAGGGCGTCCGCCTGGTGCTCGCGCAGCCAGCCGATGACGCCCTCGCGGACGATGTTCTGCAGGCTCACCAGGTCGCCCGCGCTGCGAGAACTGACGACGACGCTGAGGGACATCAGCCCGCCGACCACGTTCGACACCGACACCGAGTCCTCCCGGCCGTCCCACAGCTCCGTCGAGTTGAGCAGCTGGGTCACGCGCCTGCGGATGCCCTCCACGGGCGCGGTCCAGTTCAGCTCCAGGGTCACGACGCCGGAGAGGTTGTCGGAGCCGCGCGACCAGTTCTCGAACGGCACGGTGGTGAAATGCGTGGACGGCAGGATCAGCCGCCGCCCGTCCCAGGTCGCGACCACCACGTACGTCAGGGTGATCTCCTCGACCGTCCCGCGCTGCTGCTCGACGAACACGGTGTCGTCCACCCTGATCGCATCGGTGAACGCGATCTGGAGGCCCGCGAAGACATTGGACAGCGTCCCCTGCACGGCGAGACCGGCGACCACGGAGATCAGGCCCGCGGAGGCCAGGATGCCCGCGCCCAGCGCGCGCACCTGGGGAATCAGCAGCAGGACCGCCGCGACGGAAAGCGTCAGCACGACGGCGGTGGCGACGCGCCGGAGCAGCGTCACCTGGGTGCGCAGCTTGGCCATCCGGCGCACCCCGGAAAGGTCCGTCCGGTACTTCGCGAGCAGCGCCGACTCCACGAGGTGCAGCAGGATCGTCAGCAGCCACGCGACGCTGGCGATCAAACCGACCAGCAACAGGAAGTCCACGGCGCCGTGCCAGGGCGCGTCCGGCGCCGTGGCCTGCAGCACGATCAGGCAGCCCGCGAACGAGAGGACCAGCAGGAACGGGATGCGGGCACGGTTCACGTCCGCCCGCAGCAACGGGTGGCCGCGCAGGACGCGCTTGACGATCCGGCCGAGCACCAGGGTGACCACGAGGGCCGCGACCAGGGTGATGGCGACGGCGGCCCAGGGTTGCACGCCCTCGGGCAGGGATTCGACGGTCGCCGCCGAGGCCAACTCCTCGAGGGAGTCGCCGACCAGCGTCGTCGAGGGGACGGGGTAAGGGAGCATTCACCAAGGGTTCCACACGCCGCGGGGCCGGTGCCACGCGAACCGCCGCCGACCGACCCCGCGCCGCCCGCGCGGACCCGCCCCGGGCCCGCCGTTCCGCGGCCGGCGGGGCCCGCCGTTATCCCCCTCACGCCCCCGGGCCGATCCCCGTTCGTGACCACGCATAACATTCGCGCCTCAACCCCGCGGCACCCTTTCGCTCCGCCCCCGCGCGAGCGCACTATGGTGCCGTTCCAACACTTCCGATCTGGAGATGGTCAACGTGAAAGCACTGAGGGTGGGCGCGGTCAGCGCCCTGCTGGTGGCGGGGCTGGGGCTGGCCCCCGTCTCGCCCGCCGGCGCCGCGCCCTATTGCGGCATCAGGTGGGGGTCCGTGGCGGACAGCAAACCCGCATACTCCACCGCCAAGGTGGTCGACGTCCGAGCCGGGCGCCACGCCTGCTTCGACCGGATGGTCGTCGACCTGCGCGGCAAGGTGCGCGGCTACGACGTCCGCTACGTCAAGAAGGTCTACACCGAGGGCGAGGGCCGGCACGTCCCGCTCGCGGGCAAGGCGGACCTGCAGGTGATCGTCCGCGCTCCCGCCTACACCGACAGCGGCCGGGCCACGTACACGCCGGACGACCGCTACCACGTGGTCGACGTCGACGACTACCGCACCTTCCGGCAGATCGCCTTCCTCGGCAGCTTCGAGGGGCAGACGTCGTTCGGCCTCGGCGTCCGGGCGCGGCTGCCCTTCCGCACCTTCGTCCTCGAGGGGCCGGGGAAGACCTCGCGCCTCGTCATCGACGTCGCCCACCGCTGGTAGCCCGGCCCAGGGCCACCGGCACCGGATCCGAAACCGAAACCGAAACCGAAACAGTGGCGTCACGAACCCCGCGCGGCGCCACGCGGGCTCCCTCCTGTGCCACGATGCTCTTATGCACCGCCCCTACAAGCAGGTCGACGTTTTCACCTCGGTCCCTTACCTGGGCAACGCGCTCGCCGTCGTGCTGGACGGCGAGGGGCTCTCCGACGCCGAGATGCTCCGCTTCGCGAACTGGACCAACCTCGCGGAGACGACCTTCGTCCTGCCGCCCACGCGGCCGGGCGCCGACTACCGCGTCCGCATCTTCACCACGACCACCGAATTGCCGTTCGCCGGCCACCCCACGCTCGGCACGGCGCACGCCTGGCTCGAGGCCGGCGGCCGGCCCGCGAGCCCCGGCATGCTGATCCAGGAGTGCGGCGCCGGACTGATCGAGGTGCGCACGGACGCCGCCGGCGGGGACGACGGCGGCCGCCGGCTCGCGCTCAAGGCGCCCCCGCTGGTCCGCACGGGCCCGCTCGAGGACGACGTCCTGGAATGGGCGCTCGCCGGGCTGGGCCTGCGCCGCGGCGACGTGCTGGACCACCAGTGGGTGGCCAACGGGCCCCAGTGGGCGGGCCTGCTCCTGCGCGACGCCGACGCGGTGCTGGCGCTGGAGCCGGACTTCGTCGCGCTCGAGGGGCTGGAGGTCGGGGTCATCGGCGCGCACACGGCACCCGGGACCGAGGCGGCGCGTTATGACTCCGGCGCCCGGGTCCCTCGGCCCAAGGGGGCGCGGGCGGAGCTCGAGCCGCTGCCGGGCAGGACCGCGGACGACGCCGGCGCCGCCTTCCAGTCCGCGGTCGCCGGCGCTCCCGCGGACTTCGAGGTGCGGGCGTTCTGCCCCGGCGAGGGACTCCCGGAGGACCCCGTGACGGGCAGCCTCAACGCGGGTCTGGCCCAGTGGCTCGTCCCCGCCGGCCTGGCCCCGGAGCAGTACACCGTGCGCCAGGGAACCCGCCTCGGCCGGGCCGGATACGTGGACATCAGCACCGACACCGGCGGAATCTGGATCGCGGGCCAGGCCGTGACCTGCATCGACGGCACGGTCCGCACTCGCTAGCCGGCCCGGACCGCCCGGGGACGCACGGGGACGCCCGCGCCACCGCCGGGAGCGGGAGTAGGCTTCTCCGGTGACCCCACCCCAACAGCCCCCCGCCCCGGGCGTCCCGGGCGACGACGCGACCCGCCAGGACCGGGAGTCGTGGTCGGCGCTCTGGGCGCTGGTCATCGGCTTCTTCATGATCCTCGTGGATTCGACGATCGTATCCACCGCGATGCCGGCGATCATGCGCGGCCTGGACACCGACATCAACGGCGTCATCTGGGTCAACAGCGCATACCTGCTGGCGTTCGCCGTCCCCCTGCTCATCACCGGACGCCTCGGCGACCGGTTCGGGCCCAAGAACATGTACCTGACCGGACTCGTGATCTTCACGGCGTCCTCGCTCTGGTGCGGGCTGGCGCCCGACATAGATTCCCTCATCGCCGCGCGCGTGGCCCAGGGCCTGGGCGCCGCGCTCATGACCCCGCAGACGATGACGTTCATCACCCGGATGTTCCCGGCGCAGCGGCGCGGCGCCGCCATGGGCGTGTGGGGCGCGGTGGCCGGCATCGCGACGCTCGTCGGGCCGATCGCCGGCGGCCTGCTCGTGGACAGCCTCGGATGGGAGTGGATCTTCTTCGTCAACATCCCGGTCGGGGTCTTCGCCTTCTACCGGGTGTGGGTCAAGGTCCCGCAACTGCCGCGGCACAGCCGCAGCTTCGACCTGCTCGGCGTGGCCCTGTCCGCCGCCGCGATGTTCCTGATCGTCTTCGGGATCCAGGAGGGCAACACCTACTCCTGGGGCGTGATCGCCGGCGGGCTGACCGTGTGGCACCTGATCGGCGGCGGCGTCGCCCTGCTCGTGCTGTTCCTTCTCTGGCAGGGCCTCAACCGCAAGGAGCCGCTGCTGCCGCTGGGTCTGTTCCGCAACGCCAACTTCTCGCTCGCCAACGTGGCCATCATGGGCATGGGCCTGTCCATCACGGCCATGAGCTTCCCGATGATCCTCTACCTGCAGTCGGTCCGCGGCCTCTCCCCGACGCTCTCGGCGCTGATGCTCGCCCCCATGGCGGTCGTCGCGGGCGTCCTGGCGCCCGTGGCCGGGCGGCTGGTCAACCGGGTGGACCCGAAGTACCTGGCGGCCCCCGGGTTCGCCCTCTTCGGCGGGGCGATCGTGGCCTACGGGCTGCTGCTGACCCCCGACGTCCCGTTCTGGCTGCTACTCGTCCCACCGGTCGCCATGGGGCTGGGCAGCGCCTGCGTCTGGCCCGCTGTCTCCATGACCGCGACCCGGGACCTGGGGCACGCGGAGGCCGGGGCCGGGTCGGGCGTCTACAACACGACCCGCCAGGTCGGCGCGGTGCTTGGATCCGCGCTGATCGCAGCGCTCATGGAGTCGCGCATCGCGGCCGAGGGCCGGGCCGCGGCGGTTGGCGCGGCGCCGGGCGCGGACTCCGCGCCCGCGGGCGAGGCGGCGATGGGCCAGGCCGTCCCCGACGCGCTCCACGCCGCGTTCAGCGCGGCCCTGGGCCAGTCGCTGCTCCTGCCGGGACTGGTCGCGCTGGCCGCGGCGGTCGTCACGCTGTTCTTCCGCAAACCGCGTCCCGAGGCCCCGCCCGCGGAGGCGCCCGAGGGCCGGACCCGGAAACCGTCCACAGACCGGCAGGCGTAGCCGCGCGCGGGCCGAGGCACTGCCCCGCCACCGCCGAGCGCGGACCGGCGGGCATTGCCGCGCGGCACCGGCCGCGGCCCTTCCCGGACCCCGGCCGCGGCCCGCCCCGGACCCGGCACACGAACGTGACTCCCCCGCAACACCGCCGTGACACGCGCGCGCGATGCTGTTCCCATGAAGAGGCTCACCGGCGCCCGGCGCCTGTCGTCCGGCGGCAGCTCCCGGCACGAGCGGCACCCGCTCGCGTGCCCCGACTGCGGCCAGCCGCCGGAGCCGGCACGCTTCCGCCGCACCATGGCCCTGGTCCTGGCCATCCTGCCGCTGGAGCTGGCGGTACACGCCGCCGTCGTGCAGCTGGAGCTTCCGCTGGTCCTGAAGGTCCTCCTGCTGACGGTCGTCGCCACCACCCTGGCGATCTGGGTCGCCGAGCCCTCGGCCGCGCGGTTCCTGCGCGGTTTCCTGCACGCGCCGCAGCTGCGACGCCGGGCCGAGATGGACCAGGCGCAGGCGCTCTGGCGGCTGCGCTTCAGCGTGAGCGACCGGGCCGGCTCGTTGGAGCGGGTCACCCACGAGCTCGCCGTGGTCGGCGCCAACATCTTGGCGATCCACGTGCACCCGCTCGGCGACGCGACGGGTGCCGTGCTCGACGAGCTGGTCGTCTCGGCGCCGGCGAGTCTGGTGGAGGCGGACCTGCTGGAGTCGCTGCGGATTGCCGGTGCCCACGACCGCGCGGCGTGGCCGACGACCCCGATGGCGCTGGCCGACGCGCAGACCCGCAGCCTCAGCCTGGCCGCCCGGGTCGCGGCCGAGCCCGAGTCCCTCCCCGAGGCGCTGTCCGAGCTGCTCGGGGCGACCATCCACCACTCCGGTACCGCGGTCAACGTCTCCCGGACGGGCGGGCCCGACGCGGACGCCGCGCCGGTCCACCTGCCGCCGACAGACGCGGCCCCGGGGACCGTGCTGCGGCTGCCGACGTCCTCCGGAACGCCACTGTGGGCGTACCGGCCGGGCGAGCCGTTTACCCCCGCCGAGTCTGCCCGGGCCCACCGCCTCGCGGAGCTGGCGGAAGCCGTGGAGGCCAGCAGGTCCCGGCGCCACTAGGGGCGCGTGCTACATTCACCGGCATGACGCCGACCTCCGCGATCCCCGACGCCGCCCTGAGACTCTTGGTCGAACAGGGCTTCGACGCGACCAGCGTCGACCAGCTGGCGGCCGCCGCCGGGATGAGCCGGAGCACCTTCTTCCGCCGCTTCGGCTCGAAGGAGGACATGGTCTTCGCGGACATGGAGGCCATCATGGACACGGTCCGCCGGGTGCTGGAGCGGGGCCGCCGGGATCCCCCGGGCGCGGTGGTCGACGCCGCGCTCGCCGTGTTCGACCACCACACCGCGCGCCCGGACGCCTCCCTGCTGCGGCACCGCCTCCTGCAAGAGGTCCTCGCGCTGCGCGACCGCGAGCTTGTGAGCACGCACCGCTACGAGGACGCGTTCCGGCGCGGCCTCGACGCGGCCTTCGGCCCGCGGGCCGCGGACGGCGACGGCGGCGCGCGGATCGCGTCCGTCGCCTTCGCCGCCGCCGTGGTCGCGGTGCACAACGCCTATCTGCGCAGCTGGCTGCGCTCGCCCGCCGATTCCATCCGCGCCGAGTTGGCCGCGGAGCTCCGGGCACTCGCGCACCTCTTCGCGCCGCGCTTCGGGGGCCCGGCCGGCCGGCCGGGGGCGCGCGGCGTGGAGGGCGACGGCGCGGCCGACGGGCTCGCGCCCGACCCCGGCGCCGACGGGCCGCGGGGACGGCGCCCCGACGTCGTGGTGGCGGTGCTGGACCCCTCGGCCGGCACGGAGGCGGTGCTCGCGGCCGTGCGCGGCGCGCTCGAGCACCGGTAGGCGCGCCGGACACCCGCAGGCACGGCGGGAACCGGTAGGCACGCCGGGGCCGGTCGGCACGCGTTGAAACTCAGTACCTTGACGTGAACTTCAGTTTCAAGCATCCTGAGGGCAGACGACCGCCGACCCCGGCACGCCGCCGCGCCCGCCGCGCCGACGTGCCGGCCAGCCCGAAGGACCCCCATGACCGCGCACGACACCACCACCTCCGCCTCCCCCGCCGCCGAGGCGGGCCGGGACGCACCCGCACCCGAGGATCGTTTCCCCGGCGGCGTCGTCGAGCCCGACTACGAGCTCTGGGGTGAGGTCGACGTCGATCCCGCCGGGCTCTTCCGCGACATCCCGGCCGCGGACCGCGCGTACTGGGACCGCGCGCGGGCCTTCTCCCTGAAGGAGGTGCGACCGGTCATCGACAGGTACTGGGACGCCGCGGACTACCCCTTCCACCTGGCGACCCGCCTCGGGGAGCTGGACCTCCTGCGCGACGGCGTCGACGTGGACGGCTACCCCGCCATGAGCACCCTGGCCGCGGGGCTCGTCAACATGGAGCTCTCCCGCGGCGACGGCTCGGTGGGCACCATCGGGGCCGTCCAGGCGGGCTTGGCGCTGCGCTCGGTCGCTCTCTGCGGCTCCCCCGAGCAGATCGCCGAATGGGTCCCGAGGCTCGCGACGGCGCAGGTGCTGGGGGCGTTCGCGCTGACGGAACCGACCCACGGCTCCGACTCCGTCTCGCTGGAGACCCGCGCGACGCGCGTCGCGGGCGGCTACCAGATCAGCGGCGAGAAGAAGTGGATCGGCAACGGCTCCACCGGGGGCGTCACGATCGTCTGGGCGCGCGACGATGAGGGGGACGTCCGCGGCTTCATCGTCCCGCAGGAGTCGGAGGGCTACACGGGCACCACGATCGAGGGCAAGCTCAGCCTCCGCGCGATCTGGCAGGCCCACATCCGCCTGGACGACGTCTTCGTGCCGGACGCCAACGTCATGCCGGGCGCCCGCTCGTTCAAGGACGCCGCACAGGTCCTGTTCGCCACGCGCCTCGGTGTCGCGTGGTCCGCCGTCGGGCACGCGACCGCCTGCTACGAGACGGCCGTGCAGTACGCGGCGCAGCGCACGCAGTTCGGCCGCCCGCTCGCGGCCTCGCAAATCGTCCAGGAGCGGCTGGCGCGGATGCACTCCGAACTCGCGACCATGCAGCTGATGGTTCTGCAGATGACGCGGCTCGAGGAGCGCTCCGAGCTCAGCCCCGTGCAGGCCTCGCTCGCCAAGTACACGTGCACCCGGACCGCCCGCCAAATCGCCGCCAACGCCCGCGACCTGCTCGGCGGCAACGGGATCCTGCTGCGGAACCGGATCGCCCGCCACATCGCCGACATCGAGGCGATCCACACCTACGAGGGCACCGAGACGGTCCAGGCGCTGATCATCGGACGGTCCATCACCGGTTTGTCCGCCTTCAACCGCTGAGCGAAGGGAACACCATGCGAGACAACACCCCCGTCATCCTCTCCGGCGCGCGCACGCCGTTCGGCAGGTTCCGCGGGGCCCTGGCTCCGCTGACCGCGACGCAGCTCGGCAGCCACGCGATCCGCCACGCCCTGGAGCGCTCCGGCGTCGGGCCGGAACGCGTCGGACACGTCATCGTCGGCCAGGTCATCCTCGCCGGATCCGGCCAAGGGCCCGCGCGGCAGGCGGCCCTCGGCGCCGGCATCGGCTGGGACGTCCCGACGGTGACCATCAACAAGCTGTGCCTCTCCGGGCTGACCGCGGTCATCGACGCCGCGCGGATGATCCGCGCCGGCGAGGCGGACTTCATCGTCGCCGCGGGCATGGAGTCGATGACCAACGCGCCGCACCTGGTGAAGGGGCTGCGCGCCGGCGTCGCACTGGGGGACGCCCCGATGCAGGACGCGCTGAACCACGACGGGCTGCAGGATCCGGTGAGCGGCGAACTGATGGGCGGCACCACGGATCGGGGCAACGCCGAGCGCGGCATCGGCCGCGCGGCCCAGGACGAGCTCGCCGCCCGGTCCCACCAGCGCGCCGACGCGGCCCGGGATGTCCTGGCCGAGGAGATCGCCCCCATCGAAGTGCCGCAGCGGCGCGGCGGACCCGTCCTGGTCGCCGACGACGAGGGCGTCCGCCCGGGCACGACGGCGGAGGGCCTGGCCGCGCTGAAGCCCGCCTTCTCGCGGGAAGCGGACGCGACCATCACCGCGGGGTCCAGCTCGCAGCTCTCCGACGGCGCGGCCGCCGTCGTGGTGGCGTCGAAGGCCGCCGCCGAGGAGGCGGGGCTGGAGTGGCTCTGCGAGATCGGTGCGCACGGCCAGACGGCCGGGCCGGACGGGTCCCTGCACTCCCAGCCGAGCGACGCGATCCTGGCGGCGCTCGCCCGGGAGGGGCTGGCCGTCGCCGACCTGGACCTGCTGGAGATCAACGAGGCCTTCGCCTCGGTGGTGCTCCAGTCCGCCGGGGACCTCGGGGTGGATCCGGCGGCGATCAACCGCGAGGGCGGGGCGATCGCGCTGGGCCACCCGGTGGGCGCCTCCGGCGCGCGGCTGGCCCTGCACCAGGCGCTGGCGCTGCGCCGCGGCGGGGGTGGCATCGGCGTCGTCGCCCTGTGTGGCGGAGGCGGCCAGGGCGACGCGCTGATCTTGCGCCGGCGCGAAGAAGGTCCGGGGATTCACACGTCGTTCTGACTCATTTGCCAGCTAACGCCAAGCTTTGGTTCCTACAGTAATAACTACCTCATGAAGGTGCGAGTGATGAGAGCACCGACCGGAACCACGGCTATCCCCCCAACTGCCGTCCGGTCGGTGCTCGTCTCATTTAACGGCCTCCCCGCCGCGTCCCCTCGACAGCCGCCCCGGGCGGCGGGAGACTGGTGGCATCGGCAGCGCGACGTCAGGAGAACGCCATGAACGACACCGTCCGCGGGACCCCCGCCGAGGACCTCCCCACGCCGGTCGCCGGCGGGATCAACCCCGGAGACGAGCCCCCGGTATCCGCGGCCGCCGCGGCGAAGGCCGCTGCGGACCTGCGCCACGACCACGACGAGGAGCTGGTCGAGGAGTGGGAGGACGAGTCGTTCCCCGCCTCCGACCCGCCGTCGAACTACTAGACGCGCGGGCCGCGGGGGCTGGGCGCAGAACCCGTCCACGGGACTCCCACCCGGCGCACAGCGGACTCCAAGGAAGCCGCCCTAATCTGAAAGCGCCTTCTCAAGGTGCGAGTGACCGGGAGCACCGATCGTAGCGGTTTGACGCCTCTTGTCCGCTACGGCCGGTGCTTCCTCGCGTGGGCCGACGCGACGGCTAACCTGAAGCCATGGGATCCGGGACAGCCTTCGCGCCGCACGTCGCCGTGATCGGATCCGGGGTCGCCGGCGCCTCCACCGCCTTCTCGCTCGCCAGCGCGGGCGCCCGCGTCACCGTCATCGACGCGGGCGCGCCCGGCGCGGCGACGATGGCCGGGGCCGGCATCATCATGCCCTGGGCCACGGCCGCCGGCGGCGAGTTCTACCGCCTGTACGCCGACGGCGCCGAACACTACCCGCGCCTGTTGGCGCAACTGGCCGAGCACGGCGTCCGCGAGGTCGGCTACCGCGTCACCGGCGGGCTCCTCATGAACGACGACGCGGCGGTCGTGGACGCAGCGGCGGCCCGGATCCGGCCGCGCATCGCCGGATCGGGCGTCGCCGGCACCCTCGAGCGCGTCGACGGGGACCGCGCCGTCGGCCTCGTTCCGCCGCTGCGGCCAGGCCTCGCCGGGCTGTATCTCAGCGGGGCGGCGCGGGTCGACGGACGGCTCCTGCGCCGCGGGTTGCTGCGCGCGACGGCGGATCTCGGCGCCACGGTCCGGGGCGCCCCGGCGCGCCTGGTCCCGGGCGCCGGGGACACGGGGCGGGTCCGCGTGGAGTCCGACGGCGTGTCGATCGAGCCGGACGCGGTGGTGGTCGCCGCCGGCGCCTGGACGGACGCGGTGCTGCGGCCCCTTGGCGTCCGCGTGGGCGTCACCGGCCAGCGCGGCCAGATCCTGCACCTGCGGGCCGACGGGCTGGACACGTCCCGGTGGCCGAGCGTCCACCCGCTGTCCGACGTCTACCTGGTCGCGTTCGACGACTCGCGCGTGGTCTTCGGCGCGACCCGGGAATCCGGATCCGGGATCGACGCGCGGGCCACGGCCGCGGGGCAGCGGATGCTGTACAACGGCGTCCTGTCCCTGGCTCCGGGGCTCGCCGACGCGACCGTCCTGGAGACGCGCGTGGGCATCCGGCCCGTGTCCGCGGACCCCGCCGCCGGCGCGGCGGGCGCGGGCCTTCCCGTCGTGCGCCGGGTGGACGAACACGTCTGGGTGAACGCGGGCTTCGGCGCCGCGGGGCTGACCATGGGGCCGGTCGTGGGCCACCGCCTGGCGGCCGAGGTCCTCGGTCGGCTGGGGTGGACATGACGCGGACCGCGGCGCGCGGGCACGTTCCCCCGCCGGGCGGTGCCGACGTGTCGGTCCGGTGGGGTAGCTTAAGGCCAACATCCGCACACTTCATCTTGGGGGCAATACCGTGGGTTTGATTTCGGCATTTCAGGGGGCCAGCGCCGGCGGCAAGATCGCCGCGGGAGTCGTGGGGGCCCTCGTGGTCGGGACGGCCGCAGGCGGGATCGCAATGGCCACGTCCGGCGACGGGGACCGCGCAACGGTCGTCCGGGTCATCGACGGCGACACGCTCGTCGCCTCGGTCGGCGGGACCGAGACCACCGTGCGTTTGCTCAACATCGACACGCCGGAAACCAAGGACCCCAACGCGCCGGTGGAATGCCTGGGACCCGAGGCGTCCGCCTACTTGGAGGACCGGCTGCCCGCCGGTTCCACGGTGACTCTCGAGTACGACGTCGAGCGCACGGATCGCTACGGACGGACCCTGGCCGGTGTCTTCGAATCCGGCACGCTCGTCAACGCCGACATTGCTGCCGCCGGCCTCGGTGTCGCCGTGCTCTACCAGCCGAACAGCCGGTTCCACGACGAGGTCCTGAGCGCGCAAGCCCGGGCCAAGTCCGCCGGCGCCGGTTTCTACGACCCGGCCGTCGAATGCACCCTGCCCGCTGCGGTGGGCACGGCCGCCCGGTCGCTCGAAGAGCTGGCGGCCGTGGCGCCCACGGACGTGGCCGGGGCGGCGGAGGGGGTAGCCGCCGCGGCGGCCGCCCTGGCAGCGGCGAAGTCCCTCCACGGAGCGGTGAAGGGCGCAGCGCTGTCCGGTGGGACCGTCTTCCGGGCCGCCTATGGCCCGGCGGACCTGGCTTCCCAATCGGCCGTCCTCACCACCGCCATCGCCGCGGGCACCGCCGAGCACCGGCGTCTGGCGAAGGCCGAGTCGTCTCTGAAGGCGGAGGCCGCTCAGCGCAAGGCCGCGGCCAAGAAGGCCGCCGCCGAGCGGGCCGCGGCACAGAAGGCCGCGGCCGCACGCGCCGCCGCGGAGAAAGCCGCCGCGGCACAGAGGGCCGCCGCCGCACGCGCTGCCGCGGAAAAGGCGGCCGCCATCCGCGCGGCCAACCAGCGGGCCGCCGCGGAGCAGGCCGCGGCAGCCAGGGCCGCCCAGCAGGCCGCTGCGGCCAGGGAGGCGGCCCGGCCCCGGCAGGCCCCGCCCAAGAAGCCGAGTCCCCCGGCGGCGTCGAACCCCTACCCGGGCTACAACGGGCCCCGCTGCTACGCCCCGGGCGGAAAGAGCTGGAAGCCCTGCCCCTGACGCCTCGCCGCCCGACCCGGCGCGTAGCATGGCTCCTAGACACCCGCACCCGATCCGGAGGCTCCCATGTCAGAAGACGTCCGTTACGACCGCGTTCCCGAGACCCACCGGCCGTTCGTCGCGGCCGAGGACCGGTACGACCACTTCGGCTACCGGCGGGTCGGCGCGTCCGGCCTGATGCTCCCGCCCGTCAGCCTGGGACTGTGGTGGAACTTCGGGGACAACCGTCCCTTCGATACCCAGCGGGAGATCCTGCGCCACGCGTTCGACCAAGGCATCACGCACTTCGATCTGGCCAACAACTACGGCCCGCCCTACGGCTCCGCCGAGGAGAACTTCGGCCGCATGATGCGCACGGATTTCAAGCCGTACCGCAACGAGCTGATCATCTCGTCGAAAGCGGGCTGGGACATGTGGCCGGGCCCGTACGGGAGGCTCGGGTCGCGCAAGTACATCGTCGCCTCGGCCGACGAGTCGCTGCGGCGCATGGGCCTGGACTACGTGGACATCTTCTACTCCCACCGCCCGGATCCCGACACCCCCATCGAGGAGACGGTCGACGCGCTCGATCGGCTGGTCCGGCAGGGGAAGGCCCTCTACGTCGGCATCTCCTCCTATTCACCCGAGCGGACCCGAGCCGCCGTGCAGGTCGCCCGCGAACTGGGCACGCCGCTGGTGATCCACCAGCCGTCCTACTCGATGCTCAACCGCTGGGTCGAGGATGGCCTGCTCGAGATGCTCGCGGGCAGCGGCATGGGTTCCATCGCCTTCACCCCGCTCGCGCAGGGGCTGCTGACAGATAAGTACCTCGACAACCAGGACGCGGTGCCGGGGGGCGGACGCACCTCGCTCGAGGGCCACCTGACCGAGGAGAACCTGCAGAAGGCGCGCGACCTGGCGCGCGTGGCGAAGATGCGCGGACAGAGCCTCGCGCAGCTGGCCATCGCGTGGCTACTGCGCGAGGGAGGCGTCACCTCGGTGCTGCTGGGCGCGTCCTCCACGGCGCAGCTGGATGAGAATCTCGGCGCCCTGTCCAACACGGCCTTCACCGAGGACGAGCTCCGGTTGATCGACCGCATCACGTCGGGCGAGACCGGCATCGACCTCTGGCGCGGCGTCGCCGAGGCGTAGCCACCGCCAACCGGTCGTGCCGCACCGCGCCGCGGCGCGACCGTCCAGCCCAACCATCGCCGGCCGCACCGCCGGCCCCGAGCCGGCTGGCTCGGCAGAGGGGGAACCGTGACGACACGCACCATGACGGACCACATGGACAGAGCCCGCCCCACTGAGGCACGCGGCTTGAGGATGAGCGGCGCCCCGGCACGCCGTCCGACGACGCGCGGCGGCGATCCGCGGACCGGCGGCCCGGCGGCCTCCAGACCCCGCCGCGCCGCGGCCTCCGGACGCCGCCGCCCCGCCCTGTGGCGCGCGGCGGCCGCCGGATTGCTGCTGCTGCTCGGCGCGCTGGGCCCGGCCCCGGCCGCGCTGGCCGACGGGCCCACCGAGATCGTCGTCGAGGACACCGCCGGCGTCCTCGACCGGAACACGCTGCTGCCGGCTCTGGAGGCCATCGACTTCCACGAACCCACCAAGGTCGCGGTCTTCACGGAACGCGGCGGCGCCGAGGACAACTTCAACGAACGCGTGCTCGCGTTCGCCCGCGATCAGCATCCCGAGTGGATCAGCGCCGACGGCCAGAAGTGGGCCGACGGACTCTTCCTCTTCGCCTTCGACCCGGACGGCCGCCACGTGGGCACGTACATGGGCGAGGACCGCAAGGTCTCCCCGGAGCAGCGCACCGACATCCAGGAATCGACCTACGACCTGCTCCGCGACGCCCAGTGGACCGATGCCGCGATCCGCGGCGTCGAATCCGCGGCCGCGGTCATGAACAGGCCGTGGTACCGCTCCCCGCTCACCTACGTGCTCGGCGGCGCGGCGGTCCTGGTCGGCGGCGGCGCGGCCGCGGGCTACGTCTGGACCCGCGCACGCAACCGCGCCCGCTTTGCCGCGGCGCTGGAGCGCGGCACCACGAGCTACAGCAACGTGACCATGGATCTCGACGTGACCGAGCTCAACGCCAACACGATCCCCGCCGACTCCAAGTACGGCGCCCTGGTCCTGGAGCGGTACCGGAACTTCAGGAGCGCCTTTGGGGAGCTCCACGACCTGAAGGCCGGTCTGGAGGCGACCACCAGGAAACAGCGGTCGACCAAGGCCGCGGTCCTCGACGCGGAACGCTACGCGGACGATGCCGTGCGGCTCGACGCGCTCGACGACGTCATCGCGGACTCCAACGACCTCCTCAACCGCGCCGCCCGGTGGGCCGAGGCCTGGGACCGGCAGACCGAGGGTTTCCGCCGCGACCTCGACGGCCTCGACGAGGCGCCCGGCGGCGCTGATGCGCTCCGCGATTCTTCCACCGGGACTGCGCTCCTGGCCTACCGCGACGCGGCACGGCGGAACCTGGAGAGCTGGGGCGCGGCCCTCGGGGACGGCTCACTGACCCCCGACCAGGCGCTGGACAGCCTCAAGGCGGCGCGCGACGGGTTCTCCGAGCTGCTCGGGCGGCACGCGGAGACGGTGATCGACGCCTTCGCGAAATCGTCGGACGAGGCGCAGACGATGCGGCGGCAGATGGAGAAGGCGCGGCAGGAGTCCTCCGCCCCGCGACCGCGCGGCGTGGGCATCCTCGACGCGGCCTATCCGGCCCACCACTACTTCACCCTGCTGTCCTTCCAGTCCGGCTATTCGGCCGGCCAGAACGAGGTGACGTCCGACCGGTCCGCGGCAAGCGGCGGGTCCACCGGGTACGGAGCCAGCGGCGGCAGCTTCTCCGGTTCCGGCAGCTCCTCGCGCTTCTGACCGCCTCCGACCGCTGCGGCGCGGCCCGCCCCGGCGCTGCCTACGCCATGCGCCGCCTACGCCGGGCCCGCCCCGGGAGCCCTCCGCGCCGGACCCGCGAGGCGGTGGGACTCGTCGAGGAGCTCCGCCAGTTCCCCCGGATCCACCCGGTCCAGCCGCACCAGCAGCAACCCGGGGGACCGTTCGTGGTGGGGTGTCCAGAAGTAGGTGTCCGGCCCGGCGGCGGCCAGGGCCTCCCGCTCGTCCGTCTTGACCGTGAGCACGCCGTCGTCCCACATCCTGGCCATCAGCGTCCGCGCGAACCACGCGGGACGCCCCCAACTCGGGCGCTCGACGACGCCCGGGTAGGCCAGGCAGAGGCGACGGACGTCCTCTTCGGAAGGCATGCCGCCAGCGTCCCACCACCCCGCCGACCGGGCAAGACCGTGTGGCGCGGGCGCATATCCTGCCCCGTGCGTGAGCGGATTCACAAATCAGTCCTTTCACGACATGATGGCAAGTACCGCGGCTTTTCATCCGTTCCGCCGCGAGGTTTACCAGATAGGAGTCCGGCTGTGACCGCCACCGCCCATTCGTCCGCTGAACCCGGCTACCGTGTCCTGAATCCCGCCACCGGCGAGGTCGTGGAGACCTTCCCGACGGCCACGGACGCGGAGGTCCAAGAAGCCCTCACCGCCGCGCACGACGCCTACCGATCCTGGAAGGACGTGCCGATCGAGGAGCGGGCCAAGGTCGTCTCCCGCATCGCCGAGCTCTTCTCCGAGCGCGCCGACGAGCTCGCCGCCACCATCACCGAGGAGATGGGCAAGCCGCTCTCGCAGTCCAAGGGCGAGGCAGAGTTCTGCACGGACATTTTCAACTACTTCGCCACGGAAGGCCCGGGCCTGGCCGCGGACCAGCCGATCAAGACGTTCGGGGGGGCCCAAGCTGTCGTGCAGAAGCTGCCGGTCGGCCCCCTCCTCGGCGTCATGCCGTGGAACTACCCCTATTACCAGGTCGCGCGCTTCGCGGCGCCGAACCTGATGCTGGGCAACACGATCGTGCTCAAGCACGCCGAGTCCTGCCCGCGGTCGGCGCTGGCCATCCAGAAGATCATGGACGACGCCGGCCTGCCGAAGGGCGCGTTCGTCAACGTCTTCGCGAGCCACGCGCAGATCGCGGACATCATCGCCGATCCGCGCATCCAAGGCGTCTCGCTGACCGGTTCCGAGCGCGCCGGCGCGATCATCGGCGAGCTCGCCGGGAAGAACCTGAAGAAGGCCGTGCTGGAACTCGGCGGGTCCGACCCGTACGTGGTGCTGGACACCGACGACGTGAAGGCCGCCGCGGAGCTGGCGTGGCAGACCCGCATCGAGAACACCGGGCAGGCCTGCAACTCCAACAAGCGCATGATCGTCATGGAGGATATCTTCGACGACTTCGTCGCCGAGCTGACCAGCCAGGCGAAGGGCCTCCGCCCGGGGAACCCGGCCGAGGAGGCGGAGGGGACGTTCGCCCCGCTGTCGTCCCGCGCCGCCGCCGAGGGCCTCGCCGAGCAGGTCCAGGACGCCGTGGACAAGGGCGCGACCCTCCACGCCGGCGGACGCCTGCTCGAGGGCCCCGGCGCCTACCTGGAACCGGCCGTCCTCACGGGCATCACGCAGGAGATGCGCGCCTACGCGGAGGAGCTTTTCGGCCCCGTCGCGGTGGTCTACAAGGTCTCGAGCGACGAGGAGGCGCTGGCCCTGGCCAACGACACCCAGTACGGGCTCGGCGGGGCGGTCTTCAGCACCGACCCCGAGCGCGCGCGCAGGATCGCCGAGGGCCTCGAGGTCGGCATGTCCAACGTCAACGTCCCGGCCGGCGAGTCCGCCGAGCTGCCCTTCGGCGGCGTCAAGCGCTCCGGCTTCGGCCGCGAGCTCGGCCCGCTGGGCATGGACGAGTTCGTCAACAAGCGCCTCATGTACATCGCCGACTGACGCACCCCGCCGCGCCACCGCGCGGCACCCACACGACGGCGCAGGGCCGGCTCCCGCTCGGGGACGCCGGCCCTCCGCCGTCGCCCCGGGTCAGGACGGCGCGGACGCGCGCAGGGCGCCGATCCGCGCGCCGTCGGCGCCGAAGGCCAGGAGCTCCCCGCCGTCCACCCGCACGGATTCGACGCCGGAGAGCCAGGTGTCGACGCCCTCGCAATAGCGGCGCGTCGTCATCATCGGACCGACCTCGACGGCGTCGCCCACGGACCGCCACGGCCCCGACAGCATGTTGCATCCGTCCGAACCGTGCACGCGCCCGTCCTCGGAGAACCGCAGCCACGGGTGGCCCGGCCTCTCGTCGTCTCCCCAGAAGCGCCCCGCCACGTCATCCGCATCGCTCATGCGCCTAGGCTACCCGTCCGGTCCGCCGGGGTCTTTCGGCGACGGCCCTCCCGGGCGCATACTGGGCTGAGCACCGGGCGGAGGGGCGGGCGCCGCGCCGTCCGCGCCACCGAACCCGTGGGGGGAGAGACGAAGGGCAACGTCATGACGAAGGGGCGGCCCACCCTCGTGGCGGGCGTTTTCCCGGGCCAGCCGGACGCCGTCGCGGAGGAGGCCATCCGGGTGGCCGAGCGCTTCGGCGCGCACCTGCACTTCGTGCAGGTCAACCAAACCCGCTACCCGGTCGACGCCGCACCCGACGGCGACCCACTCGCGCGGCGTTCCCTTCCGGTCGACGCCGACAGCGTCGGCGACGCGCCGGACGAGTTCGATCCGGGGCTCGCGCGGCGGATCGACCTGCAGGTCGGCGACCGGCCGGTGCCCTGGAGCTCCCACATCGAGGCGGGGGAGCCGGCTGCGGCCTTGGCCCGGGTGGCGGAGCGGGTGGACGCCGAACTCATCATCGTCGGCACCCGGGGCTCGACCACGCGCGAGACGCTCCGCGAACTCATCAATGGATCCGTCGCCATGCGCCTCGCGCACCGTCAGCACCGGGCCGTGGTTGTGGTGCCCCTGGCCCCGTTGCTCCTGGACGAGGACGACCCGCCACCGTCCTGAGCCGCCGCCTCAGCGGCCCACGTACTCGAAGTGCCACGCCTCCGCGTAGGGGCTGCCCTGCTCGAGATAGCGGTGGTGCACCCAGTTGTACCTCTTCGAGTTCGCCTTCAGCCACGTGTAGTACTTGCCGGAGAAGCCGTAGTCCCTGGTCTCGGGAAAGTCGACCGCCAGGCCCCAGCCGTGGTTGGAGGTGCCCGGCCGGGCCGCGATGTACGGGCCGAGTTCGCGGTAGAGGTAGCGCTGCGTGTCGAGCGTCCGGTAGGCCAGGTCGACGTCCAGGTTGCGGCCGAAGGCGCGCCTGAAGGCCGTGTTCAGGCGGGTCAGGTCGCGCAGGGCCGGGGCGGCGATGAGCGTCCGTTCCCGATCCCACGGGATGGCGACCAGCGCGGCCGCAGGCAGCCGGCCGTTGCTCTGGGACCGCACCTTGGCGCGGGTGTACGCGGCCGACGACGCCGGAGCCGTGGACTTGCGCTGCAGCGTGGAGTTCCTCATCCAGCCAGCGATGCCCTGCGTCCGCACGAACACCCAGCCGCGGACGCCGCCGGCCTGCCGCTCGCGGGCGAGGTCGCGGTAGACGACCGAGTTGCGGGGCAGGTCGCCCACCCGGACCCGCCCTCCCGTGCTCTCGAAGACGTCGGCGCCGGCGAGCCGCGTCCAGTAGCGGTCCGCGAGGCCCGCCCGGTTGCTCGTGTAGGCGCCGTCGATGTAGATCTCCCGGCCGGGCCGGTCGGCGACGACCGTGCTGTACTTCGACGAGAACCAGCCGGTCTTGCCGCGGAACGTGGCGCGGTGCCAGCCGGACCGGGTGGCCGTCAACGTGACGATCGCGCCCCGCGGCAGGGTGACGAGGACCGGCGAGCCCGTCGTCGCGCCGCGGCGCAGATTGAGCCGCGTCGTCGTCTTGCGCAGCTTCGAGGCCGTCGCCGCCGCGGGGAGGGACCCGGCAACGGATGTCGGGGCCGGCGGCGCGGCGGGCGGGGACACGAACGGTGCGGCGGACACGGGCCCGGCCAAGAGCGCCGGGACGAGGAGGGCGGCGGCGCAGGCCGCTCCCAGACGGCGGAGCGGGGGACGTCCGCGGGTGGTGGCGTGGTGCATGGTCGGTCGGTGCTCCTGTGTCGCGGGCGGGAAGTCCGCCGGCCCGGTGCGCCGGCGCCCGATCGCGACTATCGGCGGACGCCGCCGCGGGGTTAGCCCGCGCCGGGCCTCCCCGCGGCTCAACTAGAGTTGGGGAACCACCAGCCAGAGGAGTCCCATGTCGTTCCGCCCCTTCAGCAAGCGCCGCCGCCGCGACCCCGCGGCCGACGGCGCCCCGGCCGGCGCCGCGGCCCTCGAGGCACACGCCGACACCTCCGCCGGACGCGAGCGGCTCGCCTCCATGTGGAGCGACGCGCTCGGCCGCGCGGGGACCCGCGCCACGCAGCTGCTGGTGGTGATCGTCCTCACCGGGGCGGCCGTCTACGCGCTCCTCCAACTGAGCCTCGCCGTGTTGCCGCTGCTCATCGCCCTCA
This sequence comes from Arthrobacter halodurans, assembly GCF_041877255.1. Lineage (NCBI taxonomy): Bacteria > Bacillati > Actinomycetota > Actinomycetes > Micrococcales > Micrococcaceae > Arthrobacter > Arthrobacter halodurans. Next base: position 55,871 of record NZ_JBHDLJ010000014.1, read on the forward strand.
TCCTCGCCAGCGCCCTCTGGCCCCTCGTGCGGCTCATGCGCCGGTTCATGTCACCGTTGCTGGCCGCCTGGACCGTGTTCCTCGGCTCGCTGGTGGTGCTCGGGGGCATCGGCACGGGCATCGTCTTCGCCGTCCGCGCCGAATGGCCGACGCTCGTCGAGCAGGGCGTCGAGGGGTTCAACGAGGCCCAGGGCATGATCCGGAACCTGCCCGTCACCATCACGCAGGAACAGATCGACAGCGCCATCCAGACCGCCACCGATTTCTTGGCCTCCAGCCAGTTTGGGGCCGGCGCGCTCAGCGGGCTCTCCGCAGCCGGCAGCTTCCTGACCGGTCTGGTCCTGCTGCTGGTCATCCTCTTCTTCTTCCTCAAGGACGGCGACCGGATCTGGGAGTTCTTCCTCAGCTGGGTTCCGCGGCGCAACGAAACGAGGTGGCGCAGCTCGGGAACCCGGACCGTCGAGACCCTCGGCGGCTACATCCGCGGGACCGCGACCATCGCCCTCGTGGACGCCGTCGCCATTGGCGTCGCCCTCTGGATCCTGCAGGTCCCGCTGGCGCTGCCCCTGGCCGTCATCGTCTTCATCACCTCGTTCATCCCCCTGGTCGGCGCGACCTTCGCGGGCATCCTGGCCACCCTCGTCGCGCTTGTCGCGAACGGCCCCGTGGTGGCGCTGATCGTCCTGGGCGTCGTCATCCTCGTCAACCAGTTGGAGGGCAACTTCCTGCAGCCCGTGGTGATGGCCCAGGCCCTGAACCTGCATGCCCTCGTCATCCTGCTCGCGCTGACCATCGGCACCGTGCTCGGCGGCCTGGTCGGCGCGGTGCTGGCCGTGCCGCTGACCGCCGTCGCGTGGGCCGTCGTCAAGATCTGGACGGGACGCGACGACGAGCAGCAGGAGCGCGCGGCGCGGAAGCGCTCCGCCGCGAAAACCTAGCCGCCCCCCGAGCCGGGACCTGCCCCGGTCCCGGTCCCGGGACCCGCGTCCGTCGCGGAGCCCCCTTCCGCCCCCGTCCCGGAACCCGCGTCGGTCGCGGAGCCCCCATCCGCACCGGTACCGGCCTCCGTGTCGCGACCTGCGTCGGGGGCGTCCCCGCCCGTGGCGTCCGCGCCGTCCCCGTGCCCGGCCAGCACCAGCGGCAGCAGCTTCGCCACGGCGCGGTTCATCGACGCCTCGTTCCACGCGATGTGCAGGTCCGCGTGGTTCAGGTCCGCGAGCCCCGCCGGGCCGGCGAGCTCCTCGAAACCCACGCCGGGCGACGCCCACTCCATGGTCGAGGCCGGGACCAGGCTGACGCCGAGCCCGGCCGCGACGAAGGCCAGCAGGGCCGGCACCTGGCTGGCGAACTGGGTGACGTTCGCGTGCGCGCCGGCGCTGTCGAAGAGCCGGGTCACCAGGTCGTGGAAGTACCGCGCCTCCGCGCTGGAGTACATCATCAGCGGGAGCCCGTCGAGCTGGCGCAGCAACACGCCCCTGCCGGTCAGCAGCTCGTGCCCCGCCGGCAGGGCCACCACCAGCCGGTCCTCGAGCAGCGGCCGGGTCACCAGGCCGGACCGCGAGACGATGGGCCGCAGCAGCCCGACGTCGATTGCGCCGGTGGCCAACATGTCGAGCTGGTCCGTGGAGACCGCCTCCCGCAGCACCAGGGACACGCCCGGCATGTGCTCGCGGGCGAGCCGCAGGATCGCGGGGAGCTCTGACTGGCCCGCGATCGCCGTGTAGCCGATGACGATGGAACCGGCGTCGCCGGTGGCGACGCGCCGCACGTCGAGGTCCGTCTTGCGGCACATGTCCAGGATCCTGCGGGCGCTCGGCAGCAGCGTCTGTCCGGCCTCGGTCAGCTCGACCCTCCTGCTGCTGCGCAGGAACAGCTGGGCGTTGAGTTCGCGTTCGAGCAGCTGGATCTGCCGGCTCAGCGGCGGCTGGGTCATGTTCAGGCGCGCGGCGGCGGCCCCGAAGTGCAGTTCCTCGGCGACGGCGACGAAGGACTCGAGCTGGATGAGGGAAAACATCGATGCACTCCTTGCATGGTTTGGTGCACATATTAGCTTGGACAGGCATGGATCGCGGCGCATAGCGTGGGAACGACCCCGATCAGCCCGTCCCCACCGAAAGGGCCGCCCATGCCCACCGCGCCGGTCAACTCCGCATCCAGCCAGCTGTCCGAGCACCGCCGACAGGTGGCGATCAACGGGGTGACCATCACACCGGTCGCCTTCGCCGACCCGCCCCTCCTGAACACGGTGGGCGTCCACGAGCCCTACGCGCTGCGCGCGATCGTGCAGGTGCACACCGACGCGGGCATCAGCGGACTGGGCGAGACCTACGGCGACGCCGGGCACATCGCGCGGCTCCGCCTCGCCGCCGAGGCGGTCGTGGGCGTCGATCCGTTCAACATCAACGCCCTCCGCGCCAGGATCGCGCGGGCGCTGGCGACCGACACCATCGAGGGCGGCCACGGCATGAGCGGCATGGTCACGGGCTCCTCCACCTCGGACCGGGTCCTGTCGCCGTTCGACGTCGCCGCGCTCGACATCCAGGGAAAGCTCCTCTGTGTCCCGGTCAGCGACCTCCTCGGCGGCGCCGTCCGCGACTCCGTCGACTTCAGCGGCTACCTCTTCTACAAGTGGGCCGGGCATCCCGGCCGGCCCGACGACGGGTGGGGCGCCGCGCTGGACCCGGAGGGCATCGTCGAGCAGGCGCGCCGGATGGTCGACGGCTACGGCTTCACCGCGCTCAAGCTCAAGGCGGGTGTCTTCGCGCCGGACCGCGAGGCCGACGCCGTCGAGGCACTCCGCGCGGAGTTCCCGGACCTGCCGCTGCGCATCGACCCGAACGGCGCCTGGAGCGTGGACACCTCCGTCCGGATCGGCCGGCGCCTCGAGGGCGTCCTCGAGTACCTGGAGGACCCGACCCCGGGCATCGAGGGCATGGCCGCCGTGCGACGCCAGGTGGACCTGCCGCTCGCCACGAACATGTGCGTCGTCAGCTTCGCCGACCTCCCCCCGGCCATCTCCGCCGGCGCGATCGACGTCGTGCTGTCCGACCACCACTTCTGGGGCGGTCTGCGGCGCTCGCAGCACCTGGGCGGCATCGCCGAGACGTTCGGCCTGGGCCTGTCGATGCACTCGAATTCGCATCTGGGCATCAGCCTGGCCGCCATGGTCCACCTCGCGTCCGCGACCCCCAACCTGGACTACGCGTGCGACACGCACTGGCCGTGGAAGGACCCCGACGAGGACGTGGTCGCCGCCGGGGTGCTGGAGATCGTCGACGGCGCGGTCGCCGTGCCGACCGCGCCGGGCCTCGGCGTTGAACTGGACGAGGGACGGCTGGAGTCGCTCCACCGGCAGTACCTGGACAGCGGGCTCCGCGAGCGCGACGACACCGGCTACATGCGCCGGTTCGAGCCGGCGTTCGACCCCACGAGCCCCCGGTGGTAGCGGCACCGCCAGGGGCCGGTCCCCTGCCCACCGGCTCCGCCGAGGTCCTCGACGTCGTCGTCACGGATCCGATCATCAGCACGTTCGCGGACCGGCTGGTCGCCCGCGCCCCGTCCCACCGCTGGAGTTTCCTGGCGGACGCCTCCCCCGCAGCGCGCGCCGACGACGTCGCCCGGGCCGACGTGGTGGTCTGCTCGCGGATGTCGCCCGAGGAGGCGCGCACCGTCGCCTCCGCCCGGCTGGTCCACGTGACCGGCGCGGGCGTGGACCGGGTCGCGGTGGGCGACCTTCCGGCGTCGACCGCCGTCGCCAACACGTTCCACCACGCGCGGCCCATCGCCGAGCACGTCATGATGACGACGCTGGCCCTCGTGCGGCGGCTACTCCCCACGGACCGGGAACTGCGCGCCGGCACGTGGCGGACGATCCTCACCGACCCCTCCGCCCCGCTGCACCCGACCCTGGACACCATGACCCTCGGGCTCGTCGGCCTGGGCACCATCGGCGCCGAGACGGCCCTCCTGGCCGCCGGCTTCGGCATGGACGTCGTCGCGGTCCGGCACCGCCCCGAGGCGCCGCTGCCGGACGGGGTGTCCCCGCGGTGGGTCGGCGGGGACGCGGACCTCCACCGCCTGCTGGCCGAGTCCGACGTCGTGGTGGTCACCGTTCCGCTGTCCCCTGCCACGGAGGGCCTGATCGGCGCCGCCGAGCTGGACGCCATGAGGGAGACCGCCTTCCTGGTGAACGTGGCCCGCGGCCCCGTCGTGGCACAGGACGCGCTCCACCGCGCGCTGAGCCGGGGAACCATCGCGGGGGCGGCCCTGGACGTCTGGTGGGGCACCCCCGAACCCGGCCGGACGCCCCCCGCGGACTTCCCGTTCGCCGAGCTGGACAACGTGATCCTCACGCCGCACTATTCGGGCCTCGCCTCGAGCACGTTCGAGCGCCGGGTCGTGGACATCGCCGCGAACATCGAGGCCGTGGCATCCGGCGCCCCGCTGCGCAACCGCGTGCGGTCCGCCGCCGCGTCCTAGCCCGCCAGCAGCCGGAGGGCCAGCACGACGGCGCCGGCGGCGGCGGCGAGCAGTCCCACCAGCCGCAGCCTCGCGGCATCGAGGAAGCGGTTGAGCCAGCGGGATGCGAAGAATCCGGCGAGGACCGCGGGGCTGAGGATCAGGAACGCCCAGCCCACCGCGGGCGTCACGAGGCCGGCCAAGGACAACAGCGCCACGGAGACCAGCGAACCCACCAGGAAGAACGCGCTCATGGTGGCGCGGATCCGGGCCGGCGGCAGCCCCTGCCAGATGACGGCCATCGGGGCGCCGCCCACGGAGGTGGCCGTCCCCATCACCCCGGACAGGGCGCCGGCCACCGCCAGCGACGCGCGGGTGCGCGCGGGGCGCCATCCGAGGAACGCCGAGCCGATTCCGACGAGCACCGCGACGGCCACCATCCAGGACAGCGCGGTCGTGGAGGCGACGACCACCAGCCACGTGCCCAGCACGCTGCCGGGAACCCGTCCGGCCAGGGCCCACCCGGCACCCCGGACATCGAGGTGCGCCCTGTCGCGCACGGCGACCAGCAGGGTCACGACGCACGCCAGCATGACCACCAGCGCGGGCAGGAGGTCCGGCTCGACGAGCGCGATGACGGGGGCCGCCACCAGCCCCGCGCCGAAGCCGATCGAGCCCTGCAGCCCGCTCGCCACGAAGATCGTGGCGGCGAGGATCGCGTAGTCGGCCGGGCTCACTCCCCGGCCGCGGCGGTCCGCAGCGCGGCCTCCCGCGGATCCGCCAGCGGGAAGTGGCATTCGGCCGTGTGCACGGGCGGGCCGTCCGTCCCGGCGCCCCGCACGCGGGGCGTGCCGAGCGGGACGCGGCCGGCCTGCGCGGCCGTCGTCGCGGGCGGGGCCTCCCGGGCGCAGAGGTCCTGCGCCTTCCAACACCGGGTCCTGAAGCGGCACCCCGACGGCGGGTCCAGCGGGGACGGCAGCTCGCCCCGCAGGACGATCCGCTCCGCGGGGCGCGCCGCGGGGTCGAGCTTCGGGGACGCGGACATCAGCGCGGCCGTGTACGGGTGCAGCGGGCGCTCGAAGACGTCCTCCGTGGTCCCGGTCTCGATGATCCGACCCAGGTACATCACGGCGACGCGGTCCGTGACGTGCCGGACTACCGAGAGGTCGTGGGAGATGAAGATGTAGCTGACGCCGAGCTTGGCCTGGAGCTCGTTGAGCAGGTTCAGCACCTGGGCTTGGATGGAGAGGTCCAACGCGGAGACGGGCTCGTCCAGGATGATCAGCTCGGGGTTCAGGGCGAGCGCGCGGGCGATGCCGATGCGCTGGCGCTGGCCGCCGGAGAACTCCTGCGGGGACTTCTTCGCGTCCGAGGGGCGCAGGCCCACCAGCTGCAGCAGCTCCCGCAGGCGCGCCTCCCGCTCCCGGCCCGTTTTGTACAGTCCGCGGTGGGTGGCCCACGGCTCGGAGATGATCTCCCCCGCCGTCATGCGGGCGTTCAGGGACGCGAACGGGTCCTGGAAGACCATCTGGACGCGCCGCCGCCAGGCGAGGAGTTCCCGGCCCTTGAGGCCGAACGGGTCCTGCCCCTCGAAGGCGACGGTCCCGGAGTCCGGCTTCTCCAGCAGCATCAGGGTGCGCGCGAGCGTCGACTTCCCGCAGCCGGACTCGCCGACGAGCCCGAGGGTCTCCCCCCGGCCCACGGCGAGGTTGATCCCGTCGAGCGCCCGGAGCCGGTTGTTGCCCGAGGCGCTGCGCGCGACCTGGAAGGTCTTGGTGACGTCGCGGACCTCGAGGGCGACGTCGGCCGCGGAGTGCGGCCGATCCAGCTGTGCGGTCATGACGTGATCTCCTCGAGGGTTTCGTCGGTTGCCAGGAGTTCGGAGAAGTGGCAGGCGGCCTTCTGCCCGGGCGCCACCTCGCGCAGAGCGGGCCGCTCCCGGCGGCACAGTTCCCGCGCCAGCGGGCAGCGTTCCTGGTAGACGCAGCCGGCCGGGATGTTCTTGAGCTCGGGCGGGCTTCCCGCGATCGAGGAGAGGCTGCCGCCGCGCTCCGCGTCGACGGGCACCGATTCGAGCAGCCCCTTGGTGTAGGGGTGGCGGGGGGCGGCGAAGACCTGGCCCACCGGGCCGGTCTCGGCCACCGTGCCGGCGTACATGACCGAGACGTCGTCCGCCTCCTCGGCGACCACGGCGAGGTCGTGCGTGATGAGGACCACCGCCATGTTCTCCTCCTCGCGGAGGCGCCGCAGCAGGTCCATGATCTGCGCCTGGACCGTGACGTCGAGGGCCGTCGTCGGCTCGTCGGCGATCAGAAGCTTCGGGCCCAAGGCCACGGCCATCGCGATGAGGATGCGTTGGCGCATGCCGCCGGAGAACTGGTGCGGGAACGCGTCCACGCGGGACTCGGGCTCAGGGATGCCGACCCGCCGCATCAGGGCGATGGCCTCCTGGCGGGCCGCCCGCCCGGAGAGCCCGCGGTGGATGCGGAAGGCCTCGCCGATCTGCAGTCCCACGGGATAGACCGGGTTCAGGGCCGTCAGCGCGTCCTGGAAGACGATGCCCAGTTCCGCTCCGGCGACCTGTCGCCGCTGCTTCGCCGACATCCGGAACAGGTCCCGGCCGTCCAGTTCCGCCGTGCCCCCGGCGACGTGCGCCACCGGATCCAGCAGGCCGGCCACGGCCTTGGCCGTCATGGACTTGCCGCAGCCGGACTCCCCGAGCAGGGCCAGGGTCTGGCCCGCCCGGGCGATAAAACCGGCGTCGCTGACCGCGCGGACCTCGCCCGCGGGGGTGCGGATGTCGACGTCGAGCCCCTCGACGCGGAGGACGACGGGGTGGGGGCCGCCGGGCGGCCTCGTGCCTTCGGTGGTTGCCGTCATGGTCACTTGGACTCCTTGGCCGGGATGCGGGTGATGAGCTTCTTGCGGCCGGGCAGCGTCAGGCGCCAGCGCTGCGCCGGGTCTGTGGCGATGCGCAGCCAGGCGGCCAGCAGGTTCGCGGAGATGGCGGTGACCACGATCGCGACGCCCGGGAAGATGGACAGCCACCAGGCCGTCTGCAGGTACTGGCGCCCCTGCGACACCAGCAGGCCCCAGCTGACGTCCGGCGGCTGGATCCCGATGCCGAGGAAGCTGAGCGATGACTCGGCGAGCATGACGTAGCAGAACTCCAGCGTCGCCAGCGTCAGGATGGTCGGGGTGACCACGGGGATCACGTGGCGGACGATGATCGCGTTGGGCCGCGCCCCGAAGGTGCGGGCGGCGTCCACGAAGGTCCGGCTCTGCAGCTCGGCGGATTCGGCCCGCGCGGTGCGCAGGTAGATCGGGATGCGGGTCAGCGCCAGGATCAGCACGATGTTGGCGACGGACGGGCTGAAGACATACAGCACGACGACGGCGAGCAGCAGGGAGGGGAAGCTCATGATGACGTCGGCGACGCGCATGGACACGTTCTCGCGCCAGCCCCGGTGGTAGCCGGCCCAGACGCCCCAGAGGGAGCCGATGAGCATCGACACCAGCACGGCGGGGATGGCGACCATGAGGGTGGTCCGGGTCGCGACCACCAGCCGGGCCAGCACGGAGCGGCCCAGCGAGTCGGAGCCGAGCAGGTACTCCCAGCCGTTGGCCGGGTCGAACGGCGGCTTGTTGGCGAACATGAGGTTCTGCCGGGTGGCGAGCTCGCCCATCAGCATCGGGCCGAAGACGGCGGTCGCCGCGACGATCAGCAGCACGACGGCGCCGAGCGTGGCGAACTTGTCGCGCAGGAGCATGCGGAACATGCTCGGCTGGTTCGATGTGCCCTCGGCGGGCGGCCGGACGCCGGCCGGGTCGCGGTCCGCCGCCGGGGCGGCCGTCCGGTCCGGTGCCGGGTCCTGCGCCGGATCCTGCGCCGCGGTCGTGGTGTCGGGTGGCTGGCTCATGGTGCCCTCCTAGGCCTGGGTTCCGGCGGTGGCCGGCGCGGGGACGGGGGTGGAAGGCGCGGCGGCGGCCGGAGGTGCCGTTGGCGGGGCCGCCGGGGCCGACCGCGCCTTCGACGCCGCCGACGCGGGGCGGACCCGGGGGTCCAGCAGCGCGTACAGCAGGTCGATGATGATGTTCAGGGCGAAGATGGCGATGGCCGTCAGGAGCACGCAGGCCTGGAGCACCGCGAAGTCGCGCTGCAGGATCGAGTCGATCATGAGCTTTCCGATGCCGGGCCAGCCGAAGATCGTCTCGACGACGACGGCGCCGTTCACGAGTCCCACGGTCAGGTCGCCGGCCACGGTCAGGGCCGGCGCCGCGGCGTTGCGCAGCGCGTGGTGCGTGACGACGCGACCCTGCGACGCGCCCTTGCTGCGGGCGAGCTTGATGTAGGGCTCGGAGAGCGAGGACACCATGGCGCCGCGCACCACCTGCACCAGTGTGCCGAACGGCCGCATGAGCAGGGTGCCGATCGGCAGGATCCACGCCGCGGCGCCCTCGACCCCCGAGGTCGGGACCCAGCCGAGCGTGATGGCGAAGATCCAGATGCCCACGATGGCCAGCCAGAAGTCCGGGATGGACGCGGCGGCCATGGACACGAAGCTGGCGATGCGGTCGGCGATGCCGTTGGGCTTCAGCGCGGCCCAGCTGCCGACGAGGACCGCGAGCAGGATCGCGAGGACCATGGTGGTCGCGGCCAGCTGGAGGGTGGCGGGGAAGGCCCGCAGCGCCATTTCGGCCGCGGGCTCCCCCGTCCGGAGGGAAGTGCCGAAGTCCAGGACGAGGACACCCGTGAAGTAGTCCCACATCTGGACCAACAGCGGCTGGTCCAGGCCGTTCCGGGTCGCGAAGTCGTCGCGCATCTGCTGCGTGGCGTTCAGCGGCAGGTACAGGCTCGCCGGGTTGCCGGTGAGGCGGGCCAGCGCGAAGACACCGACGACGACGACCAGCAGCGGCAGCGCGCTGGAGACGATTCGCTTGCGTAGATAGGTCAGCATGACTTCCCTCGTGTTGTGGTGCCGGCCGCTACTGGGCGGGCTTGATCTCGGCCAGGCGCAGCTCGTCGCCCGTGGAGGAGTTCGGCGCGTAGTCCACCGTGGCGGCCTTGCCGATCATGCCGGTCTGGTGCGCGATGTGGGCGAACTGCACGACCTCCTCGTTCTGGTAGGCGAAGATCTCCTCGAATGCCGCCTGGCGGTCATCGCCCGTGGCCGCGTCGGCCTTCTCGATCATGGCGTCGAGCTCGGGAGTCCCGAAGGCGCTCTGGGCGCCGTTGCTCAGCATGTACTGGTCCACCGTGAACGCCGCGTCGCCGGCCTGGTTGCCGTGCTGGATCATCAGACCGATGTCGCCCTCGTCCTCGGCGAACGGACGCACCTGGTAGGTGAGCTGCTGGCTGGTCTCGAGCATCTTGAGTTTGACGTTCAGGCCGGCCTGCGTGAGCTGCTCCTGGATGACCTGCGCCAGCTCCTGGATCTTCGGGAACTGCGCGGTGCGGACCACCAGGCTGATCTGGGCGCCGGTGTCCACGCCGTCGGCCTTGGCCTCCTCCACGAGCTGCTTGGCCTGCTCGGCGTCGTAGGGCCAGGGCGCGAGGTCCGCGTTGTGCCCGACGATTCCCTCGGGAACCAGCTGTGCGGCGACCTGGTCGCGGCCGCCGTAGAGGCTGGCGACGATGCCCTCCTTGTCGATCGCGTAGTTCACCGCCTGGCGGATGCGGATGTCGTCGAACGGGGCCTTGTCGTTGTGCATGCGGATCGCGACGGTCTCGTTGTTCGGGTACGGAACGCCGAGGTCCCCGATGTTGTCCTCCGGGCTGAGGCCCATCGCGATGTCCGCCTCGCCGGACGTGATCATCGCGGCGCGGACACTGCCTTCGGACCGCCACTGGTATTCGGCCTTGGCGTACGCCGGCTGGTCGCCCCAGTAGCCGTCGTAGGCCGCGAGGCTGATCTTCTGGCCGGCGTCCCAGGACTCGAGCTGGTAGGGGCCGGTGCCGATCGGCTCGCGGACCTTCTCGGTGGTGGACGTCTCCGACGGCACGACCTCGAGGAACGAGATGCGCAGCGGCAGGATGGGGTCCGCCTGCGGGGCGGTCACCGTCAGCGTGGTGTCGTCCACGACCTCGACGTCGAGGTCGTCGTCGCCGAACACGTAGCCCTCCACGTTGCAGCCCAGATCGGAGTTGACGGCACGCTCGATCGTCGCGGCGGCGTCCTCCGCGGTGAAGTCGCTGCCGTCGTGGAACGTCACGCCCTCCCGGAGCTTGAATGTCCAGACCGTGTCGTCCTCGGAGCTCCACTCCGTGGCGAGCTTCGGCTCGAGCTCGCCGGTTTCCGGGTTGCGCTCGACCAGGGGCTCCGTGACCGTGGAGCGGTCGATGACACCGGTGCTGGTCAGGTTGGCCTCGCACGGCTCGAGCGTGGGGGGCTCCTGCTGGAGGACCACGCGCAGCGTGTCCGACGCGGCCGCGGCGGATTCGGACCCGCCGTCGGAGTTGGCGACCGCGCAGCCGCTGAGGACCACGCTGCCGCCCAGCGCCGTGACGGCCAGGGCGGTCAGTGCGCGGCGGCGCGACGGGGCCGGCGCGGCGGGCGTCGCGGGGTTCTGTGATTCAAACGTCATTGTTGTCCTCCGGGAGCGAGAGCCGAGTTCGCGGTGCCTGTCTACATATGAAGCCGCAAGCTCTATGGGTATGCACCAGCTTGGGAGCGGCCCGGGGAGCCGTCAAGAGCCCCGGGCCGCGCGAACGCGGCGTTCGGGGCCTCGTCGGGCCGCCCGCGGGCCACGCAGCCGTGTGACTTCCGCTACATTGCGGGGGACGCGGGCAATCCATGCCGCGAGGGTATTGATCAATGCAATCTCCGTGTTGGACGCGCATCGAGCGCGCTCCCTAGTGTTCAGGCATGACCCAACACGCAGCGACCGAGCCCGACGTCCACGCTTCCACCCGCGGGGAGTCCATCCTGCAGATCGGTCCGGTCAACCCGACCGTGCAGTCCACGCTGGCCTCCGAGTTCGGCGCCCTCCGGCTGCCCGACGACGAAGCGGAGCGCGGCGCGTTCCTCGACCGCCACGCGGACGGCATCTCCGTCGCCGTGTGCTCCGGCCGCTTCGGCGTCGACGCCGGCCTGATGCGGCGCCTGCCCCGCCTGCGCGCCATCGTGAACTTCGGCGTGGGATACGACGCCACGGACGTCGCGCAGGCCGCGGAGCGCGGCATCGCGGTGAGCAACACCCCCGACGTGCTGACGGACTGCGTGGCGGACACCGCCCTGGCCCTCTACCTCGATGTGCTCCGCCGGGTCTCCGCCGCCGACCGGTTCGTCCGCCGCGGGGACTGGGAGCGGACCGGCAACTTCCCGCTGGCCGTCCGGGCGTCCGGCCGGAAGGTCGGCATCCTGGGCCTCGGGCGCATCGGCGCGGCGATCGCCCACCGCCTGGAGGCGTTCGGCTGCGAGATCCACTACCACAGCCGCCGCCCCGTGGAGGGATCGTCCTACACGTACGCCGGGTCCGCCGACGAGCTCGCCGCGGCCGTCGACGTGCTCGTCGTCGCCACGGCCGGCGGGCCGGAATCCGCGGGGCTGGTCGACGCGGACGTGCTCGCCGCGCTCGGGCCCTCCGGGTACCTGATCAACATCGCCCGCGGCTCCGTGGTGGACCAGGACGCGCTGGTGTCCGCGCTGGCGCAGGGGCGCGTGGCCGGCGCCGGACTCGACGTCTTCGCGGACGAGCCGCGCGTGCCCGCGGAGCTGATGGACCTGGACAACGTGGTCCTGCTCCCCCACCTGGGCAGCGGAACGGACGAGACGCGCCAGGACATGGCGGAGCTGACGCTCGAGAACCTGCGCAGCTACCTGCGCGACGGAAGCCTCGTGACGCCGATCGGCTAGCGGCGCCCATACCCCATCACCCACCCACCCACCCACCCCGCAAGGACACCCATCATGAGCATCGCCGTCGGATTCGCCACCACCCCGGAGGCCGCCGCCGCCCTGAGCGCCGCCGTGTCCGAGGCCGCCCTGCGCGGCACGGGCCTCCGCCTGTACGTGCCGGCGGGGGCCGACGCGGCGTCGGAGACCGAGGCACTGGGGCGCGCCCGCGACGAGGCCCGGGCCGCCGACGTGGCGCTCGATGTCGTGTCCCTCGAGGAGGACGCGGACCTCGGCGACGCACTCATCGACGCCTCCTACCGCGCGGACACCGACGTCGTGGTGATCGGCCTCCGGCGCCGCTCGCCCATGGGCAAGCTGCTGCTCGGCTCCCTGTCCCAGCGCATCCTGCTCGAGGCCGGCTGCGCGGTGCACGCGGTCAAGGTGCGCGTCGGACCCCGCGGATAGCCCGCGGTCCGCGTCGAACCGCCGGGAACCCGCGGCCCCCGGGCCTGCCCGCAGTACGATGTGGCCAGGGAAGCCGCGACTCAGGGGGTAGTGATGACCGCACCGCAGGCCTTCGGGCAATCCCACGGGGTCCGCGAGGTCAAGTCCGCCGCCCGGACCATCGAGGTGCTCGAACTCCTGGCCTCGCGCGGCAACTCCCCCATCACCATCCGCGAGCTCTGCGCGGCCATGGACGCCCCGCGCAGCAGCGTCTACGCGCTCCTGCGCACCCTGACCGAGGCCGGCTGGGTCAGGACCGACGCCGCGCGGGCCACCTACAGCATCGGCATCCGCGCGCTGCTGGCGGGCACCACCTACCTCGACGCCGACCCTCTCCTGCGCGTGGTCCGGCCGCACCTGGCGCTGCTGGGCCGACAGGTCGGCGGAACGGTCAACTTCGGCCGGCTCGACGCCGGACACGTGGTCTACCTGGCCAGCTGGGAGGCGCCCGGGCGCGAGCGGACGGCCCCGCGGGTGGGGCGGCGGCTGCCCGCGCACGCGACGGCGCTGGGGCTGGCCATCCTGGCCGGACTGGCCCCGCTGGACCTCCGCTCCGGCCTACCCGAGGCCCCCGAGCGCCTGACGCCGGCGACCATCACCAGCCCGACCGCGCTGCGGCGCGAGCTCGCCGCGATCAGGCGCCGCGGCTACGCGGTCGAGCGCGAGCAGAACACGCCCGGGATCGCCTGCGTGGCCGTCGGAATGGCGACGCCGGGAGGCCGCGACGCCCTGTCCGTCTCGCTCCCGCTCGCGGAGCTCACCCCCGTCCGCGAACGCGACATCGCCGACGCGCTGCTGGCCTCCGCGTCGGCCATGGCCGACGTGCTGACCGGGGTCGAGGGCCTGCTGGGCTGACATTCGCTCTTGTAGTACAAGTTTGGAACTTATACTATAAGTAGACCAGGCCGTGCCCGCCGGCACCAGCCGCCTCCAGCGAAGGATCCCCATGCCGTACGCCCCGGATGCCATCCGCCACGTCAAGCTGTCCACCGTGACGCTCCCCCTCGCGACCCCCATCTCCGACGCGAAGGTCTTCACGGGCCGGCAGAAGCCGATGGTCGAGGTCGTCTTCCTCTTCGCCGAGATCGCCACCGAACAGGGCCACGAGGGGCTCGGCTTCGGCTACTCCAAGCGCGCCGGCGGGCCGGCGCAGTTCGCCCACGCGAAGGAGGTCGCGGAGGCGATGATCGGCGAGGACCCCAACGACATCGCCAAGCTGTACAACAAACTGCTGTGGGCGGGCGCCTCCGTGGGGCGCTCCGGCGTCGCCACCCAGGCGCTGGCGGCCCTGGACATCGCCCTCTACGACCTCAAGGCCAAGCGCGCGGGGCTGCCGCTCGCCAAGCTGCTCGGCGCCCACCGCGACTCGGTGCGCACGTACAACACGTCCGGGGGCTTCCTCAACGCCTCCCTCGAAGAGGTCAAGGAGCGCGCCAGCCGATCGCTGGAGGAGGGCATCGGCGGCATCAAGATCAAGGTCGGCCTGCCGGACTCCTCCGAGGACCTGCGCCGCGTGGCCGGCGTCCGCGAGCACATCGGCGCGGACGTCCCGATGATGGTCGACGCGAACCAGCAGTGGGACCGCGCCACGGCGCTGCGGATCGGCCGTAAGCTCGAGGAGTTCGACCTGGTCTGGATCGAGGAGCCGCTGGACGCCTACGACGCCGAGGGCCACGCCCAGCTGGCGCTGGCCCTGGACACGCCGATCGCCACCGGGGAGATGCTGGCCTCGGTGTCCGAGCACGAACGCCTTATCCAGGCGCGGGCGTGCGACATCATCCAGCCGGACGCGCCGCGCATCGGGGGCATCACGCAGTTCCTCCGCCTGGCGACGCTCGCCGACCAGGCCGGCCTGGACCTGGCGCCGCACTTCGCGATGGAGATCCACCTGCACCTCGCCGCCGCCTACCCGCGCGAGCCGTGGGTCGAGCACTTCGACTGGCTGGACCCGCTGTTCAACGAGCGCCTCGAGACGAAGGAAGGCCGCATGCTGGTCCCCCACCGCCCCGGACTCGGCGTGACGTTCAGCGAGCAGGCCCGTGCGTGGACCACGGACACGGTGGAGTTCGGCCGCGCCTGACCCGCGCGCGGCGGTCGCCGGAACATGGGAGCATCTAGCTCATGAGTCGAAACCTGACGGCGACGCTGGCGGCCGCCCTGCGTGCGGACATCGTCGACGGCACCATCGCCCCCGGCGACAAGCTGCCCAGCGAGAGCACGCTGATCGCCGAGCACGGGGTCAGCCGGACCGTGGTGCGCGAGGCCATCACACGGCTCCAGGCCGAGGGCCTGGTGCACACCCGGCGCGGGGCCGGCAGCTACGCGCTGACGCCCCCCGCCGAGACCGCCGGCGGCGGCGCCGTCCGGCCGGCGCGGACCCTCGGGGAGCGCACGGCGCTGCTCGAGTACCGGGCGGGCCTGGAGTCGGAGGCCGCGGCCCTGGCGGCGCTGCGGCGCCGCCAGGAACACCTCGCCGCCCTACGCTCCTGCCTGCGGGCGTTCGACGAAGCCGCGGGCAGCCCCGCGGACATGCTCGCCAGCGACTTCGACTTCCACAGCACGGTGGCCCGGGCCAGCGGCAACGCGTTCTTCGTCGACGCCGTCCAGGCCCTGGGCCCCGCCATGATCTCCATGCCCCGGGGCCGGCTGGAGGCCGAGGGCGACACCCGGGCGCGCGCCGCGCAGGTGGGCGCCGAGCACGCGGCGGTCCTGGCCGCGCTCGAGGCCGGCGACCCCGTCTCCGCGGCCGCGGCCATGCGGACCCACCTGGTGAACTCGCGGCGGCGCGTGGAGTCCGAGGCGGGGCGCTGACCGGACCCGCACCGACCGGCCCCGCGCCCCGCGCCGCCAGCCCGTTCGGCTGATGTCCGCCGCGCTCTCCGCCACCAACGGCAGCCAGAACGACAATCGGCGCCCACCCCCGCGGGGTGGGCGCCGTCGTCGTTCCCGGCGTGCGGCGCCCCGGGAGTGGGACCGTTGCCAGGAGTGGGACATTCCCCGTAGTGGGACGTTCCTAGGAGTGGTCCCCGGCCTTGACCGCCAGCACCGGGCGGTCGGCCTGCAGCAGGATGCGCTGCGCGTGCGAACCCATGATGAACTTGCCGACCTGCGAGCGGTGGCGCAGGCCGATCACGATGATGGACGCCTCGTGTTCCTGCGCCAACTCGAGGATCTCCTCGGCCAGGTCGTCGCGGTGCGGGGGCCGCAGGACCGTGACCCTCACCCCGGCCCGCCCGGCGTCGCCGACCACACGCTCGAGGTCGGCATCGGAGGCCACCGACTTGTCGACCAGGGCTCCGTCCCGTGGCGAGTTGACGATCAGCAGGTCCTCCCCGCGGAGCTTCGCCTCGGCGATGGCCGCCTGCACGGCGGCCTCGCCAACGGGGGTGGGGACGTAACCAACGAGGATGCTCATGCGTTCTCCTTCTCGGGGACGTGATCCGCGGCGGTCTTGCGCCGACGCAGCAGGGACTGGACCATCGGCGCCGCTGCGACGATCACGAAGATCAACAGCAGCGTCGCGGAAATCGGACGGGTGACGAATCCGGCCAGGTCGCCTTCGAAGACCAACAGCGATCGGCGCAGACTGGATTCGAGCAGCGACCCGAGCACGAACGCGAGGACCAGTGGCCCGGGTTCGAAGCCGAACTTCTTCATCAGGTAGCCGATGGCGCCGAAGAAGACCACCAGGGTGACGTCGAACATCGAGTTGTTGATCGTGTAGGCGCCAAGCATGGTGATCAGCGCGGTGATGGGGGCCAGGATCGCGGCGCGGACGCGCAGGATCCGCACGAACAGGCCCACCAGCGGGATGGACATGATCAGCAGCAGGATGTTGCCGATGTACATGGAGTTCACCACGCCCCAGAAGAGGTCCGGATGCTGCTCGACGAGCTGGGGTCCGGGCGTCACGCCCTGGATCAGCAGCGCGCCGAACATCAGCGCCATCGTGGCGTTGGCGGGGATGCCCAGGGTCAGCAGCGGGATGAAGGAGCTGGTGGCCGCGGCATTGTTGGCGGTTTCCGGTCCGGCCACGCCCTCGATGGCGCCACGACCGAAGCGCGAGGGGTCCTTGGCCCGCTTCTTCTCCATGGCGTAGGCGGCCATCGAGGCGATGGTGGCGCCGCCGCCGGGCAGGATGCCCAGGAAGAAGCCCAGCACGGAGCCGCGCCCGATCGCGCCGGAGGACTGCTTGAGATCCGCCTTGGACGGCCAGACGTTGGCCACCTTGGCCGGCGCCTGCGCGGCGCGGTGGCGCTCCTCGAGGTTGTAGAGGATCTCCCCGAGGCCAAAGAGGCCCATGGCGACCGGCACGAAGTCGATACCGTCCGCGAGGTTCAGGTTGCCGAAGGTGTAGCGCTCGGCGCCCGTGAAGATGTCGCGGCCGACGGTGGCCAGCAGCAGGCCGACCGCGGCGGCGATGAGCGCCTTCAGCTTCGCCCCGTTGCTGATGGTGGCCACCAGCAGGATTCCCAGCAGGGCCAGGGCCGCATATTCGGCCGGGCCGAAGTCCAGCGCGAAGCCGGCCACCAGCGGGGCCAGGAACGTGAGCCCGACGATGGCCACCGTGCCGCCGATGAACGAGCCGATGGCCGCGATGCCGAGGGCCGTTCCGGCCCGGCCCTGCTTGGCCAGCACGTAGCCGTCGAAGACGGTGACCACGGAGCTGGCTTCGCCGGGCAGCCTGAGCAGCACCGAGGTGATGGTGCCGCCGTACTGGGCGCCGTAGAAGATGCCCGCGAGCATGATGATGGCGGTGACCGGCTCGATGCCGTACGTCAGCGGCAGCAGGATGGCGATGGTGGCGGCCGGGCCAAGGCCCGGCAGCACCCCGATGAGCATGCCGATGACGACGCCGAGGAGGCAGTAGAGCAGATTGGTGGGGTCGAGGACGACGCCGAAGCCGTCGAGGACCGGTTGCAGGGCATCCATACCGATTCCTTTGTTTCCGCGTCGCTAGATGAGATGGGGGATCGATGTCCCCAGGGCCAGGATGAAGATGCCGTAGAAGCCGGCGACAACGAGCACGGAATATAGCACCGCCGAGCGCCAGGTTTCCCCGCCGAGGAGCTTCATCCAGACGAGGCAGAGCAGCAGGGAAGGAATCTCGAAACCGATCACCGGCATCAGGAGCAGCAGCCCCACGAGGGTCGCCAGGCCGATCGCGGCCAGCCACGAGAGCCGCGTGAATTTCTCGCCCTCGCCTCCGCGCCGTCCGACGATGACCTGAACCACGCCGAAGACGACGATGACAACGCTGACCGCGAAGGGCCACATGCCGGGTCCGGGCTGGGCCGGCGAGCCCAGCCCGAACGAGAAGGCCAGTGCCATGCCCGCCGCGCCGACGGCGGCCGCAATCAGGGAGGACGCCAGGTTGGCCACCGCACCGGCCGGGGGCGGGCCCTCGGCCTCCCAGCGCTCGGCCAATTGCTCGGGCGTCAGCTCTTCTTCAAGACTGTCCGGGGCGGCCCCGGAGGCGCCGTCGGTGTCGCGGGTCTGATTCATGTGGTGCTCCTGGGACTGGTGTCCGTGTTGCCGGGTTCCGGAAGGGCTAGCTGCCGGAAAGGGAGATGCCGTGCTCTTCGGTCAGTTCCCGGTACTTGGCGGCAAGCTCGTTCCATTCGGTGACAACCTCGTCGCCGGAAATCTCCTTGGGGCTCAGCAGGTTGCTCTCGTTGAACTCCTTGTAGGAGTCGGCCGCGATCGCCGCGTCCACGGCTTCCACCAGCTGGGCCTTCACGTCCTCGGGCAGCCCCTTCGGCGCGGCGATGGCGCGGTACTGCGAGACCGGGACGTCGTAGCCGGACTCCACGGCGGTCGGGACGTCCGGCAGGAACTCGTTGCGCTCGGCGGAGAAGACCGTCAGCGGGACCACCGTGCCGGCGTCGATCTGCGGCTTGGCCTCACCCAACTGGATGGTGGCGACCTGAACCTGGTTGCCCATGACTGCGGTCAGGGCCGGCGAACCGGAGTCGAACGGAACGGCGGTTCCTTCGATGCCGGCCTGCTCGAA
This sequence comes from Arthrobacter halodurans, assembly GCF_041877255.1. Lineage (NCBI taxonomy): Bacteria > Bacillati > Actinomycetota > Actinomycetes > Micrococcales > Micrococcaceae > Arthrobacter > Arthrobacter halodurans. The sequence continues at coordinate 74,684 of NZ_JBHDLJ010000014.1, forward strand.
CAGTACGGCTTGGGCCAGCTGGGAACCTGTGCCAACGCCGGTGGTGCCGTACGTGACCGATCCGGAGTCCGCCTTGAGGTCGTCGAGGTTCTCGATGCCGGACTCGGTGCTGGCGACCAGCACGTAGTCGTCCTGGGACAGGCCCTTGATGACGTCCAGGTTGTCGAGCGTCACCGCCTCGTTCTCGCTGACGGCCAACGGGGTGATGGTGATCAGGGATGCATTGAGCAACACCAGGTTGTAGCCGTCGGCCGCTTCGCCGGAGACTTCCTGCGTCGCCAAGGCACCGTTCGCTCCCGGCTTGTTGAGCACCGGGACGGCGACTCCGAGGTTCTCGGACATGCCGTCCGCGACGGCACGGGCGATCAGGTCGGTCGAGCCGCCGGCCGCCTGGCCGACGGTCAGGTTGATGGGACCGGCGGGGAACTCGGAGGAGTCGGCGCTGCCGCCTCCGACGTTGCCGCCGCAGGCGGTGAGGGCCAGCAGCGCCGATGCTGCGGCGACACCGGCGAAGGCGCGGCGGGTGGTGAAGTGCTTCATGGAGACTCCTAGTGCGGTGATCGGGTCGTGCAATGAACGGGTCGTGCGCTGAGCGAATCGTGCGGTGGGGATCGAAGGCGCCGGCTCTGCTGTGAACGGCGTCACGTCCGATCCGCTACCCGAGCCTAGAAAACTACTATGATGCATGTCCAAGCCCATTACGGCATTGACTGATACTCGAAAGGCATCATGTTTACGCTCGACCAAGCCCGGAGTTTCATCGCCGTCGCCGAGGAACTGCACTTCGGACGGGCCGCCGAACGGCTCAACATGACGCAACCGCCCCTCAGCCGCCAGATCCAGAAGTTGGAGCGATCCATCGGCGTCGAGCTGCTCGAGCGCGACAACCGCAAGGTCTCGCTGACGGAGGCCGGGCGCGCCTTTCTCGCCGAGGCGCGCAAGTTGGTGGTCTCCGCCGACCGCGCCCCCCTGACGGCGCGTCGCATCGCCGCCGGCAGGGCGGGGGTGCTGCGGATCGGGTTCACCGCGGCGTCCGGCTTCAGCCTCCTCGGGCCGCTACTGGCCGAGATCGCCGAGGGGCTGCCGGACGTGGACGTCGACCTGCAGGAGCTCGTGACGGGCGAACAGGTCCAGGCCCTGCGGGACGGGGACCTGGACCTGGGGCTGGCGCGCCCGCCCTTCGACACCACCGTGCTGGAGTCCCACCTGCTCTTCTCCGAGAACCTGCGGCTCGCGGTGCCCGCCGGGCACGCGCTGGACCGGCTGACCCGGCCCGTCACGGCCGCTGACCTGCGGGACACGCCCCTCATCATGCACTCGCCCACGAAGGCGCGGTACTTCTACGACCTGGCCGTGCGGCAGGTGCCGATCGAGCACCGGAACGTGGTCCACACCGTCAGCCAGATCCTCACCATGGTCGCCCTCGTCTCGGCCGGCCGGGGCGTGGCCTTCGTGCCGGAGTCCGCCCGCATGCTCGGGATCGACGGGGTCTCCTACCTGCGGCTCGACGGCGTCGCCCCGGACGCCGTGGAGCTGCACGCCATCTGGAGCCGGGAATCGCGCAACCCCGCGCTGCGCCGCCTGCTGGAGGTGGTCCGGACCAAAGCCAGCTAGGTCCGCGATCATGCCCGAAGTGCATCAATCCATACAAAAGAGGGCTTGGACAGGCATCAAGCAGCCTCCCTAGGGTGGGACACGAAGCGCACTCGCCCCGCCGCCCGCGGCACCACTGCAAAGGAAGATGCACCGTGGCCCAGTACACCCCCCAGGAACTCGCAAACCGGCTCAAGGACGGACTCCTGTCCTTCCCGGCCACCGCCTTCGACGCCGAGCTGAACATCGACGAGAAGAAATTCCGCGAACACCTTGCCTGGCAGTCCAGCTACGACGTCGCCGGCCTGTTCGCCGCGGGCGGCACCGGCGAGGGCTTCAGCCTGACCCCCGAGGAGTCGGCATCCGTGATCCGCATGGCGGTCGAGGAGGCCGGCTCGAAGGTGCCCGTCCTCGCCTCCGCCGGCGGCACCACCGCGCAGGCCGTGGAAAACGCCCGGGCCGCCGAGGCCGCGGGCGCCGAGGGCATCCTCCTGCTCCCGCCGTACCTGACCGAATGCGACCAGGCCGGGCTGGCCGCCTACGCTGACGCAGTCGCCCGCGCCACCAAGCTGGGCGTCATCGTCTACAACCGCGCCAACGCCCGCTACGACGCCGACACGGTCGCCGGCCTGGCCGACCGCCACGAGAACTTCATCGGCTTCAAGGACGGCGTCGGGGACATCGAGCACACCACCAAGGTGTACGCGAAGAACGGCGACCGCCTCTTCTACCTCGGCGGGCTGCCGACGGCGGAGACCTTCGCGCTGCCGCTCCTGCAGCTGGGCATGAGCACCTACTCCTCCGCCATGTTCAACTTCGTCCCGGAGTTCGCGCTCGAGTTCTACCGGGACGTGCGCAACCAGGACCGCGTGGCCGTCAACGAGAAGCTCAACCGCTTCGTGCTCCCCTACATCGACATCCGCGACCGCGTGAAGGGCTACGGGGTGTCGATCGTCAAGGGCGGGCTGAAGGCCGTGGGCCGCGACGCCGGAGGCGTCCGCCCTCCGCTCCAGGACCTGACCGAGCGCGACCTCGCGGACCTCGCGGCGCTGATCGAGTCCGCCGCGGTCCGGCCGGCCGTGGCCGCGGTGCCGCACGGCGCCTGACAAGCTGGGCTGCGGCCGTCCGGACAGCCGGGCGGCCGCAGCCTGTTCCACGCAGCACCCCCGCCGACGACCGCGTCGGCGCCACCCAGAGACGAAGGAGCACCCCCGGATGCCCACCACGCAGCAGACCTCCCTCCGCGGACACTCGATCATCGCCGGCCGGGAAACGCCCGGCACCGGAAAGACGGTCCACGGATCCAACCCCGCCACCAACGACGTTCTCGATCCCGCGTACTCGCTGCTCGATGCCGACCAGCTGACCGCCGCCACGTCCGCGGCCGAGGAGGCCTTCGAGTCCTTCCGCGCGCTGGACCCGGAGACGCACGCGTCCTTCCTCGAGCGGATCGCCGACAACATCGAAGCCATCGCGCCCGAACTGACCGAGCGCGCCATGGCGGAGACCGGCCTGCCGGAGGCCCGCCTCAACGGCGAGCGCGGCCGCACCACCGGCCAGCTGCGCCTCTTCGCGGCGGTGGTCCGCCAGGGCGACTTCCGCGGCGTCCGCATCGACCCGGCGCGTCCCGACCGCACGCCGATGCCCCGCGCGGACATCCGCCAGCGCAAGGTCCCCCTGGGTCCCGTCGCGGTCTTCGGCGCCAGCAACTTCCCGCTCGCGTTCTCCACCGCCGGCGGGGATACCGCCTCGGCCCTGGCCGCGGGCTGCCCCGTGGTCTTCAAGGCCCACAACGCGCACCCGGGCACCAGCGAGCTCGTCGGGCGGGCCATCACCGACGCCGTCCGCGAAGCCGGCCTGCACCCGGGCGTGTTCTCGCTGGTCTACGGCCCGGGCGCCAGCATCGGCCAGGCGCTGGTGTCCCACCCCGTCATCCAGGCCGTCGGCTTCACGGGCTCCCGCTCCGGCGGCACCGCGCTGATGGCCACCGCCGCCGCTCGGCCCGTGCCGATCCCGGTGTACGCCGAGATGAGCTCCATCAACCCGGTCTTCATCTTCGCCGGCGCCCTCGAGAACGACGCCGCGGCGCTCGCCCGGGCCTACGTCGCCTCCGTGACCGGCTCCTCCGGCCAGCTCTGCACCGCGCCCGGCCTGGTCTTCGTGCCCGCAGGCGAGGCTGGCGACGAGTTCGCCGCGGCCGTGAACGGCACCCTGTCCGGCGCCGCCGGGCAGACCATGCTCACGAAGAACATGGCCGACTCCTGGACCCGGGGCGCCGAGGAGCTCGCGGCGCAGGACGGCGTCGACCTCGTCGCCCGCGGCCAGGACGGGCCCACCGAGAACGCGCCGGCCCCCGTCGTGTTCGGCACGGACGTCCCCACGTTCCTCGGCAACGAGGTCCTGCACGAGGAGATCTTCGGGGCCGCGTCCCTGATGATCCGCTACTCCTCGGCGGAGGATCTCGTGGCCGCCGCCCGCCGGCTGGAGGGCCAGCTCACCGCCACCCTGCATCTGACCGCCGAGGACCGGGCCACCGTGGCGCCGCTGCTGCCCGTGCTCGAGGGCAAGGCCGGGCGCATCCTCGCGAACGGATGGCCGACCGGCGTCGAGGTGGGCCACGCGATGGTCCACGGCGGACCGTTCCCGGCCACGTCGGACTCGCGCACCACGTCCGTCGGCACGCTGGCCATCGAGCGCTTCCTGCGCCCGGTCGCCTACCAGGACATCCCGGACGCCCTGCTGCCGCAGCCGCTGCGCGACGCCAACCCGTGGAACCTCAACCGGCGCATCGACGGCGAGCTGACGCCAGCCGGCGCCGCCGCGGCGGACCGCGCATGAGCGGGCAGCCGACCATCGCCGGCGTCGAGGTGGTGCCCGTGGCCGGGCACGACTCGATGCTGTTGAACCTCTCCGGCGCGCACGGCCCGTTCTTCACCCGGAACGTGGTCATCGTGACGGACTCCGACGGACGCACGGGGCTCGGCGAGGTCCCGGGCGGCGAGAAGATCCGCGCGACCATCGAGGAGGCCGGGGTGCTGATCGCCGGCCGGCCGGTGGCGCTGTACCGCACGCTGCTGCGCAGCATCTCCGCCGAGTTCGCCGACCGCGACTCCGGGGGCCGGGGTCTGCAGACGTTCGACCTGCGCACCACCGTGCACGCGGTCACCGGCATCGAGTCGGCGCTGCTGGACCTCCACGGACAGTTCCTGGGCGTTCCGGTCGCGGAGCTGCTCGGCGATGGCCAGCAGCGCGACGCGGTGCCGATGCTCGGCTACCTGTTCTTCGTCGGGGACCCGGACGCCACGGACCTTCCGTACCTGCGCGAACCCGGGGGCGCCGACGACTGGGAGCGCGTGCGCCGCGAGAAGGCCATGACTCCGGAGGCGGTGGTCCGGCTCGCTGAGGCGGCACAGGCCCGGTACGGCTTCCAGGACTTCAAGCTCAAGGGCGGCGTCCAGTCGGGCGACACCGAGGTCGACGCCGTGGTGGCCCTGAAGGAGCGCTTCCCGGACGCTCGCATCACGCTGGACCCGAACGGCGGTTGGCTCCTCGAGGAGGCCATCCGCCTGGGCCGGCGCATGCAGGGGGTCGTCGCCTACGCCGAGGACCCGTGCGGGGCCGAGGGCAAGTTCTCCGGCCGCGAGACGATGGCGGAGTTCCGCCGCGCCACCGGGCTGCAGACGGCCACGAACATGGTCGCCACGGACTGGCGCGAGATGGCGCATGCGGTGCGCACCAACGCGGTGGACATCCCGCTGGCCGATCCCCACTTCTGGACCATGGGCGGGTCCGTCCGCGTGGCCCAGTTGTGCCACGAGTTCGGCCTCACCTGGGGATCGCACTCCAACAACCACTTCGACATCTCCCTGGCCATGTTCACGCAGGTCGGCGCCGCCGCTCCGGGCCGGATCACCGCGCTGGACACGCACTGGATCTGGCAGGACGGCCAGGGTCTCACGACGCAGCCGCCCCTCATCCGCGACGGCGAGGTCCAGGTGCCCGCGAGGGCGGGCCTCGGCGTCGAACTGGACCGAGCCAGGCTCGACGCCGCGCACCGCCTCTACCTCGAGCACGGGCTGGGCTCGCGCGACGACGCGGCGGCCATGCAGTACCTCGTCGAGGGCTGGGAGTTCGATCCGAAGCGTCCGTGTCTGGTTCGCTGAGCCGGCGGTTCGCCTAGGCAGTGGTTCGGCCGGGCATCGGTTCGCCCAGGCAGTGGTTCGGCCGGGCATCGGTTCGCCTAGGCAGTGGTTCGGCCGCGCATCGGTTCAGCCATGGGGCGGATCGATCAAGGTGCGGACCGATCAGGCCGCGGCCCGCCAGGGGCAATGCCGCCCTCAGGACGCTGCTTCACCCAGAAAGACTGTTCCCTCCGAACCGGTCCGGCCCACACGCGGGCCGGCCCGGTTCGGCTGTCCCCGGATGCGGACGCCGACGGCGCCGATCCGACAACGATTCCCAGGAGTTCACGGTGGACGGCGTCCTGCTCGGTTTCGGCATCGTGCTGGTGATGGTGCTGACCGGATTCGCCGCCGCCGTCCTGGTGCCGGGCCAGGTCACGGCCATGCAGAGGGGCCTGACCCCGGCGGTGTACTACATCACCAACCCGGCGCTGATGTTCATGCTGCTGGCGGAAACGGACCTCGGCGCCGTCGTCGGCGTCTACACGCCCATCGCCCTGATCACCGCGGGCGTGAGCGGGGGGATCTACGCGCTGGTCAGCGCGCTGGCGCTGCGGCGCCGGGCGGCGAGGACCGCCGTGGGGGCCATGGCCTCGTCCTACGTCAACGCGGGCAACATCGGACTGCCCATCGCGCTGTACGCGGTGGGCAGTTCCGCGCCGGTCGTGGCCGTGTTGCTGGCGCAGCTCCTGGTGATCGCCCCGGTGTACCTGGCCGTCTTCGCGTGGTGCACCCGCGGTCCCGCCCGCGCCGGCGGCGCCGCGCCCACGCCCCTGTGGCGCACGGTGGCGAAGCCCATCGCCAACCCGGTCACGGTGGCCACCGCGGCCGGCGCCGCCCTGTCGCTGACGGGCTGGCGCCTGCCCGACGTCGTGTGGATCCCCATCGAGATGATGGGCAACGCGTCGATCGCCATGCTGCTCCTGCTGTTCGGCATGAGCCTGCACGGGCAGAAGCCGTTCACGGAGCGCGGCAGCAGGCCGGACCTCGTCCTCGGCTCCGTGGTGAAGCTGGCGGTCATGCCCCTGGTCGCGTGGGTGACGGGCCGCTTCGTCTTCGGCGTCGAGGGGATCCACCTGCTGGGCGTGGTGGTCATGGCCGCGTTGCCGACGGCGCAGAACGTGTTCCTGTTCTCCAGCCAGTTCCGCATGCCCTCGACGCTGGCGCGGGACATCATCTTCGTCAGCTCGCTCCTCTCCCTGCCGGTGATCGCGCTGGTCGCGCTGCTCCTCGAGTAGGCGGGGCACCCCCGCTCGGCCGGGACGGGCCGCCCGACCCGGGGCGGCCGTCGTGCCTCCCTCAGCCGGCCCCTCCGGCGGCCGCCGTCGACCCTGCCCGCGCCCCCACTGCCCGCGCCTCGACCGCGCGGCGGGTGTCCTCCGCCACCAGGTCCGCGTTGATCGCCGCGCCGGCCATCAAACCGGCTGCCGCGGACGAGATGACCTGCGCGGCGGGGTTTGCCACGTTGCCCGCCGCGTAGACGCCCGGGACCGGCGTCGCGCCCATCGGGTCCACCGGGATGCTCGTGCCCATCGGCACGTCGCCCTGCGCGACCTCGACGGCCTCCACGCCGAGCTGCGCCAGGAATTCCCCGCGCACCTCCACCCGGGAGAAGACGGCCACGGCTTCGCGCGGAACCACCGCCCCGCCGGCCAGCCGCACGCCGGACAGCCGGTCCCCGCGTGTCTCGAGCGCCTCCACCTTCCCCGGCACCACGCGGATCCCCCGCGCCTCGAGCTGCTCCAGCGCCGCGTCCCCGGGGGAACCGGCGGTGTGCAGGAACAGGACGACGTCGTCCGTCCACTGGCGCCAGAGCAGCGCCTGGTGGACGGCCGCGGCGACGTGCGTGGCGACGATGCCCAGCGGCTTGTCCCGGATCTCCCACCCGTGGCAGTAGGGGCAATGCAGGACGTCGCGCCCCCACCGCCCCGCGAGCCCGTCGATGTCGGGCCGCCGGTCGACGACGCCGGAGGCGATCAACAGGCGCCGCGCCCGCACCGCGCCCCCGTGGTTGCCGTCAACGTCGCCGTCACCGTCGGCGTCGCGGTCACCGTCGACGCGCACATCGAGGTGGAACATCCCGTCGGACCCGCGCCGAGCGGCCGTGACCTCGCCCGCCCGGAAGTCCGCGCCGTACGACGCGGCGTCGCGGCGGCCGGCCGCGATGAGGTCCCGGGGCGGCGTGCCCTCCAGCCCGAGGTAGTTGTGGACGTGCCCGGCCGGTGCGTTGCGCGGGTCTCCGGCGTCGACCACGAGCACCGACCGGCGCGCCCGCGCGAGCGCCAACGCCCCCGAAAGGCCCGCCGCCCCGCCTCCCACCACGACGACGTCGTACTCCCCGAGGTTCTCCTGTGCCGCGCTCTTCACCATGGTTCTTCGCTTTCGTTCCGGGACCGCGGCCCGGCGGTTCCGGGTCGACGACGTCACGTCAAGCGTCCGCCCCGTCACCGGGGCGCGGCAACGATTTTTGCCGGTCCGGCAAGAATCGCCGTCCGGGCCTACCCGGCCGTCGGGCGGGGCCGCGCGCGCAGGTGCGCCCGCTCCCCCTGCGGGCCGAACAGGGCCAGGAACTCCACGGGATCCGCGCCGGCATTGCCCATCCAGTGCGGCGTGCGGGTGTCGAACTCGGCGGCCTCGCCCGGGAGCAGCTCCAGTTCGCGGTCGCCGAGCACCAGCCGCAGCCTGCCGCTGAGGACATAGACCCATTCGTATCCCTGGTGCGTCTGCGGATCCGGAACCGCCGGCTTCGCCGCTCCGGGAAGGATGTTCTTGTAGGCGCGCAGCCCGCCTGCGCGCGGTGTCAGGGGTATCACGGTCGCCCCGCGGTGGCGGACCGGCCGCAGGTGCACGCGGGGATCGCCCGTGGGCGGGGCCCCGACGAGCTCGTCGAGCGGTACACCGTAGTTCTTGGCCAGCGGCAGCAGGAGCTCCAGCGTGGGTTTGCGCCGGCCGGACTCGAGCCGCGACAGGGTGCTCACGGAGATCCCCGTCGACGCCGAGAGCGCCTCGAGCGTCGTCGCCCGGTCCCTGCGCAGGGCCCGCAGGCGCGGCCCGACGGCGTCGAGGGTCGAAGCCAGCGCGTCATCCATCCCCACAGTGTGCCAGCGATGCGGCCGGGACGACCGGAGCGGCGGGGGCGAGCGGCGGGCGCTGCGGGTGGGCGGCGCGGGTGGACGGTGGGCGGCGCGGGTGGACGGTGGGCGGTGCGGGTGGCACCGCGGCAACGCGCGACCGTGTCCCGAATGATGCCGTACCGTGTCCGGAATGATCTGGGTCACACGGTAGTTTGGATGGGTACGGACCCTCGGGATTCCTCCCGGGGGTGCCTGCTTCCCCAGAATTAGCGGTGCCCGACCGGCCGTCGTCGAAAGGAATCCCCGTGCCCCTCCCCCAAGCCCCCGAGCTCGACATCTTCCCCCTGGCCCTCGGTGCGAACACGTTCGGCTGGACCTCCGACGAGGCCGAATCCCACGAGGTCCTCGACGCCTTCGTCGCCGACGGCGGCAACCTGATCGACACCGCCGACGGCTACAGCGCCTGGGTGCCGGGCAACACCGGCGGGGAATCGGAGTCGATCATCGGCTCGTGGCTCGCCCGGAGCGACCGGCCGGACGATTTGGTCATCGCCAGCAAGGTCAGCACGCATCCCGAGTTCAAGGGCCTGTCCGCGCGCAACGTCGCCGCTGCGGCGGAGGCCTCGCTCTCCCGGCTCGGCACCGAGACCATCGACCTCTACTACGCGCACTTCGACGATCCCGACAACCCGCTCGGCGAGACGGTCGAGGCCTTCGGGAAGCTCGTCGCCACGGGCAAGATCCGGCACATCGGCCTGTCCAACTACTCCCCCGAGCGCGTCCGCGAGTGGATCGCCCTGTCCGACGAGCTCGGCGTGCCGCGTCCCGTGGCGCTCCAGCCGCGCTACAACCTGGTGGCCCGCGAGCCGTACGAGTCGGCCTACGCTCCGCTCGCCGAAGAGTTCGGCCTGGCGGTCCTGCCCTATTCGGCGCTGGCGTCCGGCTTCCTGACCGGGAAATACCGGACCGCCGACGACTTCTCGGGGGTCCCCCGCCGGCAGGGCGTGCAGAACCACTTCACCGAGGACGGGCTCGCCATCGTGGCCCAACTGCGGGACATCGGGTCGCGGCTCGGTGAGGAGGCCTCCACCGTGGCGCTGGCGTGGCTGCGCTCCCGCCCCGGCGTCGCCGCGCCGATCGCGAGCGCGCGGACGATCCCCCAGCTGGCGGCGCTGTTGGCGTCCACGCGCCTGAACCTGTCGCCCGCCGATCTGCGGACCCTCGACGAGGTGTCGGCGCCGGATCCCGCGCTGAACTAGCGGGGCCCGGCGCCACTCCCTAGAGCGACACGATGAACAGCGTCGCGGCGAACACCAGGCCGGAGGCCAAGAGGACCACGGTGGTGTAGCCGAGGATGTCGCGCATCTTCAGGCCGGCGATGGCCAACAGCGGCAGCGCCCAGAACGGCTGGATCATGTTGGTCCACTGGTCGCCGTAGGCCACGGCCATGATCGGGATGGCCGGGTCGACGCCGAGCCGTTCGGCGGCGCTCAACATGATCGGCGCCTGCACCGCGAACTGGCCGCCTCCGGACGGGACGAAGAAGTTCACGAGTCCCGCGGAGAGGAAGGCGAGCACGCCGAAGGTCTGCGGCGTGGAGATGGCGACGAAAGCGTCGGAGAAGACCTCGATCAGGCCGGTCCCGGTCATGATGCCCAGGATGCCCGCGTAGAGCGGGAACTGCAGGAGGATCTCGCCGACGTTCGAGGCGGCGTGCTTGGTCAGGGCCATCAGTTCGAACGGGTTGCGCACCAACAGCAGGATGAGCGCCAGGAACGTCCAGTTGACGATGTCTAGCGTGAGCGTCCCGCCCGTGGAGAAGTGGATGACCAGGTAGGTCGCGAGCATCAAACCCAGGAGCAGCGTCGGGATGCGGCTGGCGTCGACGCGGTCGGCCGGGGTCTCGACGGCGTCGTCGATGTCCACGTCCTTCTCCCGCGCGTCCTGCGCGAGCTCGATGATCCTGTCCCCCGAGCGGGGTGCCACGAGGAACAGCGCGAAGGCGACGACGACGATCGTGGCCGCCGCGGCGACCATGTTCCAGGTGGAGAACGTGGTCTCAGTGATCGGCAGCGTCCCGCCGAGCTGCTGGGCGATGAACGAGTCGGGGGTGGCCGCCGTCAGCGGCCCGGAGCCGGAATAGCCCATGTGCCAGACGACGAAGCCCGCGAATCCGCAGGCCACCAGCATCGGGAAGTGCAGCTTGATGCCGCGGTCGCGTCCCTGGGCGGCCACTTCCTTGGCCAGGAGGGCGCCGACGACGAGGCCGAGCCCCCAGGTGATGAGCGAGGCGACGGCCGCCACGACGAACACGAACAGATAGGCCTGGATGGCGGTCCGGGGCACCGAGCCGAGGCCGCGCAGCAGTTTCCGGACCGGGCGGGTGTTCGCCAGGATGTGTCCCAGGAGCAGGATGAGGGCCATCTGCGTGATGAAGGAGAGCAGTCCGGCGAGGCCGTCGCCCCAGCTCTGCACGATCAGCACCGGATCGGAGCCGGTGACGACCAGCGCCAGCAGGGCGACGATGAACGTGAGGGCGATCGCGAACACCAGCGCCGACGGGATGAACCGTTCGACCAGGTTGTTCACGGGGCGCATGGCACGCGATAGCGGCGTGCCCTGCTTCGGGGGCGTGGTTGTGCTCATGGGACACCTCGGGGTCTCGGCCGCCGCGGGGTGCGGTCCGGTGGCGGCATGGTGATGTGATCCCCACCACCGTACCCAACGCGGCGCCGTGCTCCCGACCGACCCGTCGGAGGGGCCCCGCCGCGCCGCCGGACGGGGCAGCGCCGGCGGATGCGGCCGCGTCGGCGGACCGGGCAGCACCGGCGGTCAGAGCCTGCGCGCCCCGGGGCCGGGCGCCACGCCGAAGATGTCCGGCCGGGCGAACCCGGCCTCGACGAACGCGTCGCGGACCCGCTCCGCGACGGTGCCGGCGGCATCGCGGCGGACCAGCGCGATCGCCGAGCCCCCGAATCCCCCGCCCGTCATGCGCGCACCGAGCGCGCCGGCACCGAGGGCCGCATCCACCGCCAGGTCGAGCTCCGCGCAGGAGATCTCGAAGTCGTCGCGCATGGACGCGTGGCTGGCGGTCAGCAGCTCGCCGATGGCGCCCGGGCCACGGGCCTCCGCCGCCGCGCCGTCCGCTTCCGGGCCGTCTGCTTCCGCACCGTCCGCTTCCGCGCCCTCCAACAGGCGGACGGTCTCGAGCACCCGCTCGTTCTCGGTGACAATGTGCCGCACGCGGTGGAACGCGACGTAGTCCAGCACGTCCCGGGCCTCCCCGAGGCGCGACGCCGGAACGTCCCTCAGCGCGGAGACCCCGAGTTCCCGGGCGCCGCGGTCGCACGCGGCCACCAGCGCCTTGTAGCCGCCCGTGTCGTGCGCGTGGCTGACCTTCGTGTCGACGACGAGGATCGACAACCCCGCGGCGGCCAGCGGCAGGGACACCTGGCGCGCCGCGCGGCTGCGGCAGTCCAGGAAGAGGGCGTGCTCCGCCGTCCCGAGCAGCGACGCGGACTGGTCCAGGATGCCGGTCGGCGCCCCGACGAAGTCGTTCTCCGCGCGGCGGCAAAGCAGGACCAGCTCCTCGCGCCCGAGCGCGGAACCCGTGAGGTCGTCCACCGCCAGGGCGACCGCGCACTCGATCGCCGCGGACGAAGACAGCCCGGCCCCGATCGGCACGTCCGAATCCAGCAGCACGTCGAGGGCCGGGACGTCGACACCGCGCTGCCGGAACGCCCAGACGACGCCGGCGATGTAGCGCGCCCACGGGGGCACCGCCGCGGGTTCCATCGCATCCGGCGCAACCTCGACGACGCCGGGGCGGCGCCGGCCGCTGGGGCCGCCGTCGGTTCCGGGATCGTCGACCTCGATGCCCCCGGCTCCGTCGCCGTCGACCCGGCCGCCGTCGCCCTGTAGCGTCGCGACGCGCAGCATGCCCGGCTCGCCGCGGCGAAGGCGCACGGCCACCCGGGCCGTGCGGTCGATCGCGAACGGCAGAACGAACCCCTCGTTGTAGTCGGTGTGCTCGCCGATCAGGTTGACCCGGCCCGGTGCCGCCCACACGCCGTCGGGCTCGCCGCCGTAGACCTCCGCGAACACCGCGGCGAGCCCGCCGCCGTCGTTCGCGTTCCCGTCCCGCGCGTTCCGGACGCTCATGCCCGGGCGCCGATCCGCGCCGCGGCCTGGCGGAGGCGCTCGGCGGTCGATTCCGGCGTCACGTCGCCGATGAAGGCCCCCATGGCCGCCTCCGATCCGGCCAGGTACTTGAGCTTGTTCTCCGCACGGCGCGGGGACGTCAGCTGCAGGTGCAGCCGCGCCTCCGCGCGGTCCGGATGGCGGGTCGGCGCCTGGAACCAGGCGGCGATGTACGGCGTCGGCGTCGCGTAGAGCGCGTCCACGGTACGCAGCAGCCGCAGGTAGACGGCGGCCAGCTCCGCGCGTTCGGCCGCCGATAGCTCGTCCAGGCTTCCCACATGGCGGTTCGGCACGACGTGTGCCTCGATCGGCATGCGCGCGGCGAACGGCACGAGGACCGTCCAGTGCTCCCCGCGCTCCACGACCCGTTCCCCCGCCCCGAGCTCGAACTCCAGGATGTCGCCCATCAGGTTTCGGCCGGTCCGTTCGCGGTGCGCGACGGCCCGCGCCAGATGGGTGAGGGCCCGGACGGGCACGTAGGGGTAGGCGTAGATCTGCCCGTGCGGATGGTGCAGGGTCACGCCGATGTCCGCGCCGCGGTTCTCGAAGGCGAACACCTGCTCGACGCCGGGCATCGCCGAGAGCTCCGCAGTGCGCTGCGCCCACGCCTCGACGACGGTCCGCGCGCGGACGGGGCCGAGGTCTCCGAACGAGTCGGCGTGTCCCGCCCCGAAGGCGATCACCTCGCACCGGCCGTGGGCCGGCGACACGGCCCCCAGCCGCGGCTCCGACACGGGGTTCACCTGCAGCGGTCCGAAGGACGGGAAGCGGTTCTCGAACACAACGACGTCGTAGTCCGCCGCCGGCACCTCGGTCGGCTGCCCGTCCCGCGAGGGGCACAGCGGACACTCGTCGGCGGGGGGAAGGTGGGTCCGGGCCTGCCGGTGGGCCGCGAAGGACACCCACTCCCCCGTCAGCGGGTCGTAGCGCAGCTCGGACGCGTCCGGGCGCGCCGGCAGGTCGCGGGGGTCCTCCGGCGGTGCGACGGGGGGAGCGGCGGCAGCTGCGCCCCCGGCACCGCCGGTTTCCCCGCCGGGCCCTCCGGGATCCCCGCCGGATTCGCCGGGATCTCCGCCGGGTCCGCGGGCTTTACCCGCGGGGCCCGCGGCGTCCGCATCGGAGAAGTACAGCAGCTCGCGTCCGTCGGCCAGGCGGCCGCGGACGGGGCGCGCCAGCCGGCCGGGCGTGCGGCCCGGTGTCGGTCGCTCCGGCGTCGGTTGGGCCGTCCGCTCCTGGTCCGGCGCCGCGCCGGCCGGGTTTTTCGCGGCGTCATCCGGGTCCTCCGGGCCATCCGGGCCATCCGGGCCATCCGGGCCATCCGGGCCATCCTCGGAAATCATGGCGTCTCCGGTATTCGTGCGGGCGATTCCCGCCGACTCGACAGGACTCCTGGTGACTCCAAACTACCGGTGTCGACTCCGAGCGGACAGCCCCGAGGTCGCCGCCCATCCCTGCACGGCAGGGCCAGAGGTCCCACGCCACCGCTGCCACCCCGGGACAGCAGGTCCTTCCCGGCCAGTACGGGACGGCGAGCCCTCCCTAGCCCGCCGTCCCGGCGACTCCCCAAGCCCGACGTCCTTCCCAACTTGAGGGACGTCCGCTCCTACTTGAGGGGGGCGTCCGGCCCTACTTGAGGGACGTCCTTCCCTACTTGCGGGACGTCCGCTCATACTTGAGGGGGGCGTCCGGCCCTACTTGAGGGACGTCCGGTCCTTCTTGAGGGACGTCCGTCCCTACTTGAGGTAGGCGCCGTGGACCCACCCGGTCTTGGAGCCGTACGTGACCTGGACCCAGAGACCCTTGGTCGCCTTGGAGGTGACCTTCGCGTTGGCCGGCAACACGACCACGGCGCGGTACGCGGTGGAGGCTCCGGTGCGCAGATTGACCCGCGCCGTCGTCGTCCGGGTCTTGGAGGCGGTCGCCGCGGCGGGCTTGGCGGCCGACGCCGTTGTCGCGGCCGTCAGCTGGGTGGCGGGCACCCACCCCACCGTCGAGCCAACGACCACGCGGCGCCACGACCCGTTGGAGGCGTTGACCGTCACGGCCGCGCCCTTCTGCAGGATCTTCACGATGGACTGCGCGTGGTCCGGCCCCTTCCGGACGTTGACCTTCGTCGTCGTGCGGAACTTGGCGGCCTTCAGCGCCTTGGTCACCGGTTTCGCCGTGGTGGGCGCCTTGGCGACGTAGCGGGTGGAGACCCAGCCCGTCGACGTCCCGTGCTTGACCTGGGTCCACGTCCCCTTCACGGCAACCTGGGTCACCTTGGTGTTCTTCGGCAGGACCTTGAGGACCTTGAAGGTGGTGCCCATTCCGGCGCGCAAGTTCAGGGCCACGCTGGTCTGCAGCGTGACGACGGGCTTGGCCACCGGCTTGGGGGCGGGCTTCGGGGCCGGGGTCGCGACCGGCGGCTTCGGCGCGGCCGGCTGCGTGACCGGCTTGGTGACCGGCGGTTTGGCCGGCGCGGGCGCGGCGATCTTCTGCAGGAACTCGGAGGCCACCCAGCCCGCCGTCGTCCCGGACGCGACCTTGGACCAGGTGCCCTGAGCGGACAACGCCGCCACGGCGGTGCCCTTCGGCAGCACCCGGATCACTGCGTGCGTGCCGCCCGCGCCGGATCGGAGGTTCAGGTTGACGGTGGTGCGGTGGGTCGCCGCCTTGGCAGGCGACGTGGGGGCCGGCGTCGTGGGAGCCGGCGTCGTGGGGGCCGAGGCGACGCGCGTCAGGTAGCTGGAGTACACCCATCCGACGGTGCCCGCGTAGGACACCTTGTACCAGCCGTTCAGGTCGGCGGACACGGTGGCCTTGGCACCCTTGGGGAGAACCTTCAGCACGGCGCTGCCGGTGCTCGCTTGGGAGCGGATGTTCACGCCCGAGTTGGCGGAGTAGGTGCCAGCCACGGTGGTGGTGCCCGAACCGACCTGTCCGGACGGGACGACGTCCTCGTCGGGCGAGCCGGCCTCCTGCTGCGGTGGCGGCGACGGCTTGCCCGCGACCTTGTAGGGCGACACGCCGGAGTGGAGCACCCAGCCGGTGAAGCCGTTTGCGGTGACCCGGACGTAGCCGTTGCTGATCTCGCCCGGGATGCCCCTCATGGCGGTATTGACGGCGAGCGTCGACAGGACCTGGGAGGAGGCGGTCGGGGCCGAGCGCAGGTTCAGGGTCGACGCCGCGTAGTAGCTGCACGACGTCGGGCGGAGGTCCGGGTAGATGCGGCTGGCGTTGCCCGCGAGGTCGACCCCGCGTGCCTTGAGCCACGCGGTGGCATCGAGCGACTTCCCGGTGTACCAGGCGCCTTCCCAGACCTCGAAGTGCAGGTGGGGGCCCGTGGACGGGCCCGAGTTCCCGACGAGGCCGATCTGCTGGCCGGCCTTAACCACGGACCCGGCAGCGACGTGCGTGGTGGCCTTCCACATGTGCACGTACACCGTGTGGAAGGTCTTGCCGCCGAGGACGTGCTTGACCACGATGTAGCCGCTCGAGTTGGCGGTTCCGTTGCTGGTCCGGGTGACGACGCCGTTCGCGACCGCGTAGATGGGATCGTTGTTGGCCGCGCCGAGGTCCTGGCCCAGGTGGTACGTGGAGCCGCCGATGACGGGGATGCAGCGCGCGCCGTACCGGGAGGAGAACCGGTAGGTCTGGGGCTTCAGGGGAAGGGCAACGCGCTCGATGCTCACTGCGGTGGCGGGCGAGAGCGCGGGAATACCCCCCGGGACGACGGTGAGTCCGTGCGGCTGCGATCCGGGTCCGGCGGCCGAGGCCGCGCCCTGGCCCGAAGCCAGCAGGGCGACGGTGAGCGCCGACGCGGCGGGGACGGAGAATGCGCGCTGAAGAGAGACCATGCGGGACACACCTGTCTAGCGAACCGGCTGAGCCGGCGAGAACGGAAGGGCGAGTGGAAAGCGAGTGGAAAGCGTTCGAAGTGCGGGTGGACCAACAAGGGAATCCGGGTGCCGTCCCCCGACGGCTGGACCGGGGCGTCCCCCGACTACCCCGATCCGAGCACTAGGCTAACCGACGCAACATCCTTCACGGAAGACTCATTTCATAACTTTTATCCCATTGGTTTCACGAGTAACAGCGTGTCGGTGCGACACGACGGACGGCGGCAGCTCCTGCGGGTGCCGGAAAACGCCGATCCGGCGGCCCGCGTCCGGTCTCCGTACCACGCCGCCGCCCTAGACTGGCGCTATGTCCGCGCCCCTCAGCCGCGGCCTGGCCCAGCGTGTGGTGGACCAGGTGTCGCCCGCCCTCGCCCACAACATCAACGTGATGGACCGGGCCGGGATCGTCATCGCCTCGCGGGATCCGGCACGGATCGGCACGCTCCATCGGGGGGCACGGGAGGCCGCGGCGACCGGCGTCCCCGCGGTGATCCATGCTGGCGAGGAGCCGGCCGGGGCCCGACCGGGCGTCAACCTGCCGCTGACACTCGACGGAGACATCGTCGGCGTCGTGGGCCTGACCGGCGATCCCGCCACCGTCCTGCCCGTGGCCCAGATCCTGGTCCTGACGATCGGCCTGCTCCTCACGCGGGAGCGCGAACTCGATGCCTCCGCGCGGCGCGAGGCCCGCGACCGGGACCTGCTCTCCCGCCTGGTCAACAGTGACCTCGACGCGCGGGCCGTCGGGGCCTCGCTGGCCGGCGACGCACCCCGCCTCGCGGCGCCGTGGCGCCTGGCCGCCGTCGTCGACGCACCCTCCCCGGCCTCCGCTGAGTCCCGTCTGCCCCGCAACCTCCTCGACATCACACGGCGCCTCGAGAGCACCGGCCGCTTCCGCTGGGCCTCGTTCCAGGGGGCGCTGTGGGTCTTGGGCCGCGCCACCGAACACGACGACGACGCGTTGGCCGCCGCCGGGATGGCGGCCGCCGCGGCGTCCGGCACCACCTCGAACGCCTCCGCCACGCTGCTCGTCCGCGGAGACGCCTGCCCCGACATCGAAACACTCGGTGGGTCGGCGAAGACCCTCGGGGCGCTGCTCGCCAGGCCGCGCTTCCTTCCGACCGGGAGCCCCGTGCTGCGGTCCGGCGAACTCACGGCCGAGCTCGCCGTGGCGTGCATGCCCGCGGAGACGGCGCGCCATCTTGCCTCGCACGTGTCCGGCCTCAGCGCGGTCCATCGGGCGACGGTCAACGCGTATCTGGACTCGGGGCGGTCGATCTCCGAGACGGCGCGCGCCCTCTTCGCACATCGCAACACCGTCATTCAGCGGCTGGACCGGATCGCCGAGACGACTGGCCTGGACCCGCGGGATCCGCGCCAGTCCCTCACGCTGCGCTTGGGCCTGGTGGCCGCCCGGGGATGGGCGACATAACCATAAGGACGCCCTTTGGCGGCTTCCGAAGTGGCTGAATTGACCATAGTGTGGTGCCCGGGGTCACACTAGTGTCGTAGGCATGCCTCCCCGCCGCGCCCCCGTCGTCGTCGCCGCCCCCGATTCGTTCAAGGGCAGCGTCACCGCCGCCTCGGCCGCGGCCGCGCTGGCGCGCGGCGCCCGCGCCGCGTTCGGTCCGGACGCGGAGATCGTCGAGCTCCCGCTGGCCGACGGCGGCGAAGGCACCCTGGACGCCCTGCTGGCGGTGTGGCGGAGAGAGGCGATGACCGTGGACACCACGGACGCCCTCGGCCGGCCGCGCACGGCGCGCTGCGTGGTCTCCGAGGACGGCCGCGTCGGCGTCATCGAGGCGGCGGAGGGCAACGGCCTTCCCCATGTTTCGGACGTCGCGCTGCGGCCGTTGCGCGCCGACAGCCGGGGCGTCGGTGTGATCGCGCGGCACCTGCTGGACGACGGCGTCGAGGAGATCCTGCTCTGCATCGGCGGGTCAGCCAGCACCGACGGGGGCACCGGGCTGCTGACCGCCCTCGGGGCCCGTTGTGTCGACGCCGACGGGGAAGAGGTGGAGCCCGGGGGCGCCGGGCTGTCCGCCATCCGGGGCGTGGATTTGGGCGCGCTTCACCCCCGGGCGGCAACCGTCCGGTGGCGCATCGCCGTGGACGTGGACAACCCGCTGTGTGGCCCCCGCGGGGCGGCGGCCGTGTTCGGCCCCCAGAAGGGCGCCACCGACCGCGACGTCGAGACGCTGGATGACGGCCTGTCGAACCTGGCCCGGGTTCTGGCGCGTGCCACGTCGGCCGACCCGAAGGAACTCGTCGAGCGTCCCGGCCTGGGCGCCGCGGGCGGCCTGCCGCTTCCCCTGGTTGCCCTCTTCGGCGCCGAAACGCTCCCGGGCGCCCAGCTCATCGGCGACGCCGTTGGACTGCCCGCAGCCCTCGCCCGCGCCGACGTCGTCCTGACGGGAGAGGGCAGCCTGGACTCCCAGTCGCTCGGCGGCAAGGTCGTCGACGCGGTGCGCCGGCTCGCGCCGAAGTCGACCGCCGTCGTCGTCATCGCCGGAACCGTCCAGTTGACGGCCGCGCAGTGCCGCGACGCCGGGCTGACCGCCGCGTTCTCCATCGCCCAAGGTCCCTCGTCGCTGGAGGCGCTCGTCGCCGGTGCCGAAAGCCTCATCGAGGAGACCGCCGCCCAGGCGTGCGCGGCACTCGGCTTCCCCCACTCGACCCACCGCACCCTCGGAAAGTAAAGGTTCCCCGTGATAGACCTGCTGGTACTGCTCTTGTTGGTGGTCGGCATCGTGCTGGTCACCGCCAAGTACAAGATCTCGCCGTTTCTCGCCCTGCTCGGCGCGGCCCTCATCGGGGCGTTCGCCTTCCGGCTGCCGGTCGAGGAGATCATCCCGACCATCACCACGGCGTTCGGCGCCACCATGGGCAGCATCGGCCTGGTGATCCTCTTCGGCACCATGATTGGCGTGATCCTCGAACGGTCCGGCGGCGCGATTGCCATGGCCGACGGCCTGATCAAGGTCCTCGGCACCCGATTCCCGACCCTCACCATGAGCGTGATCGGATACATCGTGTCCATTCCGGTCTTCTGCGACTCCGGCTACGTCATCCTGAACTCGCTGAAGAAGGCGATGGCGGAACGCGCCAAGGTCTCCCTCGTGGCCATGTCGATCGCCCTGATGACCGGACTCTACGCGACCCACACCATGGTTCCCCCGACACCGGGGCCGCTGGCGGCGGCGGCGAACCTCAACGTCGTCGACAGCCTGGGCCTGTTGATCGGGCTGGGCCTCGTGGTCGCTGCGGTTTCGGCCGGCGCGGCCCTCCTGTACGCGAACCGGTTCCTGAAGAAGGACGTCGAGCTCCTGCCCCTCGCCCCGGAGGAGACGGAAGTGAGCTACGAGGAGCTCAAGGCCGCCTACGGCAAGCTGCCGAGTGGCCTGATGGCGTTCCTTCCCATCCTGCTGCCGATTCTGCTGATCTGCCTGGCCTCGGTCGCCAAGCTTCCGGGCGCCCCGATGGGCGAGGGTGGACTGTTCGGCACGCTGGTGTTCCTGGGAACCCCGGTGGTCGCGCTGGCGCTCGGCCTGATCGCGGCCACGTTCCTGCTGCGCGGCAAAGGCAAGCTCGCGGCCTTCAATGAGCAGATCTCCGACGCGATCCTCATCGCCGCCCCCATCCTGCTCATCACCAGTGCCGGTGCCGCGTTCGGTGGCGTCCTGGGGAAGAGCGCGATCACCGGCTTCCTTTCCGACAATCTGGCCAGTCTTGGCCTGGGCATCGCGGTTCCGTTCGTGATCTCGGCGGCGCTGAAGACCGCCCAGGGATCCTCCACCGTCGCGATGGTCACGACGTCGGCCATGCTGCTTCCCTTGTTGGAGCCCCTAGGCCTGGCCTCGGGGGCGGGCCCGGTGCTGGCCGTCCTGGCCATCGGCGCCGGAGCCATGGTGGTTTCCCACGCCAACGACTCCTACTTCTGGGTGGTCTCGCAGTTCAGCCGCATCCCAACCGCAACCGCCTACCGGACGCTGACGCCGGCGACGGCGATCCAGGGCCTGGCGGGGTTCGCTTCCGTCTGGGTGCTGAGCCTTTTCCTGATCTAAGCGACACCCGGGGTGCACTCCCCCACGACGGCGTGGAGGGTGCGTCCTGCCGCGGTGGTCGCGGGATTAGCGCCGTCCGCGACGTCGGTGCGGAAGGACGGCGCACCGCGTGCGCACCGGACAATCCTTGCGATCCGGCCCCACTGTCTCGAGGGATGATGTCGCCGGTAAGCTCGGGGGAATATGACGACGCCGACCGCCAAAGCAAAATCCGCCGTGCGCATCGATGCCTGGCTGTGGGCCATCCGCGCCTATAAAACCCGGTCCGCAGCGACGGCCGCCTGTCGCGCCGGGCACGTCCGACTCAATGGGCGTCCCGCAAAGGCCGCCCAAACGGTGGTGCCCGGCGACACGGTTCGGGTGCGCCAGTCGGGCTTCGAACGGATCCTTGAGGTTCGAGGGTTGATCGTGAAGCGTGTCGGCGCCGATGTGGCGGCGCGCTGCTACACGGACCACACGCCTGAACGCCCGAAGGAACTGGTCCCCATGGTCCCCCTCAGGGACCGCGGAACCGGCCGCCCGACGAAGAAGGACAGGCGCGAAATGGAGCGGCTGCGCTCGGCGCTCCATCCCTCGGACCACCCCGGCGACTGAGGACTGGGCGGTCTGCGGCTTCGATCCACCAAGCCGCAGACCCGTAGCCGGATCGGGGAGTAGCGTGTGTCATCGCGGTCCCGCGGAGAGGTCGGCAGCGCTGGCCCGGATGGCGCTGCTGAAGCCCGAACCACGTCCTAGAACGGAAGGTCCTCGTCTGCGGGCGGCATCGCCGCGACCGGAGCACCGTGCATGTCAGGAACGGTCGGGTGCAGCGGCTGGCGCGATGACGTGCCGACGGGCTGACGCTTCCGCTCCATGAAGGAGAAATGGATTCCGGAGATGCGGGGCTGCGGTTTCCACGAACAGCCTCGAGACTTCGCCACGGTTTCGAAGATCGAGGACGACATGGCATCCGAGTCCTCGACGGCGCTGCCTTCGAGGATCTGGAGCCGATTTGCCGCGCACCGCGCAAGGAAGGTTCCCACCAGCACCATGTCATGCGCCTCCGACGTCGGACTAAAGAACTCTGTGACCGCAGGGCCGGTGGGCGGTGTCGTGATGGCCCAGGGGTCCGAAGAACCGACCTCCCTGTCCCCGGAACCGGCCCCCGGACCGCCCGCGGCGCCGCCTGCCGCGGGACCCCCGTCCGGACCACCGGCACCGCAGGACCCCGCCCCGGCACCCGCCCGACCCGACTCCGCC
>NZ_JBHDLJ010000015.1:0-94238 GCF_041877255.1 Arthrobacter halodurans
ACGGCGGGCCTACGAGGCCGCCGGCGGGCACGACATCCCCTGGCTCATGGCCGAGCTCGCCGGACTGGACCACACCCCGGCCCGGGACCCCGGCCTCCCGCGGCCCCGCCCCGCCGCACCACCCGCACCACCGCGCCGCCCGCGAGTCAGGGCGATGCGCAAACGCCTGCCCGTCCCGACCCCGACCACCAGCCCCGGCATCCCCGGCACCGGCACCGGCACCGGCGTCGTTCAGGGCCAGGGCGCCGGGCAGGGCGTGGGAGCGGTACCGCCCCGCCCGGACCCGTGGGCCGCGTGGACCACACCGTCCGGATTCGACCCGAACAACCCGGAACCACCCTTCTAACGACGCGAGCTGCCGGACGACCTATCCGTCGGCCGCTGAGGATATCGTCGTGAGGGACCGGAGACAGCAACGCGATCGAGAGGCGAGCAATCACCATGACGAATGAACCGCAGCACGACGGCCTACTCCCGGCAGAGGAATTGGGAGGCTTCGTCTCCGAAGAGGGGCGTCCCGAACACAACATCGCCGATGAGCAGCAGGAGGGCACCCCGCAGTCCGAACTGATCGACGACGGCGCCGGCCACCAAGGGACCCACGATGAGTCGCTGGCCGAGGAGCCGGACGACGACGGCGAGACCCTTCCGGACGCCGAAAAACGCATCGACGCGACACGACGCAACATCGACGGGCTGGCTCCCGGCACGGGTGTCCCGCCGGAAGACGTCTCCGGATACGCGAAAAGCCCGGAGTAGCGCACGTCCCCGCCTGATGGTCGCATCGGCCGCGGTGATCGCGCGGCGCGTGGGGCATAAAGCGGCCGGTCAGTGCCGTATTGTCGCTCCCGTCACTCGATAAGCCGTGGCCTCGGCGCCGGAACGCCCCGAGGCCGCATCGAACACCAGGGGGAAAAATGTCCGACTCCATGCAAGCACCGCCGTCCGGACCGCAGCCGGGCCAGTACCAGCCGATGTACATGCAGAACAGCCCGGAGATGTTCGAGGGACAGAAGGCGGCCCAGGCCTCGCTGATCTTCGGCATCGTCGGGATCTTCATCCTGGGCATTGTGTTCGGCCCGCTGGCGATCGTGAAGGCCAAGTTCGCCGAGCAGCGCAACGTCCCGGCGACCGCGGGCAAGGTGCTGGGCTGGATCAGCACGATCTTCGGCATCATCGGCCTGATCTGGTTCGTTTTCGTGGTCATCGCCATGATGTCCGTGGGAACCACCGCACCGTAAGGCGCAATAACGGCGGCTCACTTCCTCGCGGGAGTGGGCCGCCCGTGCTTAATGCGGGCCCCGCTGTCGGTCTAGAGCTCCAGCTTCTCCAATGCCGCGAGGTACGCCTCGTGGAACGTGGGGAACTGGGCCACCTGATCGCGCAGGACGTCCAGCGGGATCTCGGCGCGGATCGCCAGCGCGGCATAGTGGATCCACTCCCCGGCCTGCGGCCCCACGGCCCACGCGCCGAGCAGTACCCGCCGGTCGGTGTCGGCCAGCAACCCGAGATGCGCCTCCGGCTTCCTCTCATACGTCCAGGGGCGTGCGAGTGCGGCCGCGACATCGAGTTCGACCGACCGCGTGGCGAGACCGCGCCGTCCGGCGTCGTGCTCGGTGAGCCCCACCGCGGCGATTTCCGGGATTCCGAACACAACGCGGGGAATGCCCTCGTAGCGCGCCTCGTGCCCGCGGCCGAGGATCGCGTCCGCGACGATGCGCCCCTGGTACTTCGCGACGTGCGTGAAGGGAAGCTTGCCGGTCACGTCGCCGATCGCCCACACGCCGTCCGCGGCGCGGCAGCGGCGGTTCACCACGACCTCGCCCTTGCGACCGAGTTCGACGCCGAGCGACTCCAGGCCCAGACCGCCCGTCCGGGGCGTGCGGCCCGTGGCGAAGACAACGACGTCGGCCGCGACCGACGCGCCGTCGTCGTCCCCGGACTCGAGCTCGAGGACGCTGTCCTCGCCGTCGCGCCGAGCGCGGTGCGGCGACGCGTTGAGCCGCACGTCGATGCCGGACTCCCTGAGGTATTTCAGCGCCAGCTCCCCGACGCGTGGCTCCTCCCGCGACAGCAGCGAGCCGCCCCGGTGGATGAGCGTGACCTCGACGCCGAATCGGGACAGGAACGTCGCGGTCTCCACGCCCACGGCGCTGCCGCCGACCACGATGGCGCGCCGGGGAAGCGTCGTCGCGGTGTATGTCTCGCGGTTGGTCCACGCGGTGATCTCGTCGATGCCGTCGAGCTCGGGAACCACCGGAACGGTGCCCGTGGCGACGATGATGTGCCGCGCGGCCAGCTCGCGGTCCCCGGCACGGATCCGGCCGGGACCGACGGCCCGCCCGGCTTCCTTGATGACCGTGGCGCCCTGGTCGACGTAGCCCTTCACCTGCGCGGCGTCGTCGAGATGGCGGATCATCCCGTCGCGGTAGTCGCTGGCGTCGGCCCAATCGAGCTCGGCGCCGCGGACACCGGCGGCCCGGTCGGCCTCGGACCGCACCTCGGCGGGCCGGAGCAGGGTCTTCGACGGCACGCACGCCCAGTAGGCGCACTCGCCGCCGATGAGCTCCCGCTCGACGACGGCGACGTTGAGCCCGGCGTCGATCAGCCGGCTGGCCGCGACCTCGCCCCCCGGACCCATGCCGAGGACGACGACGTCGAACTCCTCGGGCGCGGCCACGGTCAGTGTCCTTCGCTGGTCACGGCGGCCAGCTGGACCGGATGCGGCAGTCCTGCCCAACGTCCCGTGAGCGCCCAGTTCCCGCCGATGTGACCGGTGAGGTCCACGGTCCGGGCCACGGAAATCACCAGGTCGCCGGAGCGGATGACCGTCACGCCGTCCTCCGTGACGGGCGCGGGGCGGCCGATGCGGGGGACGCGGTGCACGACGGGCCCCTCGCTGTGCACGCGGACCGTCCACTCGCGCGGCTCCGTCTCGCCGTCGACCAGCTCATCGGCCTGCGGCTGGTGGGCCATCATGGTGGTCACGAGGGCGGCGATGTAGACGGGATCGCCGCAGCCGTCGTAGACCCAGCGCCGGCCGAGCACGGAATGCTCCATGGTGCCCACGAGCCACTCGTCCGCGCCGTCGAGCGGGGCGCCGCGGTAGGTCAGCGGCACGTGGAAGACGACGCCGTCGACGGCCACGAGGTGCGTCTCCATGCCGACCTCGCCGGCCGGGTCGTCGAAGCGGTAGGCGCCGAGGTGCTGCAGTTCGCTGGGGTGGACCCCGGAGTACCACGGCTGGGCCGGGAGCCACGCCGCGATCAGGTCCTTCTTCGAGGGCCGCAACTGGGCGCGGTAGATGAGTGCCATGCCGCCGAGTCTAGATTCCCGGGACCTCGTTCTCCACCATCGCGAAGACGCGGCTGGGGCTGCCGGTGCCGCCGACGATCGGCAGCGGGGCGACGACGATGACCGCGCCCGTCGGGGGCAGCCGGTCGAGGTTCCGCAACGAGGTGATGCCGTACTTGTTGTTCCCCAGCAGGTAGTGGTGTGCCGGGAAGGGCGGCTCCATGCCGCCGGCCGCGCCCGCGTCGATCCCGACCGTCTCCACGCCGACGCCCGAGATGGGGCGTTCCTCGGCGAGCCATTGGGCACACTGGGCGGTGAATCCCGGGGTGTGCGGGCCGTCGTCGTCGGCGTTGAGGAAGCGCTCGCGGTCGTTCGCGTACTGCGCCCAGCCGGTGCGCAGCAGCAGCCACGCGTTCTCGGGAATCTCGCCGTAGGCGTCCTCCCACGCGACGACGTGCCGGATGTCGAGCAGGAAGTCGGGGTCGGCGGCGGCCTCGGCCGAGAAATCCAGCACGACGGCGGGGCCCACCAGGCGCGCCGGCGGGATCTGCGACACGTCGTCGCCGTCCTTGCCGGTCGCCCAGTGGACGGGAGCGTCGAGGTGCGTGCCGATGTGCTCGCCCGTGTGGATGTTGTGGTGCTTCCAGAACGGCCCGGGGGCGTCGTACGCGCTCACCTGCTCGAGGCTGAAGTCGATCAGGTTGGCGAACGGCTCGGGGAGCCGGAGCGTCGGGGTGTCCGCTGACAGGCGGTTCGTCAGGTCGACGAGCGCGATCCGTCCCGAGGCGAGCGATTCGATCAGGTGGGCGAGCTGTGTCATGGGATTCTCCTCGCTGGCGGGCAGACGACTCCGACGAGACCGATCCTAGCGAAGGCGCCTTTCGGCGTCTGCGCTTGTTCGCCGCGGATCGGAGGCGGCCGGGCCGGCCCAGCGCGTCCCGAGGCCGCGGCCTCCCCGTCCGGCGTCGCGGGGCCTAGGCTGGTAGTCGAAGCGACGTCTCCGGAAAGGCCCGAACCGATGAACCACGTGCACGTCTACGTCGCCTGCGCCGAGGACGGCGTCGTTGACCTCCTGGATCTCGAGACCGACTTCGGGCGGCTGACGCAGCATGGTCGGTCCGGGGGGCTGTCGGACGTCAAGGCGTTGGCCGTCGACCACGATCGCGGACTGCTCCACGCCGGCCGGAACACGACGCCGCCGCAGGTCACCACACGCCGCATCTCCACCGACGGTTCCCTGGAACCGGTCGGCAGCGTCCCGATGGAGGCGAGCACCGCGTACCTGAGCCTCGATGCCGCGGGGGAGTGGCTCTACAGCGCCTCCTATCACGACGGGATGGTGCTCGCGCTGCCCGTCGCGCCCGACGGGACGGTGGTCCCCGCCGGCGGGGAGAGCCGCGAGCGGAGGGCCAAAAGCCACGTCCCCGGACCGAAGGCCCACTCGATGGTGCCGAGCCCGGACGGTCGCCACGTCTACGCCGCCTCCTTGGGCGCCGACCGCATCGTCTGGTACGAGACCGACACGCACGATCTCGAGGAGGCGGGGAGCGTCGCGACCGCGCCGGGCTCGGGACCCCGGCATCTCCGCTTCGCCGCGGGCGGGGAGGTCCTGTACGCGCTGCACGAGATGGCCGGAACGGTGACGGTCTACCGGCGCGACCCGGTCCGCGGGACACTGACGGAGCGACAGAACATCTCCTCGATCCCGGACCGGCTCGGACTGGTGCCCGGACGGGCCCGCGGCGGCGGCGTGCCCGACCCCGGCCCGGAGGCGATCTGGTGCTCGGACCTGCAGCTCGGCGCCGACGGCCGGTTCCTGTTCACGACCGAGCGCTCCACCAGCACCATCACGACGTTCGCGGTGGATCCCCTCGACGGAACGCTGACCTACCTGCGCACGACCGGGACGGAGACCCAGCCGCGCGGCGCGGGTGTCGATCCCACGGGGCGATACCTGCTGGTCTGCGGCGAGCTGTCCGGCCACCTCAGCGCCTACGGCATCGACCCCGAGGACGGCAAGCTGGAGCGGACCGATCGGGTCGCCACCGGTCGCGGCCCCCTGTGGATCGAGACCCGCGAGGCGTGACGCGGGCGCCGCGCTGGCCGGGCGTCGCTAGCCCGGCGTGACGGACTCCCCGGCGAGGATCGCCCGGGCGTGCCGGTACCGCAGGGCCAGCCGCGCGGCCTTGTCCGGATCGCGTTGGCGCAGGACTTCCACGCGGTGGGGATCGGTGTTGTCGGCGATGTCGGCGAGCTTCACGGCCAGGGCGATGGCGTTGCCCCGGATGGCCCGGTAGTAGTCGTCGGACGCGACGTCGTCCGTGCGCGTGAGCAGTTCGACCGCGGTGACCACCGCCGGGTCGATGCCCGCCGCGAGGAGGTCCGCGCCGGAGATGCCGCAGTCTTCGATGGTGTCGTGGAGCCACGCGGCCGCGACCTGCTGGGGGTCGCGCAGCCGTGCTGCCACGCGGGCCGGATGGCCGATGTAGTCGGCGCCGGACTGGTCCGTCTGCCCGCGGTGGGCGATGGTGGCGATGGATCGCGCCGCGGCGACCTGGGGATGCGTTGGAGCCTGTTCGGTCATGGCGATCCTTCGTCTCTGGCGGGAGCCCTCCTCCCGATGCCCCGAATGTACCGCGACGCCCCCACGGGTTGGGGCTGCGTCGTCGCGGTCGCTGGAAGGTGCGCCAGAACGTCGGAGGGCGCCGATACCGTCAAGCCATGAACCAGGCACCCATGAACCAGGCACCCGTGAAAGAAGCGCCGGTGAAAGACGCCCCCGCGTCCGAATCGGCCGGTGTCCGCACGCGCGCGGAGGACCTCCAACTGCTCGAGTGGCTGATGGAACAATTCAGGCCGGAGGAGGAGCTGCAATGGCAGATCGACGTCGACGAGGTGAACTCGGGCTGGCACGACCTCGAGCACGTCGGTCGGATCAGCGAGCTGGTGCACCGGCTCGGGGACGGGGACTGGTTGGTCATCCAGACCAAGCATCAGGGCATCGGCGGGCGGTATGCGCAGACCATGAGCGCGGGCGAGACCTACCATGTCGAGGTGGCGGTCTATCGCGAGGACGGCGTCCACAATTTCCGGATGGGATACGGGGAGGACTCGGCACGCCGTGGAAACATTCCCTACACGATGCCGGAAGAGGACCAGTTCCTCGGCATCGAGAGCACCATCGACGTCTTGTCGGCCTGGGCGCGGGGCGGTACGTTCCTTCCCGGCTACGGGGCGGCGCTGCACATCTATTAGCGTCCCGAAAGTGGTGGGCCACACCCACAGATGACACATCCACCCGGCGACACGTCCACATGCACGTCGGGATACTCGCCGACCGGCGCGGGTCGGGGCCCGCGACCGTCGAAACTAGTCGTCGTGCGGGTGGATCGAGTCTCCGTGGGGGTGCTTGACCCAGTCGTGCGGATGTTTCGGCGGGTGGAGCGCCTCCTGCTCGCGCAGGTGCTTGTCCAGTTTCTCCTCGGCCTCCTGGCGGCGGCGCGCAAGGTCGCGGAGTTCACTATGGCTTAGCCCGATTTCTTCCTTGCGGCGCAAGGCGGCCCCCCATCGTCGTTCATTTTTCGCAGGTTCCTTGCTCATCTCCATACCTGCATCGTCGCACCGACCGGACCCCGGGGGAAGCACTCGACGATCACGGTAGGGTCTTTACCGCGAACGTCAACGTGCCTAGCATCGGAGGAACACGTGGAGCCGGCCGGCATTCCGCTGGCGCCACGCGGCCCGCACCCGGCCTGCCAGGCGCCCGGGGCCCGGGCGAGGCACCAGGAGGTTCCGGCATGGGCGACCAGCGACATCCCGACCACGCGGACCTGCCCGCCCCGCGGGCCGTCCCCGCGCCGGCCCCCGACCCGGACCTGCTCGAGTTGCGGATCCACGGGGTGCGCAACACGCCCCCGCACGAGATGCTGCGCACGAGCGCCGACCGCGTGCACTCCTGCCGGGGCGACAGGCTGGCCGGCTTCACGACGTATACGCGGCCGCGACCCGCTGCCTCACCGCGCGGGAGGCGGGTCGAGGCCTACGGCTGGGGCCTCCTGGCCCGGCACACCGGGCTGCCGGGCCTGGGGCGCATCGGCGACGCCCTGGTGCGCGTCCTCTGGTTCTCGCTGGCGCCCTATGGCTTGGCCAACACCGCCTACTGGTCCCGGCAGCGCGTCGGAGGTCCGCCGGCCGGCGACGGCGAGGGCGACGGCGGCGAGGGCCCACTGGGAGGGCAGGGGCACGACTTCCTGGCGCGGGCGATCGGCGGCGGACTCGGCGCGGGAACCGTCCGCGTCCTGGGCCTGCTCCTCACCCTGCTCTACATGACGACGGCGGCGTCGGTGGCCTGGGACATGGCGGCCCTGCAATGTTTCACGGGAGGTTCCGGTGTCGCCTGCGGGCCGCTGTCCGTCCTGCTGGTCCCGATGGCCGGCTGGGCCCCGGGGGCGCGCACCGCCGCGTTCCTGGCGCTTCCGCTGTCCGCGCTCGCCGTCGTGCATGTCCTCCCGGCACTCGCCCGGACCCGCTATCTCCCGGGCCCCCGCGAAGACGCGTCGCCGCCCGATGGCCAGCCCGGGGATGTCCAGCCCGGCGATGCCCACCCCGTCGATGAGCCGACGGCCGAACCGCCGCGGGGCGCCGCATCGACCGACACGGCGTTCGCGGCAACCGGCACGGAGGGGCACGGAGGGCAGCGTCCCCTGTTGGCCTGGAGGGACTTCTGGGTCGTCGGTGCGGGCATGGGACGCCTGCGCCGCCTGCACAGCGCGGCAGCCCTCGCGTGGTTGGCGGCGATCATCGCGGCGTCCCGCGTCGATGGCATGGCGGCCGCGGGTGGGGAGGACTGGTGGGCCCGGTCGCCGGGCTGGCCCGTGGTGCTGCTCGCCTCGCTGTTGCTGGTGGCCGGCGCGGCGGCGCTGCTGTTCGGCCCGCAGGCCGAGGTGCCGGGGCATGCCCAGGGCCTCTTCCCCACGGCCTACCTCCTCGCCTGCGCCGCGCTGCTGGCAGCGGTGGCGGCCTACTCGTCGCTCGACCGGACCACCCCCGCGTCCGGCCGGGGCGGGGCGATGGCGGCCACCGCCGTCGTGCTGCTCACGGCGCTGGTGTTGCTCGTCATCCTGGGGCAGAGCCTCGCGGTCGCGAGCACCGCCCGGTCACGGAGGCTCCTGGGCTGGGCGGGTCTGGGGCCTTTCGTGTTCGCCGCGCTGGCCACGGGCTTCGGGTCCGTCCTGTCCTTCTTTGCCGTCCTCACGGCGGGGTGGGCGCTGGGCGGGCTGGAGGCTCCGATGGTCTTCGTCCTGCTGGGCGCGGGCTTTGCCCTGCTGCTGCTGGGCGCGGCGGTCGTGCTCGCCTGCTTCGAAGGCCGGGTGTGGTGGGCCGGGCACGGGCAGCCGGCCGCGGAGGAACTCGCAACAATCCGCGGGGAGCTGCTGCACGACGCCGGTGGGTGGGCGGAGGACGACGTCGTGGACCGGGCCGTGCGCGCGGTCTGGAGGGTCCGCCGGATGACGGCGTTGCTGCGCAAGGCGGAGGTCTTCGCCGGGGGGCTCGGCTGGGCCGTCTTCGCGGGGATGTGGGCCGGCGGGATGCTGGCCGTGTTGTGGCTGACAGGGGTCCCGACGCCGGACCATTGGCTGTGGGTGGCGGCCCGCGTGGCCGGCGGGATGGGGTTGTGGGCCGGGCTGCTGGTCATCGCCGGGCTCGTCGTCGCGTCCTCCCGCAGCGAGGCGCGGCCATTCGCGCTGCTCTGGGACCTCATGTGCTTCCTGCCGACCCAGGCGCATCCCTTCGGTCCGCCCTGCTACTCCGAGCGTGTGGTCCCGGAGTTGGCCGACCGGATCACGGACTGGCTCGACGGACTCTCCGAGCTCCCCGGGCCGGGCCGGAGCCCCGCGGGCAGCGCCGTGGAGGACCCGTCGCGCCGGCGCGCGGTCATCTCGGCGCACTCCATGGGATTTGTGCTTACGGTCTGCGCGTTGTTCCACCTGCAGGCCCGCGGGATGGACGCGGACAAGCTGGCCCGCATCGGCGTCGTCAGCTACGGGGTCCAGGTACGGCGCTACTTCGCGCGGTTCTTTCCCGCGGTGCTGGGGCCGCAGGTGCTCTCGATCGTGCCGGCCGGGCCGCCGTCGGCCACCGGGCGCGACCCCTGGCCGCCCACCGCCGAGGGCGAGGTGGCCGAGGAGGCGCGTGACCGTCGGTACGCGGGGAGGGCAGCGGCAACACCCGGCGCCCTGGCCGAGGTGCTCGGCGACCGCTGGGTGAACCTGTACCGTCCCACCGACCCGCTGGGATTCCCCGTCCGCTATCTGGGGGAACCGGCCGGGCGGCGCGCGCCGATGGACCGGCGGGCCGAGGAGTTCCAGCGGGGCGCCTACCAGTTCGTGGTCGCGACGCACGCCCACTACCTCGAGACGGCCGCCTATGCCGCGGCGTTCCGGGTCGTCGCCGGGAGGCTCGGCCGCCGGGTCCGGGACCTACCGGCCACCCCAGACCGATTGGGCGCCGGTCTCCCCGACGAAGAACATCTGGATCGTCGCGGCCAGCGCCACCGCCAGCGCGGCGAGCCGCAGCGCGGTGAGGATCCGGGGGTGCGCGGCCAACCGCGTGTTCAGGGCGGCGAGTGACGCGGGGCGGCCCCAGGACACGAGCGCGAGGACCGCCAGCAGGCCCGCCGCGGCCAGGGACAACGGCACCACGGCCTCGGCGAGCTCCTCGTGGAGCTCCAGCAGGTCGGTCTCGGCGACGCGGTCGAGCAGGTCTTCGCCGGACTGCTCCGCGAGGAGGGAAAAGGCCGCGGCCAGGAGACCGGCGGCCGCGGCCAGGTACGTCGCCGTGGCGCGCCAGCGCGGAACGAAGGCGAGCGCGGCCAGGACCGCGGTCAGCGGGACGAAGACGACGGCGGCGTGGACCACCAGGGGATGGAGCGGAATGCCGTTGATGTCCATGGCGCAGCTTCCTTCGCTCCGGCCGCGGGCGGGCCGGTGGCGCCAGTCTAGGACAGCAACGGACGGGGCGCGGCACGGGCGCGCGCCGCCGTGCGGGGAACGACGCGCGGGCGGGTTATGATCCCTTCATCACACGCATTGGCGCCGTGGCGCCGCATGAAATTCGGGGGAATCTTGTCCACATCACTCGGTCGCGCCGTCGCGACCTTCGCAGCAGTCTCGTCGCTCGTCCTGGGCACGGCGGTCGGCGCCGCCGCCGCCGTCGTCCCGGCCGCCGCCGCCTCGTCGGTCGCCGCGGCCACCACCGCGCCGCGGGTCACCCTCCAGACGATCTCCAGCCCGATCGTCAAGGTCGGCGGCAGCGCCACGGTGCGCCCATCCGTCGCCGTCAGCGGCAACGCCTCCGTCTCCACGCCGACGCTGACCGTCAAGCAGGGCACCAGGACGCTGGTGTCCGGCAAGTCGAGCGCCGCGCTGAAGGCCGGCACCTACTCGGTCACCACCCGCGTCGGCTACAAGGTCGGAACGGTCGCGAAGTCGACCAGCAAGACGCAGACCCTGGTGGTGCGCACCGCCGTCGCGCTGAAGACCATCGCCGGCAAGACGGCACCCTACGGCAAGAAGGCGGTCGTCGCGCCGAGCGTGTCCGTTGCCACGGGCGCGCAGCTGCTGTCCAAGACCCTGACCGTCAAGCAGGGCGCCAAGACCCTCGTGTCCGGGAAGGCCAACGCGCACCTGTCGGCCGGCAAGTACACGGCGACGACCACGGCGCGGTACCGCTTCCCGGTGAAGACCACGTCCACGGTGCCGACGACCACGCGCAAGCTGGTGTCCAACGGCAACACCGCCGTGCCCATGACGTGCAAGGTCGTCAAGGTGGGGTCCCCGACCACGGAGACCGTCCCGGGGCTGGACATCCAGCTGGACGTCCGGGAAATCGACCACCGGTGCACCGGCGCGTTCGACGGCGCCTACGACGGCTGGTCCTCCTACTACCCGGACACCGCAACGAACCGGGCCGCGGAGCTGAGGATCAAGACCGAATTCGACCCCGATGCCGACCTGACCGACGTCGTTCTGTGGAACGAGGACGTGGCGAAGGACGTTCAGTTCGCGCCCGTCGTGGGCGCCGCCGCCAAGATCGTTGTCTTCCCGTACGTGGAGTCCTCGCGGGACTACCTCTACAAGACCACCACGACGTCGAAGCAGGTCACCAAGACGGTCTGGTCCGCGGCCTACACCTCCACCCGGACGCAGACGCTGACGATCAAGGCCGGCCCGAAGCCGGTGCGCGTCGCGGTCAACGGCGGGACCAGGTGCCCGGCCGGCTACCCGGTCAAGGGCAACCGGACCGGCAGCAACAACGAGTGGAAGTACCACGTGCCCGGCGGGCGCTACTACGCGGTCACCGCGCCCGAGGAGTGCTTCTCCACGACCGCGGCGGCACGCGCCGCGGGCTACCGGGCGTCGAAGGCCTAGCCGAAACCCGTCGGGTGAGGCGGGTCACAAACGGGATCGGAAAGCGTATCGTTCGAGGTGGGGGACCCACCCCACCTTCCGGGGAACACCACCCCAGCTAGGAGCGCCTGAGATGCCTGACAAATCGCCTCACCGCCACGAAGCCAAGAAACCGTCCAAGTCCATCAAGGAGAAGCGCGCCGAGAAGCGCAGCAAGGCCGCGGGGGACTCGGGGACGGATCCCTTCGGGAAAATGAAGAAGTGACGTTGAAATAGCGGACGCGACAGCGGCGGCGGACCTCCCCGGAGGACCGCCGCCGCTGTTGTGCTGGCGGGGTGGGCTCGGCCCGGACGCGAGTAGCGGGGATCGCGAGTAACGGGGAGGAAGCGGCCGTTCGTTCCGCTTCTTCCCCGCGCGCCCAGAATACGTCCGACGCCGGCGAATGGCGAGACGCGGAAGGCACGGAGAAAAGAATTTCCCCTCCGTCCAATCCGATCGCCCCCGGGTTCCGAATAGCTTCTCGACAGCCCGCACCGGACACGGTCGGGAAGGCACGGCGGGGCAACCCGCCGAACCATCAAGGAGAAGCGTCATGAAGAGCATGAAGATGAACCGGAAGTTCGCCGCGGCACTCGGCGTCGTGGCCGTGGGCACCCTTGGACTCACCGCCTGCGCCGGCGGCGAGGAAGCCGCCACGGGCGGCGACGCGTCCTCGGCCCCCATGAGCTCGTCCTCCTCGGCCCCGATGACGTCGGCCTCCCCGTCGGAGAGCATGTCCGAGGACATGGACGCGGCGGCGAACCTGGTCGGCCCCGGCTGTGCCGGCTACGCCGAGCAGGTTCCGGATGGCGACGGATCGGTCGAGGGCATGGCCCAGGATCCCGTGGCCGTCGCCGCCTCCAACAACCCGCTGCTGACCACGCTCACGAGCGCCGTTTCCGGCGAGCTGAACCCGGACGTCGACCTGGTCGACACCCTGAACGGCGACGAGTTCACCGTCTTCGCCCCTGTCGACGAAGCGTTCGCCGCCATCCCGGAGGCCGACCTGACCGCCGTCGTCGAGGACGCCGACATGCTGTCCTCGGTCCTGACCTATCACGTGGTCCCCGGCCAGCTGACCCCGGAAGAGGTCGTCGGCATGCAGACCACCGTCCAGGGCGAGGACCTCGAGGTCACCGGCAGCGGCGACGAGCTCATGGTCAACGGCGCCAGCGTCATCTGCGGCGGCGTCCAGACCGCCAACGCCACCGTGTACCTCATCGACGCAGTGATGATGCCGCCGGCAGCAAAGTAACCCGCTGACCGGATGCCGCGCAGGCGGTGTCCGGGACCGGCCTCGCGGCATCCGGGATGAAGGCACGACTCGCCGCCCGGCCCGGGGGAATGAGGTGCGACGTGAGGACCGTCCGTGAGAGTCTTGACCCCATGGAACTGCCAAGGCTTCGCGTCGCGGAAGCGTCACCCCCGTCCACCGAGGACGACCTGCTGATGCGGGTCGGCCAGGGTGACGAGGGTGCTTTCGAGGAACTCTACGACGCGGTCTCTCCCGTGGTCTTCGGGCTGGTGCGCAGGGTCGTCCGCGACCCGGCGCAGAGCGAAGAGGTCACCCAAGAGGTCTTCATCGAGGTCTGGCAGCATGCCGCGCGGTTCGACGCCGGCCGCGGCAAGGCCGTCTCCTGGATCTGCACCCTGGCGCACCGCCGGGCGGTCGACCGGGTCAGGGCCAGCCAGGCCAGCCGGGACCGGGACCTCCGGCAGGGGATCAAGGAATTCCAGGAGTCGTACGACGACGTGCAGGAGACCGCGATCCTCCGCGCCGACGGCGAACGCGTGCTGGGCGCCCTGGAGTCGCTCAGCGAGGCGCAGCGGGACGCGATCAAGCTGGCGTACTACGGCGGCTACTCCCACCAGGAGGTCGCCGACCGGCTGCAGGTGCCGGTGGGCACCGTCAAGACCCGAATACGCGACGGAATGATCAAGCTTCGAGACAAGTTAGGAGTGGCGTGATGGAAGACCAGGACCAGGAACTGACCGGCGTCGCCGCCCTCAACGCCCTCGATCGCAACGAGCGCGAGGCCGTCGAACGGCAGGCCCGCGCCTCCGAGGAGACGCGCGAGGAGCTGCGCGGCCTCGAGGAGACCGCCGCGCTGCTGGCGCTCGGCGCGGGCCCGGTCGCCCCGCCGGCGCGCGTCAAGGCCAACGTCATGGCCGCCATCCGAACCACGCCACAGCTTCCCGCGGTCGACGGCGACGCGCCGGTCGACGGCGACGCGCCGGTCAACGGCGGGGCGTCGAGCGACGGACGGGAAGCCGCCTCGGGCGCCGGACCCTCCGTCGTCGACCTCCGGGCGGCGCGCGAGCGCCGCGCGGCGAACCCGCGCACCGTCCGGCTGCTCGCGGCCGCCGCCGGCATCCTCGTCGTGGCCTCGGGCGGGCTCGCCGGCGTCGTGGCCGTCCAAAGCGAGGAACAGGAGCGGCTCGAGGAGCAGCTGGCCTCGGCCAACGCCACGCAGGAGGACTTCGCCCGGCTGTTCGCGGCCGAGGACCTGAAGACCGCGAGCCAGCAGACGGACTCCGGCGCCGTGAACCTCACCTACTCGGCGACCGAGGGCATGATGGCCGTCTCCGCGCGGCTGCCCGAGCTGCCGGAGGACAAGGCCTACGAGCTCTGGCTGATCTCCCCGGACGGGGCGTCACCGGCCGGCCTCATGACGGCCGAGGCCACCAGCGGCGGCGGCATGAAGATGGTCTCCGGCCCCATGGACGGCGTCACCCACCTCGGCATCACCGTGGAGCCGGCGGGCGGCTCCGAGCAGCCGACCACCGATCCGATCGTGCTCCAGGAGCTCTAGCCCCAGGAGTTCTAGCCGCGAGGTTTCTCCCATCCGTTCGGGCCTCCGCTCCGAACCAGAGGTACATCGAGCCGGGCGGCACTTCCGCCCGGCGGCGCACCTCACCGAAGGAGAATCCCATGACAGCGACCAACATCGGGCAGCGACCGACGACCCGGCGCTCCCTCGTGCAGACGGCGGCCCTCGCCATCGGGGCGGTCTTCCTGCTCGTCGGCATCCTCGGGTTCGTCCCGGGCATCACGACCAACGCGGGGGAGATCGGCTTCGCCGGCCACCATTCGGGGGCCATGCTCCTGGGCATCTTCCAGGTTTCCGTCCTGCACAACGCCGTCCACCTGCTGTTCGGGGCGGCCGGCATCCTGATGTCCCGTACGGCGGGGGCAGCCAAGCAGTACCTCGTCTGGGGCGGCGTGGTCTACCTGGTGCTCTGGGTCTACGGACTGGTCATCGGCCACGACTCGCCCGCCAACTTCGTCCCGCTCAACGCGGCCGACAACTGGCTGCACCTCGCCCTCGGCGCGGCGATGCTGGGTCTCGGACTCGTGGTGGGACGCAAGCGGGCCTAGGCTTCCCGCGCCGAACCCCTGTCCGGGGGCCTTGCGCCCGGGGTTCCGGCCGACGGGAAAGGGAAGGGGCGGTGGCGCGGTGGCGCCACCGCCCCTTTTCCGCGCGGTACCCTGTCCGCAGGGGCGGCCACGGGCGTGTCCCGGCCGGCCAATCCGGGGAGGGTGTCCGCTCCGAACCGCACACGTCGAAGGCACCCGGACCGCCGGGACCTCCGCCGACGGCGCTACGGAAGGGGCCACCATGACCACCGACACCTCGACAGGACGCCGCCTCCGGCGCGGACTGGCCGCCTGGCCATTCGCCGTCGCGGGACTGGTCTCCGCGGCCGTGCTCTTCGCCACCGCCGAGTTGGTGGCCGCGTTCTTCGCGACGGCCTCGTCCCCGATGGTCGCCATGGGCGCCGTCTTCATCGACATCACACCGCCGTGGCTCAAGGACCTCGCGATCGCGACGTTCGGCACCAACGACAAGCTGGCGCTGTTCGTCTCGATCGGGATCGTCTCCGCGATCGCCGCCGCGCTGATCGGCATCCTCGCCCGGCGCCGCTTCGGTCTGGCCGCCGGCACCATCGCGCTGCTCGGGGCGGCCATCGGCGCGAGCGTCCTGTCCCGGCCCGCGACCGGGCCGCTCGACGTGCTGCCGACCATCGTCGGGACCCTGGCGGGCATCGGTACCCTCCGCCTGCTGACGGATCGGGCCCGGGCCGCCGTGGGAGACACGCCGGCCGGCGCCGGCGGGCCGCGCCGCGCCGGCGAGTACGTGGTCCGCCGCACGCCGTCGGGCACGACGCCGGACGCGGCCACCGGAACACGGGCCGGCGCGGGGAAGTCCTCCCGCCGCGGGTTCCTCGCGGCCGCGGGCCTCGCCGCCGTCGCCGCGGGCGCCATGGCGGTGGGTGGCCGCGCCCTGTCGGGCGTGCGGAACGCCGCGCAGGCCACCCGGGAGGCACTGCGCCTGCCCGCGCCGAAGACCCGCGCCGAGCCGCTGCCGGCCGGCGTCGCCGCGGACGTCGAGGGCATGCCCCCGTTCGTCACGCCCAACGCCGACTTCTACCGGATCGACACGGCGCTGGCGGTCCCGCGGATCGAGCCCTCCGAGTGGTCCCTGCGCGTGCACGGCATGGTCGAGGAGGAGTTCACGATCACGTTCGACGAGCTGCTGCAGACCGAACTCCAGGAGACCTGGGTGACGCTCACCTGCGTGTCCAACGCCGTGGGCGGGGACCTGGTGGGAAACGCCAAGTGGCTGGGCTATCCGCTGCGCAGCATCCTGGAACGCGCCCGCCCGCAGGCCGGCGCGGACATGGTCCTGTCCACCAGCATCGACGGCTTCAGCGCGTCGACGCCGCTCGAGGTGCTGACCGACGACCGCGACGCGCTGCTCGCCGTCGGCATGAACGGAGAACCGCTGCCGCTGGAGCACGGCTTCCCGGTGCGCATGGTGGTTCCCGGACTGTACGGCTACGTTTCGGCGACCAAGTGGGTCGTCGACCTGGAGGTCACCCGGTTCGCCGACAAGGCCGCCTACTGGACCACGCGGGGCTGGGACGAGCGCGGTCCGATCAAGATCGCCTCGCGGGTCGACGTGCCCCGGGCCTTCGCGAAGGTCCCCGCCGGACGGGCCGCCTTCGGCGGCACGGCGTGGGCGCAGCAGCGCGGCATCGACAAGGTGCAGATCAGGATCGACGACGGCGAGTGGCGCGACGCCGAACTCGCGGCGGAAGCGTCCGTGGACACGTGGCGCCAGTGGTCCTACGTGTGGGAGGACGCGACGCCCGGCCCGCACTCCGTGAGCGTGCGCGCCGTCGACGGGACGGGCGAGGTGCAGACCGAGGAGCGCGCGGACCCGATCCCCAACGGAGCCAGCGGCTGGCAGCGGATCCAGTTCACGGTGGAATAGCACGCGGGACACATGACGACGGCGGTGCCCCGGTCCGAGGACCGGGGCACCGCCGTCGTGAGGTGGGCGTGGTGGCTAGAGCCCGCCGCGCGTGCTGCCGCCGCCGGCGGAACCGCCGGCGTCGGACACGTTCGACGTCGCCTCCTTGGCGCGCTCGTTGACGTGCGAGGCGCCCGCCGAGGCCTCGTCCTTGACCGTTGCCGCCGAATCGGTCGCCGTCTGCTTGAGGGACTCCGCGGCCTCCTGCGCCGGCTCCTTCAGGTGCTCGGCGACGTCCTTCGCCGCATCGGAGAGCTCGCTGGCCAGCGGCTGCGCCTTCTCCTTCAGCGTCGAGGCGGCTTCGCGCTCCTTCTGGCTCGCCGGAATCAGCGAGGCGGCCAGCAGGCCGGCGCCGAAGGCGATGAGTCCCGCCGCGAGCGGGTTGCCGCGTGTCTGGGCGATGGCCTGGCGCGGAGCGTCCTGCACG
This sequence comes from Arthrobacter halodurans, assembly GCF_041877255.1. Classification (NCBI taxonomy): domain Bacteria; kingdom Bacillati; phylum Actinomycetota; class Actinomycetes; order Micrococcales; family Micrococcaceae; genus Arthrobacter; species Arthrobacter halodurans. Next base: position 17,488 of record NZ_JBHDLJ010000015.1, read on the forward strand.
GCCTGGCCGGCCGCGTGGCCCGCCGACGATGCGCTCCCGCCCGCGTTCTCGGCCGATCCCATGATGCTGCCCGTGGCGCGCCGGACCGTCTCGCGGACCTTGTCGCCCTGGCGGTGGGCGATCGAGGACGGGTTGACCTTGTCGGCCAGCGCGTCCACATCGGTGTTGAGTTCCTGCCGCGTGCGCTCGATGTCCGCACGAATCTCGTCTGGTGTCTGGCTCATGGCGTTTCCTCACCTGGTTTCATCGTTGGTGGAATCTTCTTGACGGTGGCGGCGGTCTGGGGGAGACCCTTGACCTCCTTGAGCTTCTTCTTGCCGACGGCGCTCAGCACGGCGGCGGCGATGCCCCAGAGGACCGCGACGATCACGGCGGCCCACCCCAAGTGCATGACGCTGCCGAGTGCCCACATCAGCCCGAGGGACAGGAACAGCAGGACGAAGTGCCCTGCCACTCCCGCGCCGGCGAGCATGCCGGCGCCCTTGCCCGCGGACGTCGCCGACTCGCGCACCTCGGCCTTCGCCAATTCGACTTCCTGGCGGACCAGGGTGGAGAGGTCGCGGGTCAACTCGCCGAACAGTTCGCCGACGGAGTTCGTCGCGGCCCGGTCCTGGGCCTCGGACTGCGGCGGGTTCGCCACGGACGGCGGTTGCTGGTAGTCGCTCATGCCCGGGGGTACCCCCGCTCGGCCTCGGCGACGATGTCCTCCGGACGGCGGACCCCGCCGCCCTCGAGGTTGGCGACGTCGGGGTGGCTGAACGTGTCCGCCACCGGCGGGTAGCTCGCGGCCGGCTCGTAGGTCCGGGGCGGTGTGGCCGTTCCCGTGGCGGCGCCGGCGCCGGTCGACGCGGTGCCCTCCGAGGACCCGGCCGAGGACTCCGCCGCCAGGCCGCGTGCCAAGCGTCCGGCCACGAGGCCGGCGCCGGCGGCGACGGCGAGGAAGACGCCGGGCTTGCGGCGGGCGAAGTCCTTGACGTCCTCGAGAAGCGTTCCCGGATCCCGGGACTCCAGCCATCCGGCCACGTCGCCGGCGCGGTGGGCGGCCTGATCGACGAGTGAGGACGCGGTGCCGTCGGCCGCGGAGTTGTCGGCCATGCCGCGCAGTTCGTCGCTGAGGGCGCGAATGCCCTCCGCGACCTTCTGCTGCTGCGTGCCGGCCTGCTCGCGCAGGTCGGTGCCGAGCTCGCCGACGAGGTTGCGGGCGTGCGCCTTGGCCTCGTGCGCGACCTTGCCGGCCTCCTCCTTGGCCGTCTGGCCAACCTGCTTGGCGGTCTCGGCGCCTTCGCGGCCGACCTGCCGGGCCTCGTCCTTGGCCGCCGAGGCCTTTTCCCGGGCTTCGTCCTTGGCCGCGGTGCTGCCGTTCGCGGACTGCTCCGGGGCATCGGGCCCGGCGGCGAAGCGGTCGAATTCCGGTCCCGCCAGCGGATCGACGGGGGGCGGCGGCGGGGCCAAGCGGTCCTCGCCCTCCAGCGGCTGGTCGAGGCGGGCGGGATCCCGCGGTGCGTTGGGTGTTGTCATGGTGTCTTCTCCAATGGTCGATGTTGTGCACTCGATAGGCAGAAATACCGCCGGTGTAGGGCCGACGGCGGACGGTGTGGCCCGGACGTGCGGGGGAACGGCGGCGGTGCTAGCCGTTCGTGACGCCCTGGATCCTGAGGCCGTGAACCATTGAGTCCTCCTCCTCCATGGGGCGCCCGCGGCGTCGTGGGACGGCCGCGGTGCCCCTGAACATTAGCTAGAACATCTAGTCAACGTGTGGAAGCTAACCACAGACTTAGACTGTAAGGCAAGTGTGCCCGGGAAGTTCCCAGCGAAGTCCCAGCCGGGCCGGATCGGGGGTTGACGGCGTGCCCCCGGGCGTGACTACGGTGGGTAACCGGGTGACTCGTGGCGTGAAGGGAACGCAGTGGGCACACGGGAGCGCCCCACATGTGGACCGACAGGCGGCACCCATGGGCAGGACCGTACGAGGGAGACAAAACATGACGACCACCCCGGAATCCGGCACGAAGCAGCAGGGCAAGACCCTGACCACGAGCCAGGGAGCGCCGCTGCGGGACACCAACCACTCGCTCAAGGCCGGTCCCCGGGGGCCGGTCCTCCTGCAGGACCACCACCTGCGGGAGAAGATCACCCACTTCGACCACGAGCGCATCCCCGAGCGCGTGGTGCATGCCCGCGGCGCGGGCGCCCACGGCACGTTCGTCGGCTACGGCACGGCCGAGAAGCTCAGCTGCGCCGCGTTCCTCGCCGACGGCGTCGAAACCCCGGTCTTCGTGCGCTTCTCCACGGTGGCCGGTTCCCGGGGCTCGGCCGACACCGTGCGGGACACCCGGGGTTTCGCCACCAAGTTCTACACCTCCGACGGGGTGTTCGACCTCGTCGGGAACAACATCCCCGTCTTCTTCATCCAGGACGGCATCAAGTTCCCCGACGTCGTCCACTCGGTCAAGCCGCACCCGGACCTGGAGATCCCGCAGGCACAGAGCGCGCACGACACGTTCTGGGACTTCGTCTCCCTGCACACGGAGGCGCAGGCGCACACGATGTGGGTCATGAGCGACCGCGGCATCCCGCGTTCCTACCGCACCATGGAGGGCTTCGGGGTGCACACCTTCCGCCTCGTGGACGCGGACGGCGGGACGTCGCTGGTGAAATTCCACTGGAAACCCAAACTCGGCGTCCACTCCCTCATCTGGGAGGAGGCGCTCCTGACGAACGGCGTCGACCCGGACTTCCACCGGAGGGACCTGGCCGCGGCCATCGAGTCCGGCGCCTTCCCCGAATGGGAACTGGGCATCCAGGTGTTTCCGGACAACGAGGAGCAGATGTTCGAGGGGATCGACCTGCTCGATCCCACCAAGTTCGTGCCCGAGGAGCTGGCCCCCGTGCAGCCGATCGGCAAGATGGTCCTGAACCGGAACCCGACCAACTACTTCGCCGAGACGGAGCAGGTGGCGTTCCACCCCGGGCACCTCGTCCCCGGCATCGACGTCACCAACGACGCGCTGCTGCAGGTCCGGCTGTTCTCCTACATCGACACGCAGCTGACCCGGCTCGGGGGCCCGAACTTCTCCCAGATCCCCATCAACCGCCCGCACGCCGACGTCAACGACATGCTGCGCGATGGCTTCCACCAGGACGACGTCCACGAGGGCATCGCGCCGTACCACCCGAACTCGCTCGACGGCGGATGCCCGTTCATGGCCGGGGCGGAGGGCTCCGCCCGGATGCCCTTCATCGACGTGCCCGAGCACATCGCGGAGGCCGTCAAGGAGCGGCGCAACCCGGCCACTTTCGACGACCACTACAGCCAGGCGCGGATGTTCTACCGCAGCCTGGGCGCGCAGGAGCGGCTGCACGTCCAGCAGGCGTATTCGTTCGAACTCGGCAAGTGCGCCAGCGAGGCCGTCCGGGCGCGGCAGCTGCAGGCGCTCGCGAACATCGACGCGGACCTCTGTGCGGCCGTCGCGCTCGGGCTTGGCCTGCCGGCGCCGTCGGCGGACCGCGAAGTGCAGGAACGCGAACCGAGCCCCGCCGTGTCGCAGGTCGGGGCCAGCTGGCCGGTGGACGGGCGCGTGGTGGGCATCGTCGCCGACCACGCGAGCGACGCGGCGGCGATCGAAACCGTGGTGGCCGAGGCGCACCGCAACGGACTCAAGCCGCTGCTGGTGGCGCCGACGGGCGGCACGCTCGCCGACGGTTCACCCGTGGACCGCACGTTCCTGACGGCGCGGTCGATCGAGTTCGACGCGCTCGTGGTCCTCGCGGTTCCGGCGCCGGCGGCCGACGCGGTCCCGGATCTGGACGGGAAGGCGGGGACGCCGTCGCCCCCCGGCGGCGAGGGCCTGGACCCGCGGCTCATCCTCCTGCTGCAGGAGGTCTACCGGCAGGCCAAGGCGATCGTCCTGTCCGGACCCGGCGGGTCCGTGATGGCCGGCGCCGGACTGCCCGCGGAGTCGCCCGGGGTCGTCGCGGCGGAGCCCGCCGGCGCCGTCGAGGCGGCGGTCGGGCTGCTCGGCACCCACCGCGCGTGGGAGCGGCTGGCGCGGCGATAGGCCGAGCGGGGCTCGGCGCCTAGAGGGTGGCGTCCCGCGGGGGCCGGCCGAAGCGGGTGAGCTTGTGCGAGCCGTCGCAGAAGGGTTTGGTCGCGGACGCGCCGCAGCGGCAGAGCGCCACGGTGCTGCGGTCGGCATCGATCCGCGCCCCGTCGCCGTCCACCAGTTCCACGTCGCCGCGGATCAGGAGCGGCCCGCGCGGGCACACGGTGATCTCGACGGGCGGGGCTTTGCGGACGGGCGCGGCGCCGCGCGGGTCCTCCGCGTTCACGCGTCCTCCAGCGCGGGGAGCCGGACGGACAGGGAGCTGCGGCCGGAGTCCCAGGCCTCCAGCTGCCACCGGCCGACCAGCTCGTCGAGCAGGCAGACGCTCGCCGCCCCGAAGAAGACGTCGCTGGCCAGCCGCGGGTCCTCCTCGATCAGCCCGCCCGCCAGGTCGCGGCCGGCGATCTGCTCATGGACCGCGTCGGCCGCCACGTGTTCGTCGAAGTAGTCCGTCACCGGCGCCCCGAAGCCGAGGCGCCGGAACCCGCGGGCGTACTTCGCGTTGGGTAGCGACGACGTCATCTCGTAGATCGCCAGGTGCCCCGCGATGGCGCCGCGCAGCCGGCGCTGCAGCCCGAAGAGCGACATCGCGTTCACCGACGCCAGGCTGATGGCCGGGATATGGTCGAGGTAGTGCCCGAACCCGCTCTTGAGGCCGAGTCCCTCCATGGTGCGCGCGAAGAGCTGCGCGTGCATCTGCCCGGGACGCCCGCCGCCGTATTCGTCGGCCTGGATCTCGACCATGGCCGACTTGGCGCGTCCGGTCAGCCGCGGGATGGCCCACGTGTGGGGATCCGCCTCCTTGAGCTGGTAGACCGACTTGTGGATGAGGAACTCGCGGACCTGCCCCACGTCGGCGTGGCGGGCCACGAAGTCGGCGACCGACGGTCCGCCGTCCGCCGCGGCCATGGCGAACAGCCGGTCCGCGACCTGTTGCGCGCCGCTGGGCGGCGCGTCCATGACGGAGACGCCGTCGCGCAACCGGCCCTCGAAGGCCTCCTCGATGTCGGCGCGCAGGGCCAGCAGCGGTGGGTGCCACTCCCACCGGTCGTTGACGCCCTCGAGGCCCGAGTAGTGCAGTTCGTACAGGCACAGGAGCGCGAGCTGCAGGTCGTCGTCGTACAGCACGTCGCCGTGGTCGCGCAACGCGTCCTCCACGGCAGAGGCGAGGGCGGGCATGGGGTCGGCGAGGTCGTTGCGGGCCAGGGCCGCGAAGAGGGCCTCGGTGACGGACCCGCGGGGAGCGGGAAGCTTCATGGTGTTCTCCTGGGATCGGACGGGCGGGGTGGTCGGCGCGCGCGGCGCTGCGGCGCACAAGGGGGTGTCGGGGCGGTCGCGATGGTCCGCGGACCGGATCGCCTACGGGGCACCGGGCGGCAGGGTGCGCCGCCCGCCGGATGTGGGACGCGCGGAACCCGGGCAGGTGGGCCGGCGGCGGGCGGATGGTCCGCGTCGCCCGAAGCGGGACGGCATGAGGTCTCCTCAGTCCACGTCCCCCGTCGGCCGAGGCGGCCAGCGGCCGTTCGGAGTGGGCGTAGTTCTTCACTGTCCACGGGGGCGGGGTGCCGTGCCGTTGCGGGGCCCGGCCTTGCCTTACACGTGAAGCCATTCCAGACTATGGCCCCGACCCGCGGCTGTCCAGACGCGCCGATCCCTCGCGCAGCGGTCCCCGAAAGTTTCCGACGCCGTGCCGCGGCCCCGCAGCCGCGGATTCCCGCGGTTGCCGGGAGATCCCGCCGTCCCGCGCCAGCCACCGGCGCCTGGCCGCGGCTTCGTTCTGTCGGATCGGAGTGTTTGAATGGCTCCTCCCGGTGCACCACGGCGCCGGAACCGCCCCAACACGAGGAGGACCGCCATGAAGGCACTCACCTGGCAAGGCAAGCGCACCATCGGCTACGACGACGTTCCGGACCCCGTCATCCAAGAGCCCACCGATGCGATTGTCCGCATCACATCGACCGCCATCTGCGGATCCGACCTGCACCTGTACGAGGTCATGGGCGCCTACATGCACGCCGGCGACATCCTCGGGCACGAGCCCATGGGCATCGTCGAGGAGGTCGGCGCGGGGGTCCACAACCTCAAGGTCGGCGACCGCGTGGTCATCCCCTTCAACATCTCCTGCGGGCATTGCTGGATGTGCGAGCGCGGGCTGCAGTCGCAGTGCGAGACCACGCAGGTGACCGGCAAGGGCAAGGGCGCGTCCCTGTTCGGCTTCTCGGAGCTCTACGGGCAGGTCCCGGGCGGCCAGGCCGAGCTGCTGCGCGTCCCGTTCGCGGACTATGGGCCGGTCGTCGTCGGCAAGGAGCTCCCCGACCACCGCTACCTCTTCCTGTCGGACATCCTCCCCACCGCCTGGCAGGGCGTCGAGTACGCCGAGGTGCCGGACGGCGGGACGCTCGCCGTCTTCGGGCTGGGACCGGTGGGCCAGCTGGCCGCCCGGATCGGGCGGCACCGCGGCTACCGCGTCATCGGCGTCGACCCGGTCCCCGAGCGGCGCGCCATGGCCGAACGCAACGGCGTCGAGGTCCTGGACTTCGGCAAGGACGTCGCGGGCCAGCTCCGCGAGATGACGACGCGCGGCCCCGACGCCGTCCTGGACGCCGTCGGGATGGAGGCGCATGGTTCGCCGGGCGCCGGCTTCCTGCAACAGGCCACCAGCCTCCTGCCGGACAAGGTCGCCCAGGCGGCACTGGAGACCGCTTCGGTGGACCCGACGGCCGTGCTCCACACGGCCGTCCAGACCGTGCGGCGCGGCGGGACGATCTCGCTGAGCGGCGTCTACGCCGGCAAGGCCACGCCGATGCCCCTCGTGGACATGTTCGACAAGCAGATCACGCTGCGCGAGGGCCAGTGCAACGTCCGACGGTGGACGGACACGCTGCTGCCGCTCGTGGAGGACGCGGCGGATCCCTTCGGCCTCGACGACCTCGTCACGCACACGGCGCCCCTTTCCCAGGGGCCGGAGCTGTACAAGCGGTTCCAGAAAAAGGAGGACGGCTGCATCAAGGTGGTTCTCAACCCGTAGCGGGAACGGCGCGACGCGGCCGGCAGAAGGCGTAGTCAAATGGCGAATATCGTCATAGGGTCAGAAAGCAAGGCTGTTGGCCGAAGATCCCAGGCGCCGACGGCCTTCAACACAACGATGTGGAGGCTTGTGTCAATGCCGAATCACCCGAAACCACCCGCGGCGCGCCGGCGGGGCAAGGCAACGGCGGGGGCGGCGGCCATCGTGGCGGGTCTTCTCCTCGCCGGCTGCGGCGGCCCGGCCGACGGCGGGACCCCCGTGCTCACGTGGTACATCAACCCGGACGACGGCGGCCAGGCCGTCCTCGCCGAACGGTGCACGGCGGAGTCCGGCGGCGCCTACCGGATCGAGACCTCGCTGCTCCCCTCGGACGCCTCGTCCCAGCGGGAGCAGCTGGCCCGCCGGCTCGCCGCCGGCGACACCTCGCTGGACATCATGAGCCTCGACCCGCCATTCATCCCCGAGCTCGCGGAGCCCGGCTTCCTCGCGCCGGTTCCCGCCGAAACCGCGGAGAGGACCACCGCGAACACGCTGGAGGGCGCGCTCGCGGGGGCCTCGTGGAAGGACGAGCTGGTCACGGTGCCGTTCTGGGCCAACACGCAGTTGCTCTGGTACCGCAAGTCGGTGGCCGAGGCCGCGGGACTGGACATGTCCGGCCCCGTGACCTGGGACCAGATCATCGCGGCCGCCGAGGAACAGGACAAGTTCCTGGGCGTGCAGGGCGCGCTGGCCGAGTCGATGACCGTGTGGGTGAACGCCCTCGTCGAGTCCGGCGGGGGGCAGATCCTGACGAACCCCGAGGCCTCCGCCGAGGAGGTCCAGCTGGGTCTCGAATCGGAGGCCGGCACCAAGGCCGCGGAGATCGTCTCCGCGATCGGGCGCCAGGGTCTCGGCGGTCCCGGCCTGCCGACGCAGGCCGAGAACGAGTCGATGCTGCTCTTCCAGGGCGACAACGGATCGTTCATGGTCAACTGGCCGTTCGTCTGGCCGGCCACCAACGGCGCCGTGGAGGCCGGGAACCTGGACGAGTCCCTCGTCGAGGACATCGGCTGGGCCATCTACCCCCAGACCCTGGAGGGGCAGGAGGCGGCCCCGCCGCTCGGCGGCATCAACCTGGGGGTGGGTTCGAAGAGCCAGCACCCGGACCTCGCCTACCGGGCCATCGAGTGCATCGTCTCGCCCGAGAACCAGACCGAGTATTTCGTGACCAACGGCAACCCGCCGTCGGACTCCACGGCCTACGACGACGCGTCGATCACGGAGAAGTTCCCGATGGCGGACGCGATCCGCCAGTCGCTGGAACAGTCCGCGCCGCGCCCGCAGACGCCGTACTACAACGAGGTGTCCACCGGTATCCAGCAGAACTGGGCCCCGCCGACGCAGGTCGACGCGGACACGACGCCGAAGACCACCACCGACTTCATCGTTGAGGTCCTCCGAGGGGAGAGGCTGCTGTGAGCGCCACCACCGAAACCCGCGCGAAGGCGCGGGCGGCCGAGAAGTCCAAGACGCCCGTCGTCTACAGCGACCGCCGCCGCGCCGAACGGCGCCTCGGCTGGATCCTCGCGGGCCCCGCGTTCGTCATCATGCTGCTGGTCACGCTGTATCCGATCCTGCAGGCCGTCTGGGACTCGATGTTCAACTTCCGGCTCACCGCGCCGGACGACCGCGCGTTCGTCGGCCTCGGCAACTACTCGACCATCCTCACGGACACCCTCTTCTGGCAGGCCCTCGGCGTGACGCTCCTCATCACGGTCGTCACGGTCGTCGTCGAGCTGGTCCTCGGATTCGCGCTGGCGCTGGTGATGAGCAAGGCGCTCAAGTCGCTCCGCGGCCTCGTGCGGACGGCCATCCTGGTGCCGTACGGCATCATCACGGTCGTCTCCGCGTTCGCGTGGTTCTACGCGTTCGACATCAACTCCGGGTTCGTGAACAGCTGGTTCGACTGGGTGCCGGGCATCGGCGAGGACACCAACTGGTTCGCCGGCACCTGGTCCTCGCTCTTCGTCATCATGGCGTCCGAGATCTGGAAGACGACGCCGTTCATCTCCCTCCTGCTGCTGGCGGGGCTGGCGCAGGTGCCGGACGAGCTGACCGAGGCCGCCGAGGTCGACGGTGCGACCTGGTGGGAGCGCATGGTCCGCGTGATCCTGCCCAACATGAAGGCCGCGATCATGGTCGCCGTGCTCTTCCGGGCGCTGGACGCCTTCCGCATCTTCGACAACGTCTTCATCATGACCAACGGCGCGTTCGGGACCGAGGTGCTCTCGCTCCTGGCGTACCGGACCTCCATCGGGCGGCTGGAGATCGGGCTGGGCTCGGCCATCTCCGTGCTCCTGTTCCTGTGCGTCCTGATCATCTGCTTCGTCGCCATCAAGCTGTTCAAGGTGGATCTGGCCGGAAGCCAGGGGGGGAAATAATGTCCAAGACAACATCCAAATCGAAGCTCATCTGGGCGGCCATCACCGTCGCGGTCCTGATCTACGCGCTGTTCCCGGTCGCCTCCATCTTCGCCACCTCCTTCAAGGAGCCCAGCGACCTGGCCAACCGGAAGTTCCTCCCGACCGAGTGGTCCTTCGTCAACTACGAGCAGATCCTCGTGGGGGACGCGCAGGAGCTGTTCCTCAGCTCCTTGCGCAACTCCATCGGCATCGCGCTCATCGCGACGTTCGTCGCCGTCGTGCTGGCCACCCTGTGCGCCTACGCGATCGCACGTCTGGACTTCCCCGGCAAGAAGCTCATCCTGACCACGGCCTTGGCGGTGTCGATCTTCCCGGTCATCTCCATCGTCACGCCGCTGTTCAACGTGTGGCGCACGATCGGCCTCTACGACACGTGGCTGGGCCTGATCATCCCGTACCTCTCGCTGACCCTGCCGATCTCCATCTGGACGCTGGCGGCCTTCTTCCGGCAGATCCCGTGGGAACTCGAGCAGGCGGCGCAGGTCGACGGGGCCACCACGTGGCAGGCCTTCCGCAAGGCGATCATCCCGCTGGCCGCGCCGGGCGTCTTCACGACGGCCATCATCGCGTTCTTCATCGCGTGGAACGACTTCGTCTACGGCATCTCGCTCACCTCCACCGAGGCGGCCCGGCCCGTGCCGGCGGCGCTGGCCTTCTTCACGGGGGCCTCCCAGTTCGAGTCGCCGACGGGAGCCATCTCCGCCGCGGCGATCATCGTCACCATTCCCGTGGTCCTGCTGGTGCTCCTCTTCCAGCGGCAAATCGTCTCCGGCCTGACCCAGGGCGCCGTCAAGGGCTGACGCCCGGGCCCGCGAACCACAAAGGACAAGAACCCATGGCATCGATCACCCTGAAAAACATCGTCAAGAAGTACGACGACGGCTTCCCCGCGGTCAACGACGTGAGCATCGACATCGCGGACGGGGAGTTCGTCATCCTCGTCGGGCCGTCCGGCTGCGGCAAGTCCACGCTCCTGCGCATGATCGTGGGCCTGGAGGACATCACCTCCGGCGACCTGCTCATCGACGGCAAGCGCGTCAACGAGAAGGCCCCCCGCGACCGCAACCTGGCGATGGTCTTCCAGAACTACGCGCTGTACCCGCACCTGACCGTGTTCGAGAACATCGCGTTCCCGCTCCGGCTGAACAAGGGCAAGCTCACGGAGGAGCGCGTCAAGGAGCTCGTGCTGGGCGCCGCCAAGACGCTCGAGCTGACCGACCACCTGGAGCGCAAGCCCGGCAACCTCTCCGGCGGCCAGCGCCAGCGCGTCGCGATGGGCCGGGCGATCGTGCGCCAGGCCGACGCGTTCCTCTTCGACGAGCCGCTGTCCAACCTCGACGCGAAGCTGCGCGGCCAGATGCGCGCCGAGATCTCGCAGATGCAGCGGCGGCTCGGGACCACCAGCGTCTACGTCACGCACGACCAGACGGAGGCCATGACGCTCGGGGACCGCGTGGCTGTGCTCAAGAAGGGCATCCTCCAGCAGATCGCGTCGCCGCGCGAGCTCTACGAGCAGCCCGTGAACCTCTTCGTGGCCGGATTCATCGGCAGCCCGTCGATGAACTTCCTGCCCGCCACGCTGGACGGGACCGTGCTCAAGACGCCGATCGGCGACATCCCCGTCCCCGAGGAGAAGGCCGCGGTGGCCCGCGGCAAGGACGTCGTCCTGCTCGGCGTCCGTCCCGAGTTCTTCGAGGACGCCTCGCTGGTCGAGGAGCACAAGCTTCAGCACGGCGCCAAGTTCACGGCCGAGCTCACGCACACCGAGTGGCTCGGCAACGAGCAGTACGGGTACATCGACTTCGAGCCGAGCCCGGAGGTGCGCGAGCTGCTCCAGGGTCTGGCCCGCGACATGGACGCCGAGGAACTGCGGCCCCAGGTCGTGGTGACGCTCGACGCGGCCAGCCGGATCCGCGGTGGGCACCCCGCCGAACTGTGGCTCGACACGCGGCGCCTGCACATCTTCGACCCGAGCTCCGGGGACAACCTCACGCGCGACGCCGCGGCGGGCGAGGCGCTGACCGAGGAGGCCGCGGCCGAGCGCAAGGAGGAGATCGAGCGGGCCGGCCGGGCGAGGACGGCGGCGGCCGGCGAGTAGGCCGGGCGGCGGGCCTAGAGGTTCAGCAGGTAGTCCGAGAAGCCGCCCGGCGCCCGGCCGTCGAGGCGGCCCGAGGTCACCGCGTGCAGCCGTCCGGAGGAAACGACGCGCGCGCCGCCGGCGCGGAGTCCCTCGACCAGGCGGACGTCCTCGTGTACCGGCAGGGGAGCGAAGCCCCCCACCGCGAGGTACGCGCTGGCCCGCACGCCCAGGTTCGCCCCGTGGACGTGCCCGTGGCCGTCGGCGAGCACGTGCCGCGCCCGCCATGACGCGTGGCGCGGCGCCCCGACGTCGTCGGCGTCGGGTTCGACGGTCCCCAGCACCGCGTCGGCCCCGGCGTCCGCCAGCGCGACCATGGTGCGCAGCCAGTGTGCCGGCACGCGGGTGTCGGCGTCGGTGCACGCGATCCAGACGGTTCCGGGATCGTCGGCGCCCCCGAGCGCGGCGGCCGCGCCGGCGGCGCGGGCCGCGCCGACGCAGCCGTGGTCCACCGCCAGGACGCCGATCCGGGCGTTCCGCGCCGCCGCCGCCGCGGCGATCGCCGCGCTTCCGTCGGTGCAGCCGTCCAGGACCACGGTCACGCCGGCCGCACAGCGCGGCGAGGAGCGCTCCAGGACATCCATCGCGGCCCGCAGGTGGTCGAGGCAGGCGCCGAGGAGGCGGTCCTCGTTGCGGGCCGGCACGACGACGGCCACGCGCGCGATCGGCGGCCGCGACGTCATGGCCGGTCCCCGGCGCGTTCCCCCGGCGCCTCGAAGACCTCCAGCAAGAAATCCCGCTCGCGGTGCGTCACCACCGGCGTCCAGCCCTCGAGGGTGCGGGCCTCCGCGTGGACGGCCTCGCCGTCGAGCTCCCAGCCGGCCACCGGGTGCAGCCAGTGGCAGAGCAGCAGGTGGCCGCCGGGCCGCAGCGATCGCGCCGCGCGGAGCAGGAGCATGGTGAGCTCGTCGCCGCCCAGGAAGTAGCCGATCTCGGAAACCACCACCAGGTCCAGCGAGCCCGGATCGAACGCGGGCCAGCCACCCGGCAGGTCCGCGCGGACCAGCCGCACGTGCCCGAGCTGCCCGAGCCGCCGGGCGGCGAGGTCCAGGGCCACCCCGCTCGCGTCGATCGCGGTGAGCTCGTCGCACCGCCGGGCCAGCGACTCCGTGAGGACCCCGATCGAGCACCCGGCCTCGGCGGCGGCGCCGTAGCGCTCGCGCGGCAGGGACGCGAGCGTGACGTCGCGCTTGCGGCGCTCGTACCAGCTGGTCAGGTAGGCCCACGGGTCCGGGTCGCGGCGGTACAGGGCGTCGAAGACATCGGCGGCGGAGCCCGAGTCCCGCCGCCCGGCCGCGCTCCAGCGGAACGTCTCCGCGGGGCGCCCGAAGTGTTCCAGGAACGACTCCGTCAGGAGCGTCTCGTCCCCCTCGGCGCCGGACAGCGGCCGGATCTGGGACCCGTGGGCGGCCATCGCCTCCCGCTTGGCGGCGGCGGCCGGACCGTCCAGCGGCAACGTGCGCCAGTGCCGCCACTGGTCCGACTCGCCGGGCGTCGCCCAGAGCCAGTACCAAATGGGGAACTCGAGCAGGCCGGCCCCGTGCCGCGCCGCGACCCGGGCCGCCACCGCGCCGACGGCGTCGTGGTCGGCGTGGCCGTCGAACCGGTACGGCGCCGCGATGACGGCGGGCCCTTCCGCGGGAAGCTCGGCGGCCAGGGCCGCCTCGAGGGCGGGCAGGTGGCCGGAGACGGCGCCGTCCGGCAGGCCCAGATGCCGCCAGTCCAGGACGCCGGCCCCCGGATCCGGGGAGTCGGCGAGGCCGCGCATGGCGTTCGAGAACTCGTCGAGGCGGATCGCCGCCAGCTCCGTCGGCGAGACGGTGGGGGAGTCCGGGTGGGATGCCTCGCCCGCGGAGCACAGGAGCACGCGCACGTCGGCTCCCGCCCGCAGCGCCGCGTGGATCAGGCCCGCGGCGCCGAGCGACTCGTCGTCGGGGTGGGCCGCCACCACGATCAGGCGCCCGCCCCGCCCCGGCACGGATCCGGGGTCCAGCTCCGGGAGCCCTTCGACGCCGGCGTCCCGCCACGCGCGCTCCGGGGTCCCGGCATCCCGGTGGTCGAAGCTCACCAGGATCCCTCCGTTCCGTCCGCCGGGCGCGCGGCGACGAGCCGGCCCAGACCGGCGTCGTCGCGCGCCCCGTGGTGCTGGCGGATGTAGACGGTCAGGTCGGCCGCGCGCCGCGCGTGCTCCTCGTCGAAGGCCAGCGGGCCCGGGCCCATCGCCTCGCCGCAGATCGCGAGCATCCGGGCGCAGACCGAGGCGACGTGGCCGCGCGCCCGGTGGGCCTCGACCCAGCCGGCCGTCCCCGCGTCCACGGCGTCCGCCGCCCGCAGCAGCACGGCGGCGGCGGAGTCCAGGAGCCGCTCGGCCTCCCCGAGCCAGGCCTGCGCCAACTGGTCGGGCTCGCGGCGGTGGGCGGAGCGCTCGAGGGTGCGGAAGAGCCCGACCGCCCCGCCGAACCAGCACGCCGCGACCCCGATGCCTCCCCAGGCGAAGCCGTCGCGGCGAAGGTACCAGTCGGTTCCCCCGACCGGCCGCGCGGGGACGCCGGCGAAGGAGAGGGGCCCGCTGGGGACGCGGCTCAGGCCGCGGCTGGCCCAGGGGGCGGGATGCGCCGCGACGCCGGGCTGCCGGAGGTCCACGGCGAACGCGCGGCGCCCCCCGGGGACGTGGGCCGTGACGACGGCGTGGTCCAGTTCCGCGGCGAGCGAGCACCACGGCTTGTCGCCGTCCAGGCGCCAGGCGCCGCCGTCGTCCGTCCCCTCCAGACGCGCGTCCGGCGATTCGGCCGCGAACACGCCCCACGCAGTCCCGGACGGCCACGGGACCCCGGCCTGCGCGAGGATCGCCGCGGCATCCAGGTGCGGCTCGACGGCGCGCGCGGCCGTCAGGTCGGCGGCGGCGACGGACGCCAGCAACTCCCACAACCGAGCCGTCGAGCCTGCGCCCGGGACCGGCGGGGTCCCGTCCGCGACCCGCAGCAGGGCGAGGACGGGTCCGGGGTCCCCCTGGCAGGAGGCCGCGGCCCTCAGGAGCGCCGGGGCGTCGAACGACGCCGGAGCCGCGCCGGGCGCCTCCGCGCCGCGGCTTGTCCCGCCGAAACGCACCCCTCGAACCGCCACCGGGTCTCCTTCTCCGCCATCGTGAACCGTGGCTGTCAGGATAGCGTTTCCCGGCCCGCGGGGTGGCGCCGGGCCCACTTGACCTGAGGGTGACCAGTGCGGTTTTGTTAGGCGTAGTGAGGAAACGGAGGCCCCGAGCATGGCGGAAGACAGGAATCCCAGCGTCAAGGACGGGGAGCTGTACGAGAAGCTCCGCGGCGAGGGCAACTCGAAGCAGAAGTCGGCGCGCATCGCCAACGCCGCCGCACGCGACGGACGCGGGGCGGTCGGCGAACGCGGCGGCGAGTCCGGCAGCTACGAGGACTGGACCGTCCGGCAGCTGCGGGACCGCGCCAAGGACATCGGCCTGACGGGGTATTCGGATCTCACCAAGAAGGACCTCATCCGGGAGCTCAGGAACTCCTGAGCGCCGACGGTCCGGCGCAGGGCGGCCGGCACGGAGCCCGACTCCACCCACAGAACGCCCGATTGAAGGAGCAGGACATGGCAGACGAGTACGACGCCTCAGAAGATCGATCCAACCACCCCCGCAACCAACCGACGCAGCCGGTGGACCAGCGCCCGCAGGGACTCCTGCTGGGCTTCGCGGGCCTCATTATCGCGCTGCTCTTCGGCATCTTCATCTGGCTCGACGCGGACCAGCCCGGCGGCCTCGCGACGCCGATGTGGATCGGTGTCCTGTTCGGCCTGATCATCGCCGGATTCGGCTTCTTCCGCCGGATCCACGGACCCAGCAAACTCGACTTCCCGGATGGGGGATCCAATGTCTCCGAATAGCACCCACGAGTCGTCCGGACCGGAGCGGGACGAGCCCCGCACCGGGGAACCCGCGGACGCCGACGCGCACGGCCAGCACGACGCCGGCGGTCCCCGCGAGGGCGGCCGCGACGGCGGGGGCGACGCCCGCACCGTCGACGCCGAGTCCCTGCCCGACGGCAGCGGCAACGACAGCGAGGACGACTCCCCGGAGGACGCCGAGCGCTTCGACGCGGGATAGTCCGCCGGCGCCGGCCGGACCTACGTGAACAGGTCCAGCACGGCGCGGTCGGGCTGCCGGCGGAAGTCGGCGGCCCGGCCCTGTTCGAAGCACTTGACGACGTGGGGATCCACGTAGGAGTCCCGCGCGACGGTCGGCGTGTTGTGCAGCCAGGCCGCCGCGTCCTGGATGGCGGCCGACACCGCGGCCGGCGAGCTGTCCCCGGTGCGCAGGGCGCGGGCCAGCGAGCGGGCCGCCACCACCGTCCCCTGCCACGTGCGGAAGTCCTTGGCGGTGACGTGGGCGCTGGCGGCGTCGCTGAGATAGTCGTTGATGTCCGCCGCCGACACCCCGTTCCAGGTGGTGCGCCGGCCCTCGCGCACCGGGTAGCAGATGGCCGGGGCCCCGCGCGGGCTCTTGGGGACCTCGGCGAAGAACGCGCCCAGCAGCGGATCCTCCACCCGCACGTCCCAGTCGCCGCCGGACTTGCCGCGGAACACGAGGCGGACCAGATCGCCCTCCACCTCCACGTGCCGCCGCTGGAGCGTGGAGGCGCCGAAGGACCCGTTCTCCTCGGCATAGGCCGCGCCGCCGATCCGCAGCCCGCCGCGGTCCAGCAGGCGGACGGCCGCGGCGAGCGCGCGGCGGCGCCCGTCCCGCTCCTGCTTGAGGTCCCGCGTGACGGTCCGCCGGACGGCGGGCAGGCGCTCGGCGAACGACCGGGCCCGCAGGAACTTCTCGACATCCCGCAGCTCGCGCCAGCGCGGGTGGTACAGGTACTGCGTGCGTCCCGCCGCATCGATGCCCGTCGCCTGGATGTGGGCGTTGGCCTGGGAGGCGATCCACACGTCGGTCCACGCCGGCGGGATGCCCAGCCCACGGATCCGTTCGAGCGTCTCGGCGGCCTCGATCCTCTTGCCGTTGGCGCCGAGGTACGTGAAGCCGCGTCCGGCGCGGCGCCGGGTGATGCCGCCCGTCCCCGGCTGGACGCGCCGCAACCGGGCCGCCACTAGGCTTTCCTCCGGCGCTCGCCCGGCTCCGTCGCGGGGGGCTTGCGCGCTGACCCCTTCGCGGCCCCCTTCGCGGACGTCTTCGCGGCGCCCTTGCCGGAGGTCGCCGTGCCGGACTTCCCGGCCGACGTCGTCTTGCCCGCGCCCGAGCGACGGGTCCGCTTGCCCTCGATGCTGCGCTTCAGGGCCTCCATGAGGTCGATCACGTCACCGGAACCCTGCCCGGCGTCCTCGCGCGCCGCATCGGCGTCGCCGAACGTCGCCCCGGTATCCAGCGAGTCGCCCTGCTTCAGCTTTTCCTCGATCAGCGTCCGCAGTTCGGACTGGTACTCGTCCTCGAAGTCCCGGGGGGCGAAGTCCCCGGAGAACTGCTCGACCAGCAGGGCGGACATCTTGAGTTCCTGGTCGCTGATCTTCACGCGCGACTTCGTGGCCGGGAAGTCCACCTCGCGCACCTCGTCGCCCCAGAGCATCGCCTGCAGCACCAGCACCTTGCCCCGCACGCGTAGCGCCCCGAGCCGGGTCTTCTGCCGCAGCGCGAACTTCACGACGGCGGTCAGCTCCGAGTCCTCGAGCGTCTTGCGCAGCAGGAGGTAGGCCTTCGGCGACTTGGAGTCGGGCTCCAGGTAGTAGCTGCGCTCGAGCATGATCGGGTCGATCTGCGCGTTCGGCACGAACTGGACCACCTCGATCTCCCGGCTCTTCTCCGACGGCAGCGCCTCGAAGTCCTCGCCCGTGAGCACGACGGTGCGTTCGCCGTCGTCGTACGCCTTGTCGATGTGTTCGAAGTCGACCTTCTCCCCGCACACCTCGCAACGGCGCTGGTAGCGGATGCGTCCGCCGTCGGCGTCGTGCACCTGGTGCAGCGACACGTCGTGGTCCTCGGTCGCGCCGTAGGCCTTGACCGGGACGTTCACCAGGCCGAAGGCGATGGCGCCGGTCCAGATGGCGCGCACGCGGCTAGAGGTCCGTGCCGCCGGAACCGCCCGGATGGGCCGGTTCGCCGGTGGCCTTGGCCTTGACCCAGCGCGCGAGCACGCCCGCGAACCCGGTCGGGTTGTCCCAGTATTCGGCGTGCTCCGAAGCGACGCGCACCAGCACGGCGTTCGACGAATCCGGGCCCTCGGGGATGAAGGCCTCCACCAGCGGGTTCCAGAGCTCGTGCTTCTTCGCCGGATCGTCCACGACCGAGGCCGTGCCGTTCAGCGAGACCCAGCGGCGGGAACCCGCGAAGGACGCGTTGACCTGCGGCTCGGCGGCGATCTCGGACAGGACGTGGGCGTCGGCGCTCGTGAAGATCCACAGGTCGCCGTCGTCCTGGACCTCCATGACCGTCAGGGGGCGGCTGACCAGGCGGCCGCCGGCGCTGGTGGTGACCATGGCGACCTTGACGTCGTTGATGATGTCGATGACCTTCTTGGTGTCCGGGTCCATCGGAACCTCCCGCTCGTAGGTAGGCACGACCCTACCCGTTGTCGTCCGCCCGCGGACAGAGTCGACACGACGCCGGGCTGGTCAGCGTGGCGATGGCGGTCCGGAGGCATTGATCCCGGGCCGGGGAGCGGGGAACCTGAGTCCCACGGCGGATGGCACCCGCGTACTTCGACCGGAAGGTGGTCCACCATGGACGTTCCCGAGACGACGGCCCGGCCCCGTGGCACCGCGGCCCTATGGGGCGACACGCTGGGGCGCTTCGGCATCCGCTCCGCGCAAGTCCTCCTGCTCCTGGCCCTCGCGACCGTCACGGTCTACGGGCTGTTGCGGCTGCGGCTGCTGATCATCCCCGTGATGATCGCGATCATCCTCGCCGCCGCGATCGCCCCCTTCGTGAATTTCCTGCGCCGCAAGGGACTACCGGGGGCCCTCGCGACGGCGATCGCCTTCCTCGGCCTGCTGGCGGTGCTGGGCGGCGTGGTGACCGGGATCGTGTTCGCGGTGCGCAGCGAATGGGACGAGCTGGCGGCCTCCGCCGCGTCCGGCGTGGACGAGTTGCAGTCCTTCATCCTGGACGGGCCCTTCCCCATCAGCGCGGAGCAGATCGCCCAGGCGCGCGACGCGGTCGTCGCGTTCGCGACCAGCGCCCAGGGCCGCACGGGGGCCCTGACGGGGGTCTCCGCGGTGGCGGAGTTCCTCACCGGCGCCACGCTGATGGTCGTGGTCCTGTTCTTCCTGCTGAAGGACGGCGCCACCATCTGGAACTTCCTGCTGACGCCCTTCGAGGGCCGGCGGGAGCGGAAGCTGCGGCTCGCCGGAACGCGCGTGCTCGACGTGCTGGGCGGCTACGTGCGCGGCACGACGATCGTCGCGCTGGTCGACGCCGTCGTCATCGGTGCCGCCCTGCTGATCCTGCGCGTGCCCCTGGCCGGGCCGCTGGCGGTCATCGTCTTCGTGGGCGCGTTCGTGCCCATCGTCGGCGCGACCGTGGCGGGCGCCCTGGCCGCGCTCGTCGCCCTCGTGGCGAACGGCCCGCTCGTCGCGCTCATCGTGGTCGGGGTCGTCGTCGCCGTGACCCAGCTGGAGGGCGACCTGCTCCAGCCGCTGGTCATGGGCAAGTCGCTGCGGCTCCACGCGCTGGTCGTCCTCATGGCCATCACCGCCGGGACGGTGCTCGCGGGCATCGCCGGAGCCGTCCTGGCCGTGCCGCTGACGGCCGTGGCGTGGGCGGTCGTCAAGGTGTGGACGGCGGAGGATCCGGCGGACGCCCCGGGGGAGGGGCGTCCGCCGGGCGGGGCGCCGCCGTCGCCCGCGCCCGTCGCCTAGGCCCGCCGGGATGGCGGGCCGGACTGGCCAGCGGGCCCGCGCGGGGGCAGAGTGGGCAGGGACGGAAGGAGCACCACCCATGTCACCGCGCTCATCGGGGCAGATCGTCGAGGTCGCCGGACGGCAGCTGAGGGTCACCAACCTGGACAAGGTGCTGTTCCCGGAGACCGGGACCACGAAGGCGGACGTGCTGGGCTACCTGGCCGGGGTGGCGCACGTGCTCGTCCCGCAGGCCGCGTGGCGTCCGGCGACGCGCAAACGCTGGGTGGACGGCGTGGGGACCGCGGACGCGCCCGGCCAGGTGTTCTTCCGGAAGGACCTGGAGGACTCGGCGCCGGACTGGGTTCCGCGGGCCACCCTGCGGCACAAGAACCACGCCAACGTGTATCCGCTGGTGAACGAGCCCGCCGTCCTCGCCTGGTTCGGCCAGGTCGCGGCGCTGGAGATCCACGTCCCGCAGTGGCGGTTCGGCGCGGACGGGAGCCCGCGCCATCCCGACCGGATGGTTTTGGACCTCGACCCCGGCGAGGGCGCCGGGCTCGCCGAGTGCGCGGAGACGGCGCTGCTGTGCCGCGAGCTGCTCGCCGACATGGGGCTCGACGCGGTCCCGGTGACGTCCGGTTCCAAGGGCATCCACCTGTACGCGGCGCTGGACGGGACGCATACGACGGAGCAGGTCTCCGAGGTGGCGCACGAACTCGCGCGCGCGCTGGAGGCCGACCACCCCGAGCTCGTCGTGTCCTCGATGAAGAAGTCCTCCCGGGTGGGCAAGGTGTTGGTGGATTGGAGCCAGAACAACGGCAACAAGACCACGGTCTGCCCGTACTCGCTCCGCGGACGCGCCCACCCGACCGTGGCCGCGCCGCGGACCTGGGACGAGATCCGGGATCCGGGGCTGCGCCAGCTCGAGTACGGCGAGGTCTTGAGGCGCGTGGAGGACGGGCTCGACCCGCTCGCCGCCCAGGGATGGACCGACGGCCCCGGCGACGACGGCCCCGGCGACGACGACGATGCCCGCGACGGCGGGCCGGGCGGGTCGGGAACCGTGGATCGGCTCGCCAGGTACCGCACCATGCGCGACGCCGCGAAGACGCCCGAGCCGGTGCCCGCGGAACCGCCGCCGACGGGCGACGAGGGCCGCCCACCCACGTTCGTGGTGCAGGAGCACCACGCGCGCCGGCTCCACTGGGACTTCCGGCTCGAGCACTCCGGCGTGCTGGTGTCGTGGGCTGTCCCCAAGGGCCCGCCACTGGATCCGGACGAGAACCGCCTGGCGGTCATGACCGAGGACCACCCCCTGGACTACGGACGCTTCGAGGGCACCATTCCCCGCGGGGAGTATGGCGCCGGCGAGGTGGGCATCTGGGATGCCGGGACGTACGAACTGGAGAAGTGGCGCGAGGGCAAGGAGGTCATCGCCGTCCTGCACGGCCGGCCCGACGGCGGGCTCGGCGGGGTGCCGCGCCGGTATGCGCTCATCAACGCCCCCGGCATGGGCGGGGAGAAGAACTGGCTCATCCACCTCATGAAGCACCAGCCGGACCCCGCGGACGCGCCGCGGAACGGGGACGGAGCATCCGCGGCCGAGCTGCCGGAGCCGATGCTCGCGACGGCCGGGGACCCCGAGGACCTGGATCCCGAATCGGAGTGGGCCTACGAGATGAAGTGGGACGGCGTGCGCGCGATCGCCGCCGTCCGCGGCGGGAAAGTCAGCCTGGTCAGCCGCAACGGGAAGGACATGACGCGCCTCTACCCGGAGCTCCAGGAACTGGCCGGCCTCGGCGCCGGCCCCGAGACGGGACTGGACGGGGCGGTGCTCGACGGCGAGATCGTCGCCCTCAACGCCGCACACCGTCCCGACTTCCCGCTGCTCCAGTCGCGCCTGAAGCTGACGACGGAGCGGGAGATCGCCGCGGCGGCCCGGGAGGTGCCCGTGCACCTGATGCTCTTCGACGCCCTGCGCCTCCCGTCCGCGGGCGGCGGCGAACCGCGCGCCCTGATGCGCACCCCCTACGCCCAGCGACGCAGGGAACTGTTCTCCGCCGTCGTGCCCGGCGAGCACGTGCACCTGCCCGAGGCGCAGGCCGGAGACGTCGACGACGCCATCGAGTCCAGCCGCGAGCTGGGCCTGGAGGGTGTCGTCGCGAAGAAGGCCGGCGGCGTGTACCTCCCGGGCCGGCGAACGCGGGGGTGGATCAAGCTCAAGAACGACTCGCACCAGGAAGTCGTCGTGGTCGGCTGGCGGCCCGGCAACGGAGGGCGGGCCGGCGGCGTCGGATCGCTGCTGGTGGCGGTGAACGGCGCCGATGGAGTGCTGGGGTACGCGGGCCGCGTGGGGACCGGCTTCAGCGACACCGACCTCGCGGACATCGCGTCCCGGCTGCGCCGCCTCGGGCGCAAGACGCCGCCGCTGGCGGACGTGCCCGCCGCGGACCGCCGCGACGCGGTCTGGGTCAGCCCGCGCCTGGTCGGCGAGGTCCGCCACGCCGGGCTGACGGGCGGCGGCCGGCTGCGCCACGCGGTGTGGCGCGGGTGGCGTCCCGACAAGGAACCGGACGACGTCCGGTGGGAAGATGCCGGGAATTTCGCCAAGCGCGGAAGAAGGCCCCCACGCGGCGCCCCGCGTTGATCGCCCGGTCGGCGTCGCCTAGCGTCGTAGGTTCCGAAGGATTCCGGAACGACCCTCGAGGGGGAAGCACGATGGACATGCGCGAACCGAACAACCCCAACACCGACGCGGCGCAGCTGACGCTGGACAACCCCGTGACCCGCCACCCGAAGATCTCCCCGCCGAAGCAGGACCAGCCCGAGCCGGGCCTGGACGCGAAGCTGGAACCGCGCGCCGACGTCGGCGAGGACTCCTACGTCGGCACCGGCCGGCTCAAGGGCCGCAAGGCGCTCGTCACCGGCGGGGACTCCGGCATCGGCGCGGCCGTCGCCATCGCCTTCGCCCGCGAGGGCGCCGACGTCGCCATCGCCTACCTGCCCGCGGAGGAGGAGGACGCCCGCAAGGTCGTCTCCATCATCGAGGCCGAGGGCCGGATCGGCATCGGCTTCCCCGGCGACCTGATGGACGCCGGGTACCGGGGCAAGGTCGTGGACGAGGCGGCCGAGGCGCTCGGCGGCCTGGACATCCTCGTCAACAACGCCGGCAAGCAGATCAGCGTGGACAAGCTGGAGGACCTGGACGACGAGCAGCTCGCCGAGACCTTCCAGGTGAACATCATGTCCATGTTCACGCTCACGCGCGCCGCGCTGAAGCACCTCCCGGCCGGCGGCTCGGTCATCAACACGACGTCGATCCAGGCCTACGACCCGTCGCCGAACCTGCTGGACTACGCGTCCACGAAGGCCGCGATCAACAACTTCACGAAGGGCCTGGCGGGACAGCTCGCTCCGCGCGGCATCCGCGTCAACGCCGTCGCCCCGGGGCCCATCTGGACGCCGCTGCAGGTGTCCGACGGCCAGCCGAAGGACGCCCTGCCGGAGTTCGGCCAGGACACCCCGCTTGGCCGGGCGGGACAGCCCGTCGAGCTGGCCCCCGCGTACGTGTTCCTGGCGTCGGCCGAGTCGAGCTACGTGGTGGGCGAGACGCTGAACGTCAACGGCGGCAAGACCTCGCCGTAGCGGCAGCCGCACCGGCAGTGCCGACGGCCCCGGCCCCCTCCGCGGGACGGGGCCGTCGGCGTGCGCGCCCGGACGCCCGTCCCTCCCCGCGGGCAGGCCGTTGTGAACCGGCGGTCGCGGGCGTACCGTTAAAGCACCAATATTGCAACCGGCGCGGCGGGTGTCGGGCCGGGTGCGCGAAGGAGCGGACCATGCGTCACCGTCAACTGGCCGCCGCGGGCGGCCACAGGAGCCATCATGGGGAACGCGCCGGGTTGCCCGGGACGCGTCTGGCGGGCTGGGGGCTGGTGTTGCTGCTCTTCTGCTCCGCGGCCGGCGCGATCGGGCTGGGGGGCGCGGGCGCGGCGGGATCCCTCTTCTTCGGGATGTTCATCGGCATCGGCATGGTGGCCTACGGGATCTATCGCCGGGTCGGCGGGCTGGGACCGCTGGGTCCCGGCTTTTTGTCCGACCGCGGCCGGGAGGACCGGGAACCCTAGGCCCGGTACCGGCTGTCCCGCGGGAATGAATCCGGAGTCGGTTCGGTTTTACATGCAAACGCATGAACGGAACCGCAGGAAGGACAGCCATGACCACGTCGATCGTCGTCGTCTCCGGGGGACTCGGGGTCCCGTCCACCACCCGCATGTTGGGTGATCAGATTGCGGAGGCCGCACGCGGCGTCCTGGCGGAGCGGGGGCGGGACGCCGAGGTGACCGTGGTCGAGCTACGCGACTACGCGGTGGACATCGCGAACAACATGGTGACGCGCTACGCGTCCCCCCGGCTGGCCGAGGCCATCGAGCGGGTGGTGTCGGCCGACGCCGTCGTGGCGGTGACGCCCGTGTTCACGGCGTCCATCAGCGGACTCTTCAAGTCGTTTCTCGACATTCTGGATCCCACGTCGCTCGAGGCCACCCCCGTCGCGCTCGCGGCGACGGGCGGCAGCGGACGGCACAGCATGGTGATCGACTACGCGATGCGGCCCGTCTTCGCCTACCTGCGTGCCGCCGTCGTACCGACGGCGGTGTTCGCCTCGCCGGAGGACTGGGGCGGCGACGGCGGCGACGGCCAGCTGGCCGAGCGTTCCCACCGCGCCGGCCGCGAGCTCGCGCTCGCCGTGGAAGGTGCCGCCCCGGTGAAGCGGGGCGGGGAGTCGGCCACGTCGCTGCCGTTCGAGCAGCTGCTCGCGAACATCACGCCGGGCCGCTGACCTCTCCGCCCAGCGAGACCGGGCGGAGCAATGCCGGGCCGAACGATGCCGGGCGAAACGTGGGGAGGCCCCGACCGGAAGCGATTCCGGTCGGGGCCTCCCGCGTTGTTCGGCGGCCCGCTACTTCCTGAAGCCGTCGGCGACGTCGTTGGCGGCGTCCTTGACGTGCTCGCCGGCCTGCTTGGTGTTGGCGGAAGCCTGGTCCGCGTGGCCCTCGGCCTCGAGACGCTCGTTGTCGGTGGCGTCTCCGACGGCCTCCTTGGCCTTGCCCTTCAGCTCTTCGGCCTTGTTCGAGATCTTGTCACCCAAACCCATGGCGGGCTCCTTTCGTTGTGCGTGGCGGCCCGGCGCGCGCCGGGCCGTTCTGCTCTGGTGCAGTCTGTTGCCGCGGAGCGGCTACTTGGCCTGCGCGGCCGCGTCCTTCTCGGTCTTCGCCCCGGCGTCGGACAGCTGGCCGTCGACGCTCTCCAGGTGCGAACGCATGAACCACTGGAACAGCTCAAGCTGCCCGGTCTGGGAGATCAGCATGTCCTCGGCGATCGGATCGAGCTCGCCGACCGTCTCGATGGCCTCGCGGTGGCTGGAGACGACGCCGTTGTAGACGACGTCGAGCGCCGCGAGGTGCTCCGTGGTCGTGGCGCGGCCGATGTCGTAGTCGTCCCAGCCGCGGGCCTTGACGAGCGCACCGGCGAGACCGTTCGGCGCGACGCCCATGGTGGCCATCCGCTCCGCGGTCTCGTCGATCATCGCGCGGACCAGCTCGATCTGCGGATCGAGCATCTCGTGGACGCCGATGAAATCGCGGCCGACCACGTTCCAGTGGGCGTGCTTCAGCGTCAGCTGCAAGTCGTTGAGCGCGTGGAGACGATCCTGGAGGATGTTCGCGACCTTGTGGCCGTCCTCCAAGCTGAGTCCCGGTACCGTGAATCCTGCCTTCGAGCCGTTCTTGGCGGCCATCCGAACCTCCTCGCGTTGAGCCGTCACCTGATGACGGGCTATGTCACAAACACTATCGACCCCGCACGGGCAGGTCCACCGATTTCGCCCGACGCCGAATTGCGCGTTGCGTCGGCGCCGCGGCGCGTCCCGGGATCCTAGAAGTAGGCGTCGATGTCCCCGGAGTCGTTGACGTCCGAGCCGTCGACGGCGGCGCCCATCCGGTGCACCATGGCCTCGAGGACCGGACGCGGGGTGGCGAAGTTCAGCCGAACGTAGCCGCGGCCCGCTTCCCCGCAGGCCGATCCGCTGACGGTGGCCACTCCGGCCTGGTTGCGGAAGAACCGGGCGGGGTTGCGCCCGATCGTCAGGTCGGAAACGTCCAGCCAGGCGAGGTACGTGGCATCGGGGACGACGTATCTGACCGCCGGGAGGTGCTCGTGGACGAGCGCGGCGAGGAGCCGGCGGTTGCCGTCGAGGTAGTCGACCACGCCGCCGAGCCAGCGTGCCCCGCCGTCGTACGCCGCGGCCGAGGCCGCGAGTCCCACGTTCGCCGCGCCCGCCTCCAAGGGGGATCCGACGACGTCCCACAGCAGGCGGTCCGTGTCGTTGGTCAGGACGAGCTGGGCGCACTTGAGCCCGGGCACGTTGAACGCCTTGCTGGCGGAGATCCCGGTGACCGTGTGGGCGGCCGACGCCTCGTCCAGGGTGGCGTACGGGATGTGCGCGGACGGCGCGTAGATGAGGGGCGCGTGGATCTCGTCGGCGAACACCCGCGACCCGCTGGCCTCGACGAGCGCGCTCACCCGCTGGAGTTCGCCGCGGGAGTAGACCTTGCCCAAGGGGTTGTGCGGATTCACCAACACCAGCAGCGCCCCGCCGCGCAGGGCAGCCTCCAGGGCAGCCCAGTCGACCTCCCAGCCGGAGTCGTTGGCGACCATGTCCACGTGGATGGCGCGACGGCCGAAGCGGCCCGGCGTATCCAGGAACGGCATGTACGCGGGAGTGAGCAGCACCACGGGTGCGTCCGGACGGTGCGTCGGGGAGAAGTACAGGATGGCCGCCTCGAGGGCCGTGAGGACGCTCGGCAGGGGCCGGACCTGCGCGGGATCCACGGCCCAGCCGTGCCGCGATGCCAGCCAGCGGGCGGCGGCCGACTGCATGTCCCCGACCAAGCGCGGCGGTGCGTAGCCGAACAGGCCGGACCGCAGCGTCTCCGTGGCCGCCTCGGCGACACCCGGGGCGGTTCCGAAGTCCATTTCCGCCACCCACGCGCCCAGCATCTCCGGATAGCCGGTCCATTTCAACGACCCGCGGCGGCGCAGCTCGTCGCTGGTGATCCTGTCGAAGGGGTGGGGATCCATGGTGCTCAGCATACGTACTCCGGGTTGCGGGGAGAATGCCCCCACCCTCGGGTAGCTTATGCACATGGGAACCGACGATCGCGTCGAGAGCGCCTCCAGGGGCCGACGGGAATCCTACGAGGAGAAGCTCGATCGCAACTGGAACGACCTGTTGCAGGAACTGCGCGTGATGCAGACCGGCGCGCAGATCATCACCGCCTTTCTCATGACGCTGCCGTTCCAATCGCGCTTCGAGGACCTGGACGCGTTTCAGCGCACCTACTACGTGGTCCTGCTGGCCTTCTCCGCGCTGCTGTCCGGCCTGATCACGACGCCGGTTGCCATCCACCGGCGCATGTTCGGCAAGCACGTGAAGGCGACCACCGTGGCGCACGGGCACCGGATCGTGAGGATCGCCGTCGTGTGCGTCGGCCTCATGGTGAGCGCGTGCGTGGGCTTCATCGTCGACGTGATGTCGACGCCCCTCGTCGCGGTCCTGGTCGGCGGGGGAGTCACCGCCGTGATCGTCTTCCTTCTGGTGGTCTTCCCGAGCCTCGTCAGGCCGGAGAGTTCCGAGCCGACCGGCGCCGACCCGGGCAGCGGCGATGACTGAGCACGCGGTCGCCCGGGTCGGGGCCGACGACGACGGGAGGGAAGCGCCGTGGGGGCCATGAACGACCTGCTGGGACCGGAGGCCGTCCACGCGTTGGCCGGTGTGCTGGGCGAGGCCGGCCCCGGCGTCGACTGGACACGCCTCGGGGGACTCGCCGGCGAACTGGAGGAACTGACACTTCGCGGCCGCGCCGATCTCATCGCCGACGCCCTGGTCGCCGATCTGCGGAGGGCCGTCGTGGCCCCGCACGCGCAGTACGGCGCGGCGGCCGATCTCATCCGGCGTGGCCTGGACGGGCCGCGGCTGACCGGGTGGATGGTGTGGCCGGTGGGCGAGGCGGCCGTCTCGCTCGCACTGGAGGACGCGGGCGAGGACGCATTCGACGACTGCCTGGCGCTGCTGGCGGAACTGACGCCGCGACTCACGAGCGAGTTCGCGATCCGGAGGCTCCTGCGCCGGGACCTCGACCGCTCGTTGTCCGCGGTCGCGGACTGGACGGCGCACCCCGACGAGCACGTCCGCCGACTCGCCAGCGAGGGGACTCGCAGCTACCTGCCATGGGCGGTGCGCGTGCCGGAGCTTTTGGCCCGGCCGGAGGCGACACTTCCGTTGCTCGACGCGCTGCGGGCCGATCCGAGCGAGTACGTGCGCAGGTCGGTGGCCAACCACCTCAACGACCTGGCGCGCCATGCGCCGGAGCTGGTGGTCGCGACCGCCTCCCGCTGGACGGCGGACGCCGACGCGGACACGGCGTGGGTCGTGCGGCACGGACTGCGCACGCTCGTGAAGAAGGCGCATCCGGGAGCCCTGGCGGTGATGGGCTTCGCGCCGGTGAGGGTCGCCGTCGGACCCCTGGAGCTCGCGTCGGCGACCCTCGTCCTCCCCGACGAGCTGGACTTCACCTGCTCCGTGACCAACGAGGCGGGGGAGCCCGCGCGGTTGGCCGTGGATTTCGTCGTCCACTACGTGAAGGCGAGCGGTGCGCGCAGCGCCAAGGTGTTCAAGCTGACCACCCTTCAACTGGGGCCGGGGGAGTCCGCCAGGCTCCGCAAGCGGCACGCGTTCCGGCAGATGACCACGCGGGTGCACTACGCCGGCACCCACGCCGTGGAGCTGCAGGTCAACGGGGCGCGGCACGGCCTCGTCGAGTTCGAGGTCTCGGTGTAGCCGTGGCCTACTCCTCGAAGGGCGACGAGCAGGCCGGGCCGGTCGGGTCCTCGAGGCAATTGGAATCGACAAGGAGCTTCTTCGTCCGCCAGACACTCATGTTCATGGGCGTGCTCGGAACGCTGGCCACTCCGGGTATCGGCGTCCAGGGGCCCCCTTCGGTGGAGTACTCGCCGCGGAACCGCGTCGTCAGCACGACGCCGAAGTCGCCGGTTTCGGCGTAGACATGGCTTGAGGGCGTCTCCGTGCCGAAGTCCCGTTCCGGCATGGGTTCGCCCGGGAAGCCGAGGCTCCGGCTGGAGCCGTCCCCGTAGCTCCAGTCGTAGCTCGTGGGGATGGCGCGTACGCGGACGTCCTGATCGAAGATGACGATGTCGAACTCCTGCGTTTCGGATTGGGCGTACATGTGCGCGTGCCCGTTCCGGAGCGAGAAGCCCTGAGGCTGGCTCGCGACGACCGAGGGTGCGATCGGCAACTGCCTGAATCGGGCCGGAGTCACGGAGGCTATGTCTTGCGCGGCGCCCGGAATCTCCAGGGCCGGTTCGGTCGCGCAGTAGGTGGACTGCGAGATTGTTGACCCCGCACGCGGACCGTTTAGGGCCGAGATGCTGCGCACGATGGGATAGCTGCCGTCCGCGCAGGGCGGTTCGCTAATGGCTATGCAGTTGCTTGGAGTCACATCGGATGTACTGCATAGCTGCGTATATGTGACCCGATACCGAATTGTCGGGCCATTGCGAATCAACTCGGACCTAAATTGAAACCCAAAGGACTCATCGGGAGACAGGGCGACTTCTCTGCAAGCTGTGTTGCCGGCTTCGATTGCGCCGGGCAACATGCCGAATTGTCCTCCGCACTCTTCTCCTGCTGAAACCTGAGCGCCAGCCATTCCCATGGAAATGCTCGCAACGATGGCTAAGGCTAGTGAGATTGTCATGGATCAGGAACTAGTTGAATCGATGTCGATGTGAGTGACCTGCCAGCCGCCTGCATATTCAATTGCCAGAGAGCCAATAACAGGACTCTCTGTGGCGGGAAGTCGCCCATTTAGACTGCCACCGCTGTTGTAGATGACCATCTCTGATTGCATATACGAGAAGACTGCGGTTCCGTTTCCACCATCTGCAACGGTCGCCAGAGTGATTTCGGCGTCGTAGGCGCCACCCGAGGCCCATCCGCCGGATTTTTTATTGCGGGCGGCCGGATCGATGAAACCGCTCGCGCAAAGGGCGCAGTGCTCGGAAGTGACGGTCTTCAAGGGAGCTGGATTGCTGGTTTGGATGGTGTATTGGAGAAGCTCGAAGTAGTACTCAGCGAAAGCTTTGACCCCGGCCGCATCCTTTTTCTTCGCATCAGCGGGCATCTTTGGCACCGGCCAGTTCTGCGCCGGACCCTTGGAGCTTGCGGGAATCGGCGTTGGTGAGGCGCTCGCCGTCGGACTTGCGCTCGCCGGTGGTGAACTCGAGGCCGGGGGCGAGGCGCTCGCCGACGGGGACCCCGTGGACGGAACCCCGGCCTGCGGAGTCGCGCTACAGGCCGTCAGCGATAGGCAGCCCACGGCCGCGGCCGCCAGGACAGAGAGGAATCCCACATGTGCACTCGCAACCATGACGCCCCCACGCGTTGAGTCTTTACACGTTCTGTAAACGAATCATAGCGCGTAATCCGGAACCACGTTAGGTTTTCCACAAGGCACGCCCCGGCCCAACGGTTAGCATGGGCAGGGCGTGCGGAGCGGCGGCCGGCCGACCGCGCGCATCGATCCAGCTCAACGCGATATCCACCGGAGGCCGCACAGGCATGCTCAACGACGAGACCATCACCGCCATCGCCGACGAACTCGTCGAGGCGGGACGGACCAGGACACCCGTCCAGCGCCTCACGGCGCGCTACCCGGACATGACGGTGGAGGACTCCTACCGCGTCCAGAACCTCTGGCGCCAGCGCTCGGAACAGGACGGGCGCCGCCTCGCGGGACGCAAGATCGGCCTGACGTCCAAGGCGATGCAGGCCGCGACGGGCATCACCGAACCCGACTACGGGATCATTTTCGAGGACATGGTCCTCGAAAACGGCTGCACCGTGAAGTGGGACCAGTACACGCACCCGCGCGTCGAGGTCGAGCTCGCCTTCGTGCTGAACAAGGACGTCACCGGACCCAACGCCACACTCTTCGACGTCCTGGGCGCCACGGAATACGTCGTCCCGGCCCTGGAGATCCTGGATTCGCGCATCGAGATGGAGGGCCGCACCATCGTGGACACCATCAGCGACAACGCGGCCATGGGCGCCATGGTCGTGGGCGGCAACGCGGTCCGCCCGCAGGACGTGGACCTGCGGTGGATCTCCGCGATCCTGTACAAGAACCAGACCGTCGAGGAGACCGGCGTCGCCGCCGGCGTCCTGAACCACCCCGCCGCCGGCGTCTACTGGCTCGCGAACAAGATCGCCGCCCACGGCGACGGCCTGAAGGCCGGGGAGATCATCCTCGCCGGGTCCTTCACCCGCCCGCTGTGGGTGTACGAGGGCGACACCGTCTTCGCCGACTACGGAAAGCTGGGGACCGTCACATGCCGTTTCGAGTAGAGCCGGACCCGTCGTTCAAGGACGCCCTCGCCGCGGCCGACCGCCCCCTTGCCGGCATCTGGGTCTGCTCCGGCAGCCCGCTAATCGCCGAGCTGTGCGCGGGCGCCGGATTCGACTGGATCTTCATCGACGCGGAGCACTCGCCGAACGGCCTCGAGTCCGTCCTCGCCCAGTTGCAGGCCGTGCGCGGATACCCCGTGGTCCCGGTGGTCCGTCCGCCGGTCAACGACACGGTCCTCATCAAGCAGTACCTGGACCTCGGGGCCCAGACGCTGATCATCCCGATGGTGCACACCGCCGCCGACGCCCGGGCCGCCGTCGCGGCCACGCGCTACCCGCCGAACGGCGTGCGCGGCGTCGGCTCCGCGCTAGCGCGCTCGGCGCGCTGGAACCGCATCCCAGACTACCTCGCGCGCGCCGCCGAGACGCTGACCCTGATCGTGCAGATCGAGTCGGGAGAGGCCGTGGGGAATGCGGCCGAGATCGCCGCCACGGACGGGGTCGACGGCGTGTTCATCGGTCCCTCGGACCTCGCCGCGTCCCTGGGCGTGCTCGGCCGCCAGGACCACCCGGACGTCGTCGACGCCGTCCTGCGCAGCATCGACGCGGCCAAGTCCGCCGGAAAATTCGTCGGGGTCAACGCGTTCGACGAGGCCTCGGCCCGCCGCTACATGGATGCCGGCGTCGACTTCGTCGGCACCGGAGCCGACGTCGGACTGCTGGCCCGGGCCAGCGAGGCGCTGGCGGCGAAGTACGTTGCGCGCGGCGACGCGCACGACGCCGGGACCCCCGCCAGCTACTGAGCCCGGCCGCCGCGTGGCCGGCACGGCGCGGTCAGACCGTGCGCCCGCCGAAGTCCTCGGCAATGCGGCGGGCCGTCTCCTGCAGGGCGGGGACGAGGTCGTGCTCGATCGAGACGCTGCCCAGCCGTCCGGCCTGGACGGAGATGTTCAGGGCGGCGATGACCTCGTCGCCGCGGCGGACCGGCACCGCGAGGCCGCTCAGGCCGTCGTCGAGCTCCTTGGAGACCAGGCACCAGCCCTGCCCGCGGACCTTGTCGATCTCGGCGCGCAGCTGTTCGAGGGTACCCACGGTGCTGCTGGTGTAGCTAGTGACGACGGTCTGGCGGTAGAAGCGCTCCCGCGCCTCCTCGGGAAGCGCGGCGACGAGGACGCGGCCCATGGACGTCACCCAGGCGGGGAGCCGGTTCCCGATGTTCATGGTGACCGTGTGCAGCCGCGGCGCCGCGACGCGCGCGACGTAGATGGCGTCCTGCCCGTCGAGCGTGCTCAGGGTCGCCGTCTCGTCGAGGCGGTGGGCGAGCTCCGTGAGGTGGGGGCGGGCGACCCGCGGCAGGCTCAGCCCCGCGAGGTACCCCGCGCCCACGTCCAGCACGCGCGGGGTGAGGCGGTAGGCGTTCCCGTCCGCGACGACATAGCCGAGGTCCGTCAGCGTGAGGAGGAAGCGTCGGGCCGCGGCGCGGCTCAGGTCGGCCGCGTCGGCGACCTGGGTGACCGTGAGGGAGGCGGCCCCGCCGTTGAAGGCCAGCAGGACGCCCAGCGTCTTTTCCGCGGATTTCACGTAGTACTCGGGCTGCTGCGTCGTGCCGGGTTCCGCCACCAAGTCTCCTACGTCGTCGTTCGCTGGCCACCCCGGAGCCGGTTGCGCTCGAACTGGGCGGCGAGGCGCACCGGCGCGTTCGGCGCGCCGTAGCCATCGTACCCGCCGTCGCGTTGCACGACCTCGAGGAACATCTCGCCCACCGTCTCGGTGTAGAAGTGCAGGAACGCGCCGTGCTCGTCGCGGTCGTACAACAGGTCCAGGCCGCGGAGCGTGTCGATGGTCGCCTCGTCCAACGGGAAGCGCGCGGCCAGGTCCTGGTAGTAGTTCCGGGGAACGGGCAGGAAGTCCATGCCCGCGGCCTTGGCCCGGCGGGCGACCGCGAAGATGTCCGAGGTCCGGAACGCCACGTGCTCCGGGTAGGCGCGGGCGGACGCGCCGGCGCCGTCCAGGACCTGGGGCACGATGTTGAGCGCGAGCCGGATCGACCCGTCGGCGGTGCGCATCACCTGGCTGCGCACCAGCCCGAGCGGGCTGGGCACCTCCGTCGCCGGACGGGTCTCCAGCCTCAGGGCGCTCTCGTAGAACAGCACGGCCTCGTCGAACGCCTGCCACGGCTGGGCGAGGTTCACGTGGTCCACCGCCTCGATGAGTGCCGCCGCCTCGTCGCCCTCCGGGGCGGCGGCGCCGAACTCGCCCATCCACGCCGGCCGGGGCGTCGCCGGACAGTAGAAGACCTCGGTGCCGTCCGGGGCGTTGACCCCGCGCAACTCCTGTTCGTCGGCGGTGTTGTGCCGCGAGACGGCCCGCGCCCGCAGCTGCACGGCGCGTTCCACGCCGCGCCGGGGCTCGGCCACCTGGAAGCCCAGTGCCGAGATCGACGGAGTCGCCCCGCGGGCGCGCTGGCCGTTGATGACGATCCGCGCCTGGCCCTGCGTCCAGAGCTGGACCGGCTTCCGGCGATGCTGGCCGCGGAACCCGAAGCCCAGCTGGGCCAGCATCTGCGCGACGGACTCGGGCTCGTCCGTGCGGATCTCCGCGAAGTCGAAGCCGGTGGGCGCCTGGACGTCCGGCAGCGAGGCGAGGTGCATGGGATAGGCGGCCCCGGCGTCGTTCCGGGGTGCGGCGCCGTTTTCGGGCACGACCGTACCCGCGGCGAGCCGCGCGGCGGCGCGGTCCTGGAGCCAGAGGAGCGAGCGCAGCCCGTCGAGGGCGGTGCGTTCGACGTTCGACTGGCGGAACGTGTCGTTGAAGATCTCCAGCGAGACGGGGCCGGCATAGCCCGCGCGCGCCAGGTGCGCGAGGAACCCGGCGAGGTCGAAGCCGCCCTGCCCGGGGAACACGCGGTAGTGCCGGCTCCAGGACAGGATGTCCATGGACAGGACGGGCGCGTCGGCGAGCTGGACGAAGAAGATCTTCTCGGCGAGGAGGTCCTCGATCCCCGACGGGTCGTCCCCGCGGGAAAGGATGTGGAAGCTGTCCAGACAGGTCCCGACGGCGGGGTGGTCGGCGAGCTCGACGATGCGGTGGGCGTGCCGGTACGTGTTCACGTACCTGCCCCACGCCAGCGCCTCGTAGGCGATGCGGACGCCGTGCCGGGCGGCCGCCTCGCCGAGGCGCCGCAGCTGGGACGCCGCGACGGCGTCGTCGTCGACCGTGGCCGTGGCGACGTTGCTGCAGACCAGCATGGTGTCGATGCCCAGGCGGTTCATCAGTTCGAACTTCGCCTCGGCCCGCCGCAGGTTCTCCGGGAGGAGGGCCTCGTCGACGCCCTCGAAGTCGCGGAACGGCTGGTAGAGGTCCAGCGTCAGGCCCAGCCGGTTGGCCAGCGCGCGGACCTCCTCGGGCGACATCGGGCTCACGACGAGGTCCTGCTCGAAGATCTCGATGCCGTCGAAGCCGGCGCGGGCGCACGCCAGCATCTTCTCCTCGAGCGTGCCGCTGATGCAGACGGTGGCGATGGAGGTGCGCACGGCTAGAGTCCCTTCGCGAGGAGGTCGAGGAAGTGGTGGCGCATGCGGCCCGCGTCGGGCTCGACGCCGGTGATCAGGCGGAACGCGTCCACGGCCTGGCCGACGGCCATGTGTCCGCCGTCGAGCACGCGGCATCCCAGCGCGACGGCGGCGCGCACCAGCTCCGTCTCCACGGGGCGGTAGACGACGTCGGCGACCCAGTGCCGCGGCGACAGGAGCCGGGCGTCGACCGGCATCCCCGGGTGCTGGTGCATGCCGACCGGGGTGGCGTGCACCAGCCCGTCCGCGGCGGCGAGCTCGTGCCCGATGTCGTCCGGCGACGCGGCGACGACGGCGCGGTCGGGGAAGAGGGCGGCCAGGGCGGCCGCGCGCTCGCGGGTCCGTTCGGCGTCGAGGTCGATCAGGGTCAGGTGCCGGACGCCCGAGGCGAGCAGCGCGTACGCGACGGCCGCCCCGGCGCCCCCGGCCCCGAGCTGGACGACGCGGTCGAGCGCGACGCCGGGAAGGCCGGTGCGCAGGGCGTGGGCGAAGCCGGAGAAGTCGGTGTTCTCGCCGTGGAACCGGCCGTCGCGGATCAGCACCGTGTTCACGGCGCCGAGCCGCTCGGCGTCCACCGAGACCGAATCGAGGTGCATCAGCACCAGCTGCTTGCAGGGGTGGGTGATGTTGAAGGCGTTGAAGCCGAGCTCGCGGGCCGAGGACAGCAGCGTCCCGACGTCGGATCCCGGCCTGCCGATCGCGGCGAGGTCGATGGGCCGGTACAGGTAGCGGATGCCGTGGGCGTCCGCCTCGGCCTCGTGCATGGGCGGGGTGAGCGATGGCGTGACGCCGTCGCCGATCAGGCCGACCAGATACGACTCTGCGAGGGTGCTCATCGTTGCTCCTTTTCCCCGGACTTCCTCTCGACCGGATATTGCCAAGAGTGTGACGTAGCTCTACTCTAGACCTAATTGTACGCATTCCGTACAGATGTGCGGATACCGCGCAACAGACTGGCGGCGATTCCCGCAGCCGTCCTCGCGAACTAGGAGAAACGATGAACCCCGAGAACACCGCGGCAGCGTCGCCGCCCGTGGATTCGACGCAGGGCCGGACACCCGTGAGGGCCGCGCTGGCGAGCTTCATGGGCAGCGCCGTCGAGTACTACGACTTCTTCATCTTCGGCGCCGCCGCCGCACTCATCTTCCCCACGGTCTTCTTCCCGGACGCCGGAACCAACGCGACCGTCATGTCGCTGGCCACGTTCGGGTTCGCCTACATCGCCCGGCCGGTGGGCGCCGTCATCCTGGGCCACTTCGGCGACCGCATCGGCCGCCAGAAGGTCCTGATGTTCACCCTGTTGCTCATGGGCGGCGCGACCTTCCTCATCGGCTGCCTGCCGACCTTCGACCAGGTCGGGTGGCTCGCCCCGATCCTGCTGGTGCTCGCCCGCCTCATGCAGGGCCTCTCCGCCGCCGGCGAGCAGGCCGGCGCCAGCTCCCTGACGCTCGAGCACGCCCCGGACAACCGCCGCTCCTTCTTCACCTCCTGGACGCTCACCGGCACCCAGGGCGGGCAGATCCTGGCCGCCCTGGTGTTCATCCCCGTCGTCGCGCTTCCGGACGAGATCAAGTACGGCATCGGATGGCGCATCCCGTTCTGGCTGTCCGCCGTCGTCGTCCTCGTCACCTACTTCATCCGCAAGAGCCTCCACGAGACCCCGGAGTTCGAGCACGCAAAGGCCACGAACCAGATCGCCAAGCTCCCCGTCAGCGACCTGCTGCGCGAGCACTGGCGCGACGTGCTGCGCGTCGTCCTGTGCGCGTTCATCGCCGCCGTGTCCACGGTCTACGGCACGCTGGCCATCAGCTACGGCAAGCAGGTTGGCAACGTGGACGAGTCGATCACCCTCTGGCTTGTGGTGGCCGGCAACGTGGTCGCGCTGTTCTCGCAGCCGATGTTCGGCCGCCTGTCCGACAGGATCGGACGCAAGCCGGTCTTCATCTACGGCGCGCTCGGCAGCGCCGCCATCATGCCGTGCTACCTGCTCTCCATGGAGTCCGGGAACACCCTGCTCCAGTTCGCCCTGTCGATCGCGGTCTTCTCCTGCGCCTACGCGGCGGCCAACGCGACGTGGCCCTCGTTCTACGCGGAGATGTTCAGCGCCAAGGTCCGGTTCTCCGGCCTGGCCATCGGCACGCAGCTCGGCTTCCTGATGGCGGGCTTCGCGCCCTCGATCGTCGCCGCCGTCGGCGGGCTGGAGCCCGGCGGCTGGGTGCCCATCAGCATCTTCACCGCCATCATCGCGCTGATCTCCGCCGGTTCCGCGCTGACGGCCCGGGAGACCTACCGCGTCCCGACGTCCGAACTGGGGCGGAAGCGCGTGCCCGCCACGGTCTAGGCCCGTCAGTCGGCGCCACATCGGACGCCCGCCGTCAGCGGGCGCCCGCCGTCAGCGGGCGCCACATTGAGAGGCCGGAGCACTCCCGCAGGGGGTGCTCCGGCCTTTTTTCGCGGCTTTGCGGGTCGGCCCCGCCGGGAACGGGGCGGGCGATGTGGCGCGGGCTGTCCGGTGGGTGGGGGCGATGTGGCGCGGGCTGCCGGGATAGGCTGGGCCGGTGGATTCGGGGATGCTGGTCGTGGTGCTCGGGCTGATCGTCGCGGGCGCCGTCGCCCAGCGGGTGGCCGGCCTGGGTTTCGCCATGCTCGTGTCGCCGTTCCTGGTCATCCTGTTGGGGCCGCACACCGGGGTCCTGCTCGTGAATATCTGCGGCGTGGCCTCCTCCGCCCTCATCGCGCCGCGGGTGTGGCGTGACATCGACTGGTCCACCTTCCGCTGGCTCACCGTCTTCAGTGTCGCCGGTTCCATCCCCGGCGCGATCGCGGCCACCTACCTCCCGTCGGCCGCGCTGTCCATCACCGTCGGTTCGGTGGTGCTGACCGCCCTGATCCTGTCGCTGGCCCTCAACCGGGCGAACGTCGTGGTCCGCGGCAACGGGCCCAAGGCCGTCGCCGGTGCGCTCTCCGGGCTGACGAACGCCATGGCGGGCGTCGGCGGACCGGCGGTCAGCGCCTATGCGGTCCTGTCCCGCTGGGAGCAGCGCCCGTTCGCGGCGACGCTCCAACCCTTCTTCGTCCTGATGGGCTCCGTGGCGATCGCCGTCAAGGCGATCGTCGACCCCGGGCAGATCCCGATGCTCGATCCCTGGGCGTGGGTGCTCATCCTGGCGGCCATCATCGTCGGGATCTTCGGCGGGGAGATGCTCCAGCGGCATATCCGGGACCGTCACGCCCGCGCGTTCGTGATCTTCATCGCGTTCGTCGGGTCCGTGGCGGCACTCGTCAAGGGCCTTCTCGACCTGGCGTGATTCCCGAGGACCGGGGCGCCGCGTCGCTGAACGGAGCGGCGGGGGATCGGTGGCACGATTGACTCGATGAATGACGAGCGCAAGATCGAGGGACGGGCCGGCAGACCGGCCGCGGGCAGGGCCATGGACTCGCTGAGGGCCACCCTGCGCGACGGGCTGCCCATGCCCCTGTGGCTCCAGGGGGCGCTCGAGTTCCTGCAGAGCGCCTTCTTTTCCGCGGTGCTCGTCGTCGTGCCGCTCGTCGCCGTGTGGTTCGCCGGGGGGTTCGAGGAGCGCACCCTGGACTCGCTGTTCCAGCTCGCGGGCCAGATCTGGCTGCTGATCCACGGTGTGCCCCTGCACCTCGCGGTTCCCGTCGGGGAATCCTCGGCCGAGACACTGACCGGGACGATGTCGCTGACCCCCCTCGGTCTCACCCTCATCCCGTTCTTCCTGTCGTGGCGCGCCGGACGGCGCATTGCCCGGGCGTCCTACACGGACCAGCTGTGGCAGGGGATCGCCGGCGCGCTCGGCGCCTACATGCTGTTCGGCCTGATCACCGGCTACGCGGTCTCCACGGAAGAGGTCGGGGTCTCGCTCGCCGCGGCCGCGCTGGTCCCGCTGATCGCCGCCGGATCCGGGGTCGTCGTCGGCGCGTACCGCGAGGCGGGGTCCTGGGGTCGGCTGGTCGGCGTCGACACCGCGGCGTGGATCGCGAAGACCAGCCAGCACTCGCGCTGGGCGGGTTCCTACGTCTGGTCCGTCGCGCGAGCCTCGGCGCTCGGCTACGTGGCCGCGTTCGGCCTCGCCAGCGCGGTGCTCGCCGTCAACCTCGGCCTGCACTGGGTGGAGATCTCCAACGTTGCCCAGCAGCTGCGCCCGGGGCCCGTCGGCGGCGCGGTGCTCACCCTCGGGCAGCTCGGGCTCCTGCCCAACCTCGCGGTCTGGACCCTGGCCTGGGTCAGCGGCGGGGGGTTCACGCTCGGGACCGGCACCACGCTGAGCACGCTGGAAACCACCGTCGGCCCGCTTCCCGCCATCCCGGTGCTGGCCGCGCTGCCGACCGGCGACCTGTCGTCCGCCTGGCTGTTCATGCTGGTCCCCGTTGTCGCCGGCTTCGTGGCCGGATGGTGGTTCCTGCGCGAGGGCGAGAACCACCTGGACGACTGGATCTCCCTCAAGGTCAGGTCCCGGTGGATCAGCCTCGCCGCCTCCACGTTCGCGCTCGGCATCCTGGTCGGCGCGGGAACCGGCCTGCTCTCGCTGCTGGGCAGCATGCTCTCCGGGGGATCGCTCGGGATCGGGCGGCTCACGGACATCGGGCCGAACCTCTGGCTCAGCGCGCTGATGCTCGCCGCGGAGGTCGGCGTCGGCGTGGTCCTCGGCTACCTCGTTGCACCCGTTCTGGAGCGCGACCCGGTCCTCGAGGACTAGCGGCGCCGCAGGCGGGCGTACCGCGCCGGGCGGGGGCCTCAGGAACCGGGAAGCCCGTCCAGATTCCGCAGCTTCTCCTCGTACTCGCGCTGGCACGCGGCCGTCGTCCGGTCCGTCACGCTTCCCCGCAGGCACTGCTCGTACTCGGACGTCGCGTGGTAGAAGAGCGATTGCAGACCCGTGGACAGCGTGAACAGCAGGCAGGCCATTGTGGCCAGCGCGATGGTGACGCGCAGGACGACCGGCACCGCGCCGCGGAAGGCCTTGATCGTCGCGACCACTCCGACCACGACCCCGGCGGCGCCGAGCGCCACGGCGGCGAGCTTCCACGGGAGCATCGCACCGGCGCCGAGGTAGGCGCCGAGCATCAGCACGATGGCGGCCCGCACCCAGGAGGCGAGGCCGCCGTCCTTCTCCGCGGCGGGGGCGGGCGACGAGACGGGCATGCCTTTAGCGTAGTGCCGGTCGGCCATCGGCCAGCGCCTAAGCTGGTGGCATGCGCATCGTGGTCCTCGTCTCCGGAACCGGCTCCAACCTCCAGGCGGTCATCGACGCCGTGCGGGCGGGGGACCTCGACGTCGAGATCGCCGCCGTCGGAGCCGACCGTCCGGGCACCCAGGGCGTGGAGCGGTCCTCCGCGGCGGGGATCGAGACGTTCGTGGTGGACTTCAAGTCCTTCGCGGACCGCGCGGACTGGAACCACGCCCTGACCCGGAAATGCCT
Source organism: Arthrobacter halodurans (assembly GCF_041877255.1). NCBI lineage: Bacteria > Bacillati > Actinomycetota > Actinomycetes > Micrococcales > Micrococcaceae > Arthrobacter > Arthrobacter halodurans. Next base: position 57,567 of record NZ_JBHDLJ010000015.1, read on the forward strand.
CTCCTACGCCCCGGACTACGTCGTGTCCTCCGGCTTCATGCGCATCGTCGGCGAGGAGTTCATCGGCGCCTTCGACGGCACCTACATCAACACGCATCCCGCGCTCCTGCCCAGCTTCCCCGGCGCCCACGGCGTCCGCGACGCGCTGGCCTACGGGGTGAAGGTCACCGGCTGCACCGTGCACATCGCGGACGCTGGCGTCGACACGGGACCTATCCTGGCGCAGAGGGCCGTCGAGGTCCTGCCCGGGGACACCGAGGAGACCCTGCACGAGCGCATCAAGGTGGAGGAACGCGCCCTCTTGATCCGCACGCTGGCCGAACTCGCGGACCGCCGGTAGCCGCGGAAGACGGGACGCGCGGCAGACGGGACGCGCCGGGCATCCGCGGGCGGCGCTACTGCAGGCCGCTCTCCGGCGGGGCGATGCTCACGTCCAGCTGCTCGTCCACCCCGGCGACGCCCTCGACGGCGGCCAGGCCCTGCCGGTGCTCGCCGTCGACCTCGCCGGTGACGAGCCCGAGCGCGTCGAGCACCCGGTCCACGCGCATCCCCGCCCCGCGCAGCTGGTCCGCGACCTCCGCGGTCCGGTCGGCGTGCGCGGCGTCGACGGTCACCGTGATCCGCATCAGGGTCCCACCACCCGGGCCGCCGGATGGGTTCCCCGCCCGTCGGGCTCGGCGGGGTCCGGAGGCGGCGGGGCAACCGCCAACCCGGCGCCGACATCCACGGACGGCGCCTGAAGGCGCACCGCCTCCTGCACGATCTCCGCCCACAGCTCCCGCCCGCGCAGTCCGGTCGCCTCGGCCAGCAGCGCGGCCAGCCCCGCCACGTGCGGCGTCGCCATGCTGGTGCCGCTGAGGGTGTGGTAGCGCCGGGGCATCGGCCAGGCCGAGTACACCTGGACCCCGGGCGCGGCGACGTCGACCTGCCCCCCGCGGCCCGGCAGGGTCCGCGCGGAGAAGTCCGCGACGCGGAGTTGCTGGTCCAGCGCGCCGACCGCCATGACGAACGGGCTGTTCGCCGGCGCCCCGACGAAGCCGAAGTCGCCCACGGAGCGGTGGGCGTTGTTGCCCGCCGCGGCGACGATCAGCGTCCCGCGCGCCAGCGAGCGCCGTCCCGCGGCGACGTACGGTGGATGCACCTGCGCCACGTCGGCGCCGAGGGACAGGGAGACGACCGCGCAGCCGTGGGCGACGGCCCAGTCGATGCCCGCGAGGATGTTGGCGTCCCTGCCGGACCCCGCGTTCGAGAGGACCTTGCCGGCGTAGATCTCGGCCGCGGGCGCGACGCCGTAGCCGCGCCCGCCCCCGGTCTGCCGCGGGCCGCAGGCGGTGCCGATGCAGTGCGTCCCGTGCCCGTGGCCGTCCGCGGACTCCTCGCCCTCGATGAACGACGCGGCCACGACGCCGCGCCCGGCGAAATCCGGGTGGCCCGCGTCGAACCCCGTGTCCAGCACGGCGACGCGGATCCCGCGCCCGGTGTGGACGGACCCGGCAGCGAGCGTGGCGGTCAGGCCCCACGTGGACTCGGCGGTGTCCGTGAACCCGCCGGGCGGCGGGGCGCCCGGCTCCACGGGTACGCCTGGCTCCACGGGTACCCCCGGCTCCATGGGTACGGCATCGTCCGCGGGCTGGCCCAGGAGCCGGTGGACGATTTCCGGCGAGACGCTCACCGGGCGGTGCTCGCGGACCGCCGTCGCGCGCAGGGTGCCGAGCTGTTCCGCGTCGGCCCGCACGACGGCGATGCCGAGCTCCGCGAAGTACGTGTCTCCGGAACACACGTGCCCGGCCGTCTCGGGGGAGGTCGCGAAGTCGCGGGAGTCCGCGACGTCGGTCAGGCCGCAGGACGCCAGCATGCCCCGCGCATCGGGGTCGTCGACGCCGAACACGACGACGGAGCGGCCGGTGGTGACGTGCTCGGGGAACGGTTGTGCCGGATCTTGCATGGCTGATCCTCCAGTGGCCGACGGCATGCTGCCCGCGGGAGCCGGTGCCCCGCGCGCCCAGTCTAGCCCCGTGCCACCTGCGGCGACATGGCCATGTCGGCCGGCGGACGGACGCTAGCGGAGGACCCTACCCCGCGTCTCGGGGGTGTTCAGCGCCATCCACGCGACGGACAGCGCCACCAGGGCGCCCGCCACGAGGAAGGAGTTTGCCAGCCCGAACACCGGCCACGCGACGGCGAAGACCAGGGGACCGAAGCCGGCGCCGACGCGGCTGAACGTGGACGCCCAGCCGAAGCCGGACCCGCGCAGCTCCGTCGGGTACAGCTCGGAGACGAAGGTGTAGAGCACCGGGATGGCGATCTGGACGACGAAACCGAAGACCAGCAGCCAGAACACCGCGACGGTGGGGTCGGAGAGCGACAGCGCGACGAGGACCAGCACCAGGGCCGACAACGGGCCCGTCACGCCGAGGAGCCACTTCCGGCCCACGCGCTCGACCAGCGCGGCGGCCACACCCACGCCGAGCAGCCCGACGGCGGCCATGCCCGCCGTGCTGAAGAACGCCGTGACCTGGGCCATGCCCGCGTCGGCCAGGATCGAGGGCATCCACGTCAGGGCCAGGTAGTAGACCAGCAGGACGGAGAAGAAGAGGGTCCACGCCGCGAACGTGATCCTCCAGTCGAAGCGCCAGACGGCCGCCAGCTGCTCGCCCCAGGAACCGGGCGAGAGGCGCGGCGCCGCCGTCGGCTCGGGCAGGGTGTACGGCACGGGGTCCGCGCCCGTGCGGCGCACGAGGTCGTCGATGACCGCCGCGGCCTCGCCTCGCCGCCCCCGGCGGATCAGGTAGAGGGGCGACTCGGGGACGCTCCGCCGGATCCAGAACACCAGGAGCGCCGGCAGCACCATGACGAGCAGGATCAGCCGCCAGTTCTCCGTCGTGGCCTGGATGACGGCGGACACGAAGAAGGCCAGCGCCGCGCCGATCGGCCACCAGCCGTCCATGGCCGTGAGCACGCGTCCGCGCTGCCGCGCCGGCGTGAACTCGCCGACGAGCGCGTAGTCCACGGGGATGCAGCCGCCGAGTCCGATGCCGGCCAGGAAACGGAACGCCACGAACCACCCGAAGTCCGGCGCCAGGGCGCCGGCCACGGTGAAGAGGGAGAAGATCAGCAGGGTCCAGGTGAAGGCCGTCTTGCGGCCCACCCGGTCCGCGATCGTGCCCCACAGGAAGGCGCCCAGCGCCATGCCGATGAGGTTCGCGGTGCCCAGCAGCGCCGCCGTCGTGCGCTCGAGCTGCCATTCCTCCATGACGAGCGGGATCAGCGCGCCGTTGAGCGTGACGTCCCAGGCGTCGAACATGAAGCCCAGTCCGCCGATGAGGAAGATCTTGCCCTGCACGTTCCAGCGCCACGGGAGGTTCTGCACGATCGACTCGCCCGAGGGCATCTTGCGGTACTCGTTCATGGATGCGGCCATCCCCGTTTCTCGTCGCCCCGATCGCCGCCAAGTCACGCCGTCTTGCCGTCAGGTAACAGGTTAGCGCCTGCGCGTGTTCACCCGCGCGCCACGCCACCGGCTAGGCTTTCCCACGATTCAGTCACAAGGGCGCGGCTCGGATTCGCCGTGCCCGCAGCCGCGAGAGGAAGACATGGCGGAAAGCACGACCGAAACTCAGGAGACCTCCGGGCCCCCGAAGAAATGGAAGGTGATCGGCCCGGGTCTGGTGGTGGCGGCCACCGGCGTCGGGGCGGCGGACATGGTGGCCACGTTGGCCGCCGGCTCCCGCTACGGCTATGCGCTGCTGTGGGCGGTGGTCCTCGGCGTCATCCTCAAGATCGTGCTCGTCGAGGGGGCCGGCCGCTACTCGCTGGCCACCGGGAAGACGATCTTCGAGGGCTGGCGCTCGCTGGGCCGCTGGCCGGTCTGGTACTTCGGCCCGTACATCATGATCTGGGGCATCGTCTACGGCGCCTCCGCCATGTCCTCCACGGCGCTCCCGCTGGCGGCGCTCTTCCCGGGCGTCCCGCTGATCGTGTTCGCCGTCGCGACCGGCATCGCCGGGTTCGTCCTGGTCTGGTTCAACCGCTACGCGGTGTTCGAGAAGATCACCGCCGTGCTCGTCGGCCTGATGTTCGTCACGATCGTCACCCTGGCGGTCATCGCCACGCCGAACATCCCGAACATGCTCGCCGGGCTGGTCCCGCGCCTTCCCGAGGGCGGGCTGTTCTACACGCTGGCCCTGGCCGGCGGCGTCGGCGGCACCATCACGCTCGCCGCCTACGGCTACTGGCTGCGCGAGAAGGGGTGGATCACCCCCGGTTGGATGCGTGTCATGCGCATCGACAACACCATGGCCTACGTCATGACCGGCATCTTCGTCATCTCCATGCTGATCGTCGGCGCGGAGGTCGTCGCGGCCGCGAACACCACCATCGGGGCCGGCGACAAGGGCCTGCTCGACCTCGACACCGTGCTGCGCGAGCGCTACGGCGAGTTCATCGGCACCTGGTTCCTCATCGGGTTCTTCGCCGCCGCGTTCTCCTCCGTCATCGGTGTCTGGAACGGCGTCTCCCTGATGTTCGCCGACTTCTGGGGCAACATCCGCGGCAAGGGCTCGGAGCATCCGGACTCGCGGATCAACGGCAAGTACTTCCGCTTCTATCTGGTCTGGCTGACCTTCCCGTCGATGTCGCTGCTCCTGCTCGACCAGCCGATCGGCCTGGTGCTGGCCTACGGCGTCATGGGCGCGCTGTTCATGCCGTTCCTGGCCATCACCCTGCTGCCGCTGCTGAACACGCACCGCGTGCCGGCACAGTGGCGGAACCGCTGGCACACGAACACCGCCCTGGTCATCACGGCCGGACTGTTCATCGCCCTCGGCGGCTACCAGCTGGTCCGCGCGATCGCCGGCGTGTTCGGGGGCTAGCGAACCCGCACACGACGCCGGGGCCGCACCCGTGAAGGGTGCGGCCCCGGCGCCTTATGCGGCGGCCCGTGACCCGCCCGGAATTGCCCTTTATCCCGCGTGCCCCACGGGAGTAGAGTCTGGTCATGGGAGTAGATTGGACGGCACTCGAAGAAGCGATCCGCAAGTCGGCGCTGCGCCAGGCGCGCGAGGTGATCGACAGCCATCCCGAGCACGTGTTCTACGCGGTCGCCCTCGACGGCGTCTCGACGGAGCCGTCCGACCACATCGACCTGCCGGTCCTGGCCCTGAACTCGGAGCAGGCCCTCGCCCGCGACCTGGCGCTGGCGGCGGTGGACATGGCGCCCGTGGGCGACGACGACCTCGACGGCGTCGAGCCGGTGGAGGAGAGCTTCTACTCCACCAAGTGGAACCCGCCCGAGTGGCACTGGTGCTCGATGGACCTCTTCGACGATTCGGCGACCGAGCTCTGGGGCGAGGCGCTGACCCAGGTCGCGAAGACGCACGGGTGGGAGGCCACCATCCGCCGCTACTACGAGTTGCTGTTCCGCGTCACCGAGTCGCTGGGGCGCGAGTTGGCCGTCGGCCGCAACGCCGAGCTGATCGCGTACGTCTCCGACGAGGACCATGCCGACAAGATCCTCAGGCGGTGCCTGACGCCCGAGCAGCTGCAGCGGCACTTCCCGGAACTGGTGCGCTGAGGCGGTCCGCGCCGCCCGTCACCGACGGGCGCCGGGATGCGGGCTGGCGGTAGACTGGCCGCGATCCCCACCCGCCCCCGTCCTTGGGAGACCCACGTGAGCCAGCCCGTCATCGATCGCGTCCCGATCCGCCGCGCACTGATTTCCGTCTACGACAAGACCGGGCTGGAGGAACTGGCGCTGGGCCTCCACGAGGCCGGCGTCGCGATCGTCTCCACCGGTTCGACGGCGTCGCGCATCGCGGCCGCGGGCGTGCCGGTCACCGAGGTCTCCGAGGTCACGGGCTTCCGGGAATGCCTGGACGGGCGTGTCAAGACGCTGCACCCGCGGGTCCACGCGGGCATCCTCGCGGACCGCCGCCTGCCCGACCACGTCCGGCAGCTCGCCGAGATGGAGATCGAGCCGTTCGACCTGGTCGTCGTGAACCTCTACCCGTTCGTCGACACGGTGCGCTCGGGCGCGGCGCAGGACGACGTCGTCGAGCAGATCGACATCGGCGGGCCGTCGATGGTCCGGGCGGCCGCGAAGAACCACCCGTCCGTGGCGGTCGTCGTGGACCCGGCCACGTACGGGGAAGTCGTCGAGGCCGCCCGCGCGGGCGGGTTCGGGCTGCGGGCCCGCCGCCGGCTGGCCTCGCTCGCGTTCGCCCACACCGCGGCGTACGACAACGCCGTCGCCACATGGACCGCCGAGCAGTTCGGGGACGCGGAGGAGTTCGGGGACCCGGAGCAGCTCGGCGACGGGGCGGCCGCCGGCACGGCGGTGCCGGCCTTCCCGCCGTACGCCGGGCTCGCCCTGGAGCGCTCGGAGACCCTGCGCTACGGGGAAAACCCGCACCAGGCCGCCGCGCTGTACGTGGAGACCGGCGCCGCCCCGGGCATCGCTCAGGCCGAGCAGCTGCACGGCAAGGCCATGAGCTTCAACAACTACGTCGACGCCGACGCCGCCGTGCGGGCCGCGTTCGATTTCGCGGAGCCCGCCGTCGCGGTCGTCAAGCACGCCAACCCCTGCGGCGTCGCCGTCGCGACCCCCGGGGCCGCCGACGCGATCGCGGACGCGCACGCCAAGGCGCACGCCACCGACCCGCTGTCCGCGTTCGGCGGCGTCATCGCGGCCAACCGGCCGGTGACCCGGGCGATGGCGGAAGCGGTCAAGGACATCTTCACCGAGGTCGTCGTCGCCCCCGGGTTCGAGCCGGAGGCCGTGGAGATCCTCTCCCGCAAGAAGAACATCCGCCTGCTCGCGCTGCCGGAGGGCTTCGCGCGCGACAGCGTCGAGTACAAGCAGGTCTCCGGCGGCATGCTGCTGCAGGCGGCCGACGCCGTCGATGCGCCCGGTGACGCGCCCGCGGACTGGACGCTGGCCGCCGGCGCCGCCGCCGACGAGTCCACGCTGGCGGACCTGGAGTTCGCGTGGCGGGCGGTGCGGGCCGCGAAGTCCAACGCGATCCTGCTGGCCTCCGGCGGTGCCGCGGTCGGCATCGGCATGGGACAGGTCAACCGCGTCGACTCCTGCCGGCTGGCCGTGGAGCGCGCCAACACGCTCGGCGTCGCCGTCGAGGGCGCCGACGCGCCGGGTGGCGCCGCGGGCGCGGCCGCGGGGTCCGTCGCCCCCGAGCGCGCCCGGGGGGCCGTCGCGGCCTCGGACGCCTTCTTCCCCTTCGCCGACGGGCTGGGGATCCTGCTCGACGCCGGGGTGAAGGCCGTCGTCCAGCCCGGCGGTTCCGTCCGCGACGAGGAGGTCGTCGCCGCGGCCAACGCCGCCGGGATCACCATGTACTTCACCGGGGCGCGGCACTTCTTCCACTGACCGCCGCCGCCGGGCGAAGCGGGCGGCCGCCGCCCGCGGGCCCGCCAGATGCCCGCGGGCCTGCCGGGCGCCGGCGCGTCCGTCAGGCGCCGGCGTCTGTCAGGCGCCGGCGCGGTGGATCTGGTGGGCCAGCGCGCTCCCGGCGTCCACGAACGGCAGGAGCGCGGCGCCGTCGAGCCCGCTGGCCACGGGTTCCCTGATGTCCACCTGCGGCCAGAGCGCCGCCAGCCGCCGGGCCAGCCGGTCGCGCACCTGCGGGGCGCGGAGCACGCCGCCGAGGAAGCACACCACCGGGGCCGGACGGGCGTCCTCGCCGACGCGGCGCAGCCCGGTCGCCACGGACAGCGCCAGCTCCGCCGCCGCCGCGTCGCAGATGCCGGCGGCCACGGCGTCGGTCTCGGCCAGGGCCGTGGCGTGGCGCGAGTAGCCGGCGATCCGGCTCACGCGGTGGGGGTCGGCCTGCAGGTCGATGTAGGCGTGCTCGAGGTCGGGGAAGTCCGTCCGCATCGCGTCGGTCAGCGCCGTCTCGGCGCCACGGCCGTCGTGCCCGCGCATCGCCGCGTCCAGGGCGGCCCGACCCAGCCAGAAGCCGCTGCCGGCGTCGCCGATCAGGTAGCCCCACCCGTCCACCCGGGCGACCTCGCGCTCGCCCACGGCCAGCGTCACCACCCCCGTCCCCGCAGCGACGACGGCGCCCGTCCGGTCGCCGAGGGCGCCGAGGTAGGACGTCACGGAGTCGTGCGCCAGGTGCACCGCCCGGACGCCGAGGTCCGCGGACGCGGCGAGCAAACCCTCCGCCTCCCGCGTCGCCTCGATCAGCCCGGTCGATCCGGCCGCGACCACGGGGAAGGACAGGCCCTCGGCGGAACCCACGCGGGAGACGACCTCCCGGAACTGCGGGCCGAGCGGCCGGTCGGTCAGCATGCCCGGGAACCCGTGGACCGCGCGCGTCCCGTCGGGGCGGACGGCCAGGGCCCGGATGCCGGTCTGGCCGGCGTCGATGGCCAGGATTGCTTCGGCCATGGGGCCGCCTCCTTGGGGGGGGTTCGGTGGTGTGTCCGGATGCCGGCGGCGCCGCGTCGCGGGCTGCGTCGCGGGCCCGTCCTCGATGTTCTCACGCCGGGCGGCCGGGGGAGGAGCCCCGCCCGCACCGGCCCGCGGTGTGAGGTTCGGCACATCGGTCCGGCGGATCCCACGCCACCCGGTACATCGCCGATTTGATGGCCCGAGGCAACGGTTACAGTGTGAGGTGTCCCGGCGACCGGCCCCCGACACGCGGAATCCTCCCCAGCGGTGGACCCGCGCCGCCGCCACCCCGGGGAACCTTCCACCACCACGACGTTTTGGAGAACCACCCATGAAGACCACGCCCGCGCTCGGCGCCGTCGCCGCCATCGCAGCCCTCGCCCTCGCCGGATGCGGCGCCGCAGAGCCCGCCGCCGAGTCCCCAGCCGCCTCCGCGTCCGCCGAGGCCCGCGTCCCGGAGACGAACGAGCAGATGAAGGACGAGTCCGCCCGGGGCATGGCCGCCACCACCTACTACTACTTCGACGCCGTGAACTACGCGCTGAAGACCGGCGAGACCGACCTGATGCTTTCCGTCGCGGCGGACTGCGCCGAGTGCGAGGCCGCGGCCGCGGACATCTCGGCGGTCTACGCCGACGGCGGGCGGATCGAGGGCGGCCAGCCGAAGGCGCAGAACGTCCTGCCGCTGGGCGAGGTCGACGCGCAGGGCGGGCTCACCGCCGTCGTGCCGCTGATGAGCGACGCGAAGACCGTCTTCGCCCAGGACGGAACCGTCGTCGAGGAGACCGCCTGGGATTCCGAGGGTACGATCTTCACCGCGCAGGGCGTGTTCGAGGACGGCGCCTGGAAGATCGTCTCCCTCGAGGAGACCCCGGACGCCGAGCTCCCCGAGTAGCGGCGCCCCCGCGGCCGTTCCTCCGCCCGGCGGCGCCCGACCGGCGCCGCCGGGCGCTGTCACGCAGGGCCCGGGTCCGGTCCCGACAGGCGTCCGCGCGCCGCACTCGGGTAAGTTTGTCCTGTTGCGATCACATCAGATGTGAAGATTCCGTAGACCTTTCAGGGAGATGCCTCACCCATGGCCAAGATTATCTATACCCACACCGATGAAGCGCCCATGCTGGCGACCTATTCGTTCCTGCCGATCGTGGAGGCGTTCGCGTCGACCGCCGGCGTGGAAGTGGAGACCCGCGACATCTCGCTGGCTGGCCGCATCATCGCCGTGTTCGGCGACTTCCTGACCGAGGACCAGCGCGTCGGCGACGCGCTGGCCGAACTGGGCGACCTGGCGAAGAAGCCGGAGGCCAACATCATCAAGCTGCCGAACATCAGCGCGTCGATCCCGCAGCTGAAGGCGGCCATCGCGGAACTCCAGGGCCAGGGCTACGCCCTCCCGGACTACCCGGACAACCCCTCCTCCGACGAGGAGACGGACATCCGCGCTCGGTACGACAAGATCAAGGGCTCCGCCGTGAACCCGGTCCTCCGCGAGGGCAACTCCGACCGCCGCGCGCCGCTGTCGGTGAAGAACTACGCCCGCCAGAACCCGCACTCCATGGGCGCGTGGAGCGCGGACTGCAAGACCAACGTCGCGACCATGGGTGACGACGACTTCCGCGCCAACGAGAAGTCCGTGGTCCTCCCGGCCGACGACACGCTCTCCATCCAGCTGGTCCGCGAGGACGGCACGGTCAAGGTCCTGAAGAAGGCGCTCCCCGTCCAGGCCCACGAGGTCATCGACGGCACCGTCCTGCGCGCCGCGGCCCTGGACGGGTTCCTCGCCGCCCAGGTCACCCGGGCCAAGGAGGAGGGCGTCCTCTTCTCTGCGCACCTCAAGGCCACCATGATGAAGGTCTCCGATCCGATCATCTTCGGGCACGTCGTCAAGGCCTACTTCTCCGAGCTGTTCGACCAGTACGGCGACAACCTGGCCGCGGCCGGTCTCAGCCCGAACAACGGTCTCGCCGCGATCCTCGGCGGGCTCGAGGAGCTGTCCGCCGACGTCCGCGAGGGCGTGCAGGCGGCCATCAAGAAGGGCCTCGACGAGGGCCCGGCACTGGCCATGGTCGACTCGGACAAGGGCATCACCAGCCTCCACGTGCCGTCGGACATCATCGTCGACGCCTCCATGCCCGCGATGATCCGCTCCTCCGGCCACATGTGGGGCCCGGACGGCCGCGAGGCCGACACGCTCGCGGTGCTCCCCGACAGCTCGTACGCCGGCATCTACCAGGTCGTCATCGACGACTGCCGCGCCCACGGCGCCTTCGACCCGACCACCATGGGCACCGTCCCGAACGTCGGGCTCATGGCCCAGGCCGCCGAGGAATACGGCAGCCACGACAAGACGTTCGAGATCCAGTCCGCGGGCACGGTCCAGGTCCTGGACCGTGCCGGCAACGTGCTGATCGAGCACCAGGTCGCGCCCGGGGACATCTGGCGCGCCTGCCAGACCAAGGACGTCCCGATCCGCGACTGGGTCAAGCTGGCCGTCACCCGGTCCCGCGCCTCCGGCATGCCGGCCGTGTTCTGGCTGGACAAGGGCCGCGCGCACGACGCGAACCTCATCGCGAAGGTCGAGGAGTACCTCAAGGAGCACGACACCGAGGGTCTGCGGATCGAGATCATGAGCCCCGAGGAGGCGACGGCCTTCACGCTGGAGCGCCTGCGCCGCGGCGAGGACACGATCTCCGTCTCCGGCAACGTGCTGCGCGACTACCTCACCGACCTCTTCCCCATCCTGGAGCTCGGGACCAGCGCCAAGATGCTCTCCGTGGTGCCGCTGATCCACGGCGGCGGCCTCTTCGAGACCGGCGCGGGCGGATCCGCCCCGAAGCACGTGCAGCAGCTGCTCTCGGAGAACCACCTCCGCTGGGACAGCCTCGGCGAGTTCCTCGCCCTCGCCGTGAGCTTCGAGCACCTGGCCACCAGCACGGGCAACGCCCGCGCGCAGGTCCTCGCGGACACGCTCGACCGCGCCACCGGCACGTTCCTGCTGGAGGACAAGTCCCCCAAGCGCAAGGTCGGCGAGCTCGACAACCGCGGCAGCCACTTCTACCTGGCGCAGTACTGGGCCAAGGAACTCGCGGGCCAGACCGAGGACGCCGAGCTGGCCCGGGCCTTCGCCGCCGTCGCCGGGGAGCTGACGTCGAACGAGGAGGCCATCGTGGGCGAGCTGCTCGCCGTCCAGGGCTCGCCCGTCGACCTCGGGGGCTACTACCGTCCCGACGGGGCCAAGGTCGAGGCCGTCATGCGCCCCTCGGCCACGCTGAACCGGGTCGTGTCGACCCTGGGCTAGTTCCCGGGCCCACCGGCACCGCACGACGACGGCGCGTCGCCCCCCTTCGGTGGCGCGCCGTCGTCGTGCGCGGGACTCAGGCGGGGGAGGGGAACCCCGCGGCGAGGAGGCGGCGCGTGTAGGCGTGCCGCGGGGCCGAGAAGACCCGCTCGGTGGCCCCGTGCTCCACGATCCTGCCCGCCCGCATCACGGCGACGTCGTCGCTGACGTGGCGGATGACCGCGAGGTCGTGGGAGATGAACAGGTAGCTCAGGCCGAGCCGCCCCTGCAGGTCGTCCAGCAGGTCCAGGATCTGCGCCTGGACGGACACGTCGAGAGCGGAAACGGGCTCGTCGCACACCAGGACCGACGGCCCGGGCGCCAGGGCTCGGGCGATGGCGACGCGTTGGCGCTGGCCGCCGGAGAGGGTGCGCGGTTGCCGCCCGGCGAGGGCCGGCTCCAGCCCGACCAGGCCCAGCAGCCGATGGACGCCTTCGGGGTGCGCGCGCGCCCGCGAGGTCTTCCCGGCGCTCAGCGCGTCGACGAGGAGCGCCCCGACCGTGAGGCGCGGGTCGAACGATCCGAGCGCGTCCTGGTAGACGGCGCCGAGCCGGGGCCGCGCGGGCCGGCGCGCGGACTCGGGCAGGGAGCTCCAGGGCCCGCCGAAGAGCCGGACCTCCCCGGCGTCCGGCGCCGCGAGGCCCAACACCAGGCGGGCGGTGGTCGACTTGCCGGAGCCGGACTCGCCGACCAGGCCGAGCGTCCGTCCCGGCATCAGGGTGAAGGACACGTCGGAGACCGCGTCGAACGGCGCGCCATCCGCGCCGACAAAGGTCTTGCGCAGCGAGACGGCCTCCACGGACGGTGCCGGCGCGGACGGTGCCGGTCCCGCCCCGGTCGTTTCCGCGACCGCGGTGGCTCCCGCCCCATCGCCGGGAATCGTCAGGCGCGTTCCGCGGGGCTTGCCGGACGGGACCGCGCGGAGCAGCATCCGCGTGTAGTCGTGCCGCGGGGCGGTCAGCACCTGGCGGGCGGTGCCCTGTTCGACGATGCGCCCGTCCCGCATGACCGCGATCCGGTCGGCCACGGAGCCAACGACCGACAGATCGTGGCTGATGAGGAGCATGGCCGAGCCCCGCCGCCGGAGGTCGGCCAGGAGCCCCAGGACCTGGGCCTGGATGGTGGCGTCCAGCGCCGTCGTCGGTTCGTCGGCGATGAGCAGCGGAGGATCGAGGGCGATCGCCGAGGCGATCAGCGCACGCTGCCGCATGCCGCCCGAGAGCTGGTCCGGGCGCCGGCCGGCCACCGACGCGTCCAGGCCGACCGAGGCCAGCAGCCCGCGCACGCGCGCCGCCCGTTCCCGGCCGCGCAACCGCGTGTGCAGGCGCAGGGAGTCCTCGATCTCGCGGCCGACGGTGCGCAGCGGGTCGAGGGAGACGAGCGCGTCCTGCAGGACCAGCCCGACCTGCGACCCGCGGATCCCGCGCCAGCGCCGGTCGCCGGCCGGCAACAGCAGGTCCCGGTCCGCGAGCCGGAGGGCGTCCGCCGTCACGGTGGTGCGTTCGGCCGCCCGGTGGCGCCCGGTCAGTCCGATCAGCGTCCGCGCGGTGACGGACTTGCCCGAGCCGGATTCGCCGACCAGCGCCAGGCACTCGCCGGGGGCGAGCGCGAAGGACACGCCGTCCACGACCCGCGTGCCGCCGAACGCGACGCTCAGGTTCCGGACGCTCAGCAGCGCCTCCGGATCCGCCGCGCCGCCCGCGGGACCCGTCGCAGCGGACGACGCCGGGGCGCGCGTGGCGGCGTCCCGGGGCCTCACGCGCCCACCGTCCGGCGCTGCAGCGACCGCCCCAGCACCGTGCTGGCGGCCGCGACCAGCACAATCGCGAGTCCGGGGAAGACGGTCAGCCACCACGCGATGCCCAGGTAGATGCGTCCGGCGGAGAGCATGGCGCCCCATTCCGGCGCCGGTGGCGGCGCGCCCAGGCCCAGGAAGCTCAGCGCGGACGCCCAGACGACGGCCTGGCCGAGGCCGAGCGTCGCCAGCACCAGCACCGGCCCCAGCGCGTTCGGCAGCAGGTGGCGCAGGAGGATCCGCGCGGGGGAGCGGCCCAGCACGACGGCGGCCTCGATCATGCCCGAGGTCCGCAGCGCGGCGACTTGCGCCCTGACGATCCTCGCGTAGCCCGGCGCGGTGCCGAGGCCGACCGCGACCACGGCCGTGCCCACCCCGGGGCCGGCGAACGCGATGAACACGAGGGCCAGCAGCAGCCCCGGCAGCGAGAAGAGCACCTCGAGGATCCGGCCGATGCCGAAGTCGAGCCGGCGGCCCGTCGGGCCGCCGCCGGCGCCGAGCCCGGCGGGGACCCCCAGCAGCAGCGCGAGGCCCAGCCCGATGCCGGTGGCCGCGGCCCCGATCAGCAGCGACTCGCGCGCGCCGTGGACGACCCGCGAGTAGGTGTCGCGGCCGGATTCGTCGGTGCCCAGCCAGTGGTCCGCGGACGGCGGCCGGAACGCGGCGGAGGGGTCGATCGCCAGCGGGTCGAAGGGCGCCAGCAGGTGCGGGACGAGGGCCGCGAGGAGCAGCAGGAGCAGGACGGCGGCGGATCCCGCCGTCGCCGCCGCCGCGCCGCCGAGCCGCCTCACGCGGCACGCAGCCGGGGGTCGACCAGGCGTTCGGCGAGCTCGGAGGCCGCCATCACGAGGACGTAGGCGAGCGCGGAGACGAGCGCGACGCCCGTGACCAGCGGGACGTCCCGCAGCGTGACCGCGCTTAGCAGGCTGCGGCCCAGGCCGGGGCGGGCGAAGACCGACTCGACCACCACGGCCCCGCCGACCAGCGACCCGAGGGCCCAGCCGGAGAGCGAGATGCCCGGGAGGGCCGCGTGCCGCAGCCCGTGCCGGACGAGCACGCCGGCCTCGCCCTCGCCGCGGGCCCGCGCCGAGAGCGCGAACGGGGAGGCCATCGCGGTCAGCATCGACTCGCGCATGAGCTGGCCGAGGAAGCCCGCGAGGGGCAGAGTCAGCGTCAGGACCGGCATGACCAGGCCGGCCGGGCTGTTGGTGCTGACCGGGGGGAGCCACTGCAGGGCGTTGGAGAAGACCAGGACCAGCACGCTGGCCAGCCAGAAGTGCGGCACGGCGGCGGCCGCGATCTCCAGGCCCGACGCGACGGCCCCGGCGGCGCGGCCGCCCACCGTGGACCAGACGGCCATCCCGAGGGCAAGGCACCAGGCGAGGGCCCAGGCCAACAGCGCGAGCAGCAGGGTGCCGGGGAGCTGCTCGGCCAGCAGCTCCGCCACGGGAACCCGCAGGGAATAGCTCGTCCCGAGGTCGCCCTGGGCGAGGCGGCCGAGCTGCGTCAGGTACTGGACGGCCAGCGGCTCGTCGAGCCCGTAGTCGCGGCGGGCGGCCGCCAGCGCCTCGGGGGAGGCCTGCGACCCGGGGCCGCCGAGGATGGCCTCGGCGGGGTCCCCGGGGATGAGGCGGATCGCGAGGAAGATCAGCGTCGCGACGGCCCACAGCACGAAGACGGCACCCGCGGCCTTGGCCGCCAGCCAGCGCACCGGTGCCGGCAGGGCGAGCCGGCGGACGGTGGACGGCCCGGCGGGTGCCGCGGGCAGCCCGGGGCGGGCGTCGTCGTCGTTCCGCGGGTCGGCTGGCATCGGTGGGCGTTCGGCTAGTTGGAGAGCCAGGCGCCGTGGAAGGTGGGACTGGCGACCGAGGTGGTGGCGCCGACGCCGTTCAGCCGCGACCCGTACAGGAAGTGGTTCTGCTGGTCGTAGAGCGGCAGGACGTAGTGGCCCTCCAGCACCAGGCGCTGCGCCTGGTCGTACAGCGCCTCCCGCCGCGCCTGGTCGGTGGTCTCGCCGGCCTCCGTGAGGAGCGCGTCCAGCTCCGGGTCGGTGACCTGGCTGTGGTTGGCGAAGTATCCGGACGGCGCCGGCTGCGTGCTGTCCGAGTGGAACAGGATGCGCAGGACGTCCGGACCCACCTTGGTGTACGGCGCGCTGACCAGGTCGTATTCGTTCTCGGCGAGGGCGCCGTACCAGCTGGAGAGGTCGAGCAGCCCCAGCTTCACCTCGAAGCCGGTGGCCTTGGCCGTCGCCTGCAGCTGCTGGAACAGGGACTGCTCCGCCGGAACCGACTGGTTCGTGCTCACCGGGAAGGCCAGCGTGAGGCGCCGGCCGTCCTTGGTGCGGTATCCCTCGGGGTCCCGCTGATCCCAGCCGGCCTCGTCCAGCAGCCGCGCCGCGGACTCCGGGTCGTGGCCGAACGGCGCGGCGTCGGAGTATCCGAGCGGCTCGACGCTGGACAGGGCCGAATGGGACCGCTCGGCGGTGCCGAAGTACAGGGACTGGACGGCGGAATCGACGTCGACGGAGCGGATGAAGGCCTCGCGCACCCGCGCGTCGTCGAACGGCGCCTTCGAGGAGTTCAGCTCGATCCGGTTGGAGGCGCCCGGGCGCGGCGCGTCGAGGTGGCGGATGGTGTCCGACCCGGCGGCGGAGGCGATGGCGTCCGGCTGCGCGTTGTCGATGATGTCGGCGGTGCCGGCCTGCAGGGCCGCGAAGCGCGTGGCGGCCTCGGGGATGAACGTCCAGGTGATGCCGTCCAGGTGGGCCGGGCCCGCGTGGGACGCTCCCTCCACGGGCACGGTGTAGTCCTCGTTCCGCACGAGTTCGACCGACTCCTGCTTGGTCCACCGCTCGACCTTGAACGGGCCGGTCCCCACCGGGGCCGCGCAGTTCTCCTCCTGGGTGCGCGCGAGGGCCTCGGCCGACTCCATGGCGACCCACGGCATGGACAGGGACTCCAGGAGGGCGCTGTCCGGGGCGCTGAGCCGCAGCGTGAGGGTCCGCGGGTCCTCGACCGTGGTCTCCGCGACCTTCCCCAGGGCGAGGTAGCCCGTGGAGGAGGCCGTGTCCGGGTCCTGCAGGTGCTCGATGTTGGCCTGGACGGCGGCGGCGTCGAACGGCGTGCCGTCCGTGAACTCGATGCCGTCGCGCAGCGTCAGGGTCCACGTGAGGCCGTCCGCGGAGGGCTCGGCGGATTCGGCGAGCCAGGGTACGATGCGCCCGGCGTCGTCCTTGGCGAACAGCGTCTCGAGGAACTGCCCGGCGAGCAGCGCCTGGGGGTAGTTGCCGCCCACATGCGGATCCAGGCAGGTCGGCTCGGCGTCTCCCGAGGCGTAGACCAGGGTCCCGCCGGCGACGGGCTCGGCGTCGGCCGCGGTCTGCGGACCCGGGCCGGCGCTGCAGCCGGACAGCAGCAGGGCCGCCGAGAGGACGCCGGCGGCGGACGCGGCGGCGCGCGCGGGACGGACGGGGATCAACATGGTGGCGATTCCTGACGTGCTGGTGCGGGCCCGGGCGGGCGGGGTCGGAACGGGACCGCGGGCCGGGACATGGGTGCGACCAGCCTAGTCCAGCCGGGTCCCGGGCGCTGTTGCGTGGGTCATGGGCGTGGGTCATGGGCGTGGGTGGCGGGCCCGGGGCCCCCGCGGGGGGCCGGGCCCGCTTTCGCCGCGTCACAATTCACCGCGCCGACGCGTCGTTTGACAAGGTGTCTGGCATGTCATCCTCACTCGCAACCACCACCCGGGATTCCGCGGAGGAACGCAGCGCCCGCGTGGCCGTGACCGTGTTCCCGCTCCTGATCCTCGCGGGCGGCGCGCTGGCGCTGTTCCTTCCCGCCCCCTTCCTCGGCTGGTCGGCGTTCATCACCCCCGCCCTCATGGTCATCATGTTCGGCATGGGGCTCACCCTGACGCTGCCCGACTTCGCCCTCGTCGTCCGGCGGCCGCTGCCCGTCCTGCTCGGCGTCGTCGCCCAGTACGCGATCATGCCGCTGCTGGGGCTCGGCATCTCGATGGCGCTGCAGCTGCCGCCCGCGCTGGCCGCCGGGGTCATCCTGGTCGGCTGCGCGCCCGGCGGCACGGCCTCGAACGTGGTGACGTACCTGGCCAGGGGCGATGTGGCGCTCTCCGTCACCATGACCAGCGTCTCGACACTGATCGCGCCGGTCCTCACGCCGCTGCTGACGCTCTGGCTGGCCGGGCAGTACATGCCCGTCGACGCCGGCTCGATGGCGCGGAGCATCGTGCAGATCGTCCTGGTTCCGGTCGTCCTCGGGCTCGCCGCCCGGTACCTGATCCCGTCGGTGGTGAACCGGGTGCTGCCGGCCCTGCCGTGGGTCTCGGTGCTGGCGATCACCTTCGTCGTCGTCGCCGTGGTCGCCGGGAGCGCCGCCGCGATCTTCAGCGCGGGCCTGCTGATCCTGGTGGCCGTCATCGCCCACAACGCCGGCGGCTACCTGCTCGGCTACGGGACCGCCAAGCTGTTCGGGCTGCCGATCCCGTCGCGCCGAACGATGGCCGTGGAGGTCGGCATGCAGAACTCCGGCCTCGCGGCGGGCCTGGCCGGGCAGTACTTCAGCCCCGAAGCCGCGCTCCCCGGCGCCGTCTTCTCCGTCTGGCACAACGTCTCCGGCGCCGTCATGGCGGCGATCTGGCGGCGGGGCGGCGCGACGTAGGACCCTCCCACGCACGACGGCGGGCGGCCACCCCAGGGTGACCGCCCGCCGTCGTGTCCGGCCGAGGCGCCTCGTCGGCGTGGCGCCCCGGCCACCGGGTATTGTCCG
Organism: Arthrobacter halodurans; assembly: GCF_041877255.1. Classification (NCBI taxonomy): domain Bacteria; kingdom Bacillati; phylum Actinomycetota; class Actinomycetes; order Micrococcales; family Micrococcaceae; genus Arthrobacter; species Arthrobacter halodurans. The sequence goes on from NZ_JBHDLJ010000015.1 coordinate 75,890, forward strand.
GCTGCGGCGTGGATCCGACTACTGGGTGATGGGGCCCAGCACCGGGTCGTCCTCGTAGGCCGTCTTGACGTTCTCCTCGGTCACGATGACCGGCTCGAGCAGGTAGGCCGGAACGACCTTGACGCCGTTGTCGTAGGACTCCTCGTCGTTGACCTCGGGCGCCTGGCCCGCCTGCAGGTCCGTGACCATGGTGATCGCGTGCTCGACGAGCGCGCGGGTGTCCTTGTTGATGGTCGAGTACTGCTCGCCGGCCATGATGGACTTCACGGACTCGACCTCGGAGTCCTGACCCGTCACGACGGGGGTCTCCTTGCCGGCGGCCTTCACGGAGGTCAGCGCGGCCCGGGCCAGCGTGTCGTTCGGCGACAGGATGCCGTGAAGCTCCTCCGAGGAGTACGTGCCGGTCAGGAGGGTGTCCATGCGCTTCTGGGCGTTCTCGGCCTTCCAGCCCTGCGTCACGACCTGCTCGAAGGTGTCCTGCCCGGACAGGACCTTCAGGGTGCCGTCGTCGATCTTGGGCTGGAGGATCGACATGGCGCCGTCGAAGAACACCTTGGCGTTGGCGTCGTCGGGGGATCCGGCCATGAGCTCGATGTTGTACGGTCCGTCGCCCTTCCGCTCCGCGAGTCCGGCCAGCAGGGCCTCGCCCTGGAGCTCGCCGACGCGGAAGTTGTCGTACGCGACGTAGTAGTCGGCGTCCGCGGTGTTCAGCAGGAGGCGGTCGTACGCGATGATCGTGGCCCCGGAGTCCTTGGCCATCTTGAGCTGCGTGCCGAGCTGGGCGCCGTCGATGGCGCCGACGATGATGACCTTGGCGCCGTTGGTGACCATGGCGCTGATCTGGTTCTGCTGCTCGGAGACGCCACCGTTGGCGAACTGGACGTCCGGCTCGAATCCGGCCTCCGACAGGCCCTCGTTGAACAGGCTCTCCGCCAGGACCCAGTTCTCGCTGGTCTTCTGCGGCAGCGCGACGCCGATCGTCGCGCCCTGGTCGAATCCGGCCGCGGCCGTCTCGGTCCCGTCCGCGGTCCCGGTGCCGGTGTCCTCGCGGCCGCAGGCGGTGAGCGCCAACGCCGCGATGGCGGCGACGGCTGCCGCCTTTCGTGCTTTTCCTATGATGCGCATTGCGTGTTCGCTTTCTGTGGTGAGGGTTGGAGATCTGGGGGTGGCCTGCGGGCGGCGCGCTACGCGCCCCGGGTGATGACTTCCGACGTCGGCGTCGTCTCGTCGGGCTTGTTGGTGCCGCCGTTGCTGCCGAAGAGGCGCGTCAGCAGCCCGCTGATGGACGGCTTGCCCTGGGACTTGTTGTAGATGTCGAAGGCCACTGCCACGAGCAGCACGAGGCCCTTGATGATCTGCGTGGCGTCGGCGCCGATGCCCATGAGCTGCAGGCCGTTGTTCAGGACCGCCATGACCAGGCCGCCGATGATGGAGCCGATCACGGTGCCGACGCCGCCGGTGACGGCCGCGCCGCCGATGAAGACGGCCGCGATGGCGTCGAGCTCCCAGCCGATGCCGTCGAACGGCCCGGAGGCGGTGGAGCGGCCGACGAAGATCATGCCCGCGAGGCCGGCGAGGATCGACATGTTCATCATGACGAGGAAGTTCACCCGGCGGGAGCGGACGCCGGAGAGTTCGGCCGCGTGGCGGTTGCCGCCGACGGCGTAGACGTGGCGCCCGACGATGGTGCGCGAGGCGACGAAGCCGTAGACCAGCACGAGCACGGCGAGGATCAGGCCCGGGACCGGGAACGAGGTCCCCGGGCGGCCCGTCGCGAACAGGTACGTGGCGTAGAGGATGGCACCGCTGATGAGGGTCAGCTTGGTCGCGGTCACCCACAGCTCCGGGACCTCGGCCCCGAGCTTCTTGGCCTTGGAGCGGGAGCGGAGCGAGCCGACGACGACGAACGCCACCGCGAGCAGGCCCAGGAGCAGCGTCAGGTTGTTGTAGCCGGTGTTCGGGCCGATCTCCGGGAGGTAGCCCGAGCCGATGTACTGGAAGTCCTGCGGCACCGGGATGGTGTTGGACTTGCCCACGAGCTGGTTGAGCCCGCGGAAGATCAGCATGCCCGCCAGCGTGACGATGAACGCGGGGATGCCCACGTAGGCCGTCCAGAACCCCTGCCAGATGCCGATCAGTGCGCCGAGCGCCAACCCGAAGAGGATCGCGACATACCATTCCAGGCCCCAGTCGCGCATGGCCAGCGCCACGGAGACGCCCACGAACGCGGCGACCGAGCCCACGGAGAGGTCGATGTGCCCGGCGATGATCACCAGCACCATGCCGATGGCGAGGATCAGGATGTACGCGTTGCCGTTGAAGAGGTTGATGACGTTGCCGGGCGTCAGCGTCCTGCCGCCGGTTTGCCACTGGAAGAAGAGGATCAGTGCCACGAGGGCGAAGATCATGCCGAATTGGCGGGTGTTGCCGCCAAAGAGCTTCTTGATCGCGTTCATTGTTTCCGTCCTAGCGTCTGATGTGTGCGGGTGGTCATGCGGATTTGCGGGCGGTGGTCATCAGCCGCATCAGGTTTTCCTGCGTGGCTTCTTCCTTGGTGACGACGCCGGTGATGGCGCCCTCGAAGATCGTGTAGATGCGGTCGGAGAGCCCCAGCAGCTCGGGCAGCTCGGAGGAGATGACGATGACCCCCTTGCCTTGGCGCGCCAGCTCCTGGACGATCCCGTAGATCTCGTACTTGGCGCCGACGTCGATGCCGCGCGTCGGTTCGTCCAGGATGAGGAGCTCGGGGTCGGTGAACATCCACTTGGCCAGCACGACCTTCTGCTGGTTGCCGCCCGAGAGCTTGGAGACGCCCTCCTCGACGGTGGGGGCCTTGATGCGCAGCGACTTGCGGTAGCGCTCCGCGGTCTCGAACTCGGCGTGGTCGTCGACCACGCTGAGGCGGCTGATCTTCTTCAGGTTCGCCGAGACCACGGTGCTCTTGATGTCGTCGAGCAGGTTCACGCCGAGTGTCTTGCGGTCCTCGGTGACGTAGGCGAGGCCCGCGTCGATGGCCTGCGGGACGTTCCGGAGTTCGAGCTTCTTCCCGTCCATGTGGAGCTCCCCGGAGAGGAAGCGCCCGTAGGAGCGGCCGAACACCGAGCGGGCGAGCTCCGTGCGCCCGGCCCCCATGAGGCCGGCGAACCCGACGATCTCCCCGCGGCGGACGAAGAAGTTGGAGTTCTTGCAGACCAGGCGGTCCTCCACCTGGGGGTGGCCGACATTCCAGTTCCTGACCTCGAAGAACGTCTCGCCGATCGTCGGCTCGTGGTCGGGGAACCGCGACTCCAGCGTGCGACCCACCATGCCCTTGATGATGCGGTCTTCGTCCACGCCGTCGGCCTTGACGTCCAGCGTCTCGATCGACTTGCCGTCGCGGATGATCGTGATGGAGTCGGCGATCTGCTCGATCTCGTTGAGCTTGTGGGAAATGATGATGGAGGTGATGCCCCGGCCCTTGAGTCCGAGGATCAGGTCCAGCAGGTGCTGCGAGTCCGACTCGTTGAGGGCGGCGGTCGGCTCGTCGAGGATGAGGAGCTTCACCGACTTGTTCAGGGCCTTGGCGATCTCCACGAGCTGCTGCTTGCCGACGCCGATCTCCTTGATGGGCGTGTCCGGGTCCTCGCGCAGGCCGACCCGGGCGAGCAGTTCGGTGGAGCGCAGCCGGGCCTCCGCCCAGTCGATCACGCCCCACTTGGAGGGCTCGTTGCCGAGGAAGATGTTCTCCATGATGGAGAGCTCCGGGATCAGCGCGAGCTCCTGGTGGATGATCACGATCCCCGCCTGCTCGCTGGCGCGGATGTCCCGGAACTGCTGGACCTCGTTCTGGTAGAAGATGTCGCCGGTGTACGTCCCGTGGGGGTAGACGCCGGAGAGCACCTTCATGAGCGTCGACTTGCCGGCGCCGTTCTCGCCGCAGATGGCGTGCACCTCCGCCGCCTTGACGCTCAGGCTGACGTTGTCCAGCGCCTTGACGCCGGGGAACTCCTTGGTGATGGAGCGCATCTCCAAGATGACCGGGGGGCGGTTTCCTGTGTTCATCTGCCTGTGTGCCTCCGTAGGGTGACGACGGTGTCTTCCCCACGGGGTGTGGGGCGGTGTGGTGGTGTGGGCGCGGGGACCGTTCGATCGCCAGGGTCCGGCGCGCGGGCCGGCGGCGCGCTCACGTGGCCCTGATTCCGGTGTGCTGGAAGACCAGGGCCGTGGCGCCCAGAGCCTCCGCGCGGTCGCCGAGGGAGGACATGGTGAGCCGGGTGCTTTCGCCGACGACGGGGACCGCGTGGCGGATCAGCCCCCGCCGGATCGGGTCCAGCAGCAGGTCGCCGAGGTCGGCCAGCGGGCCGCCGACCACGATGACCTCCGGGTTGATGAGGTTGGCGACGTTGCCCAGGGCCCGCCCGACGGCGGCCCCGGCGTCGTCCACGACGCGCAGCGTCGCCGAGTCGCCGGCGAGGGCGTTGCGCACGATGTCCTCCGCGTTGCGCGGGGGGTCCTCGCCGCGGGACAGCAGCTCGAGCATGGTCGTCGTCGACGCCACGGTCTCGAGGCAGCCCCGGTTGCCGCACCGGCAGACCAGGCCGTGCTCGTGGATGGTCGCGTGGCCGAGCTCCCCGGTGATGCCCACGTTGCCGTAGAAGGGTGAGCCGTTGATGATCAGCCCGGCGCCCACGCCGGAGCCGATCTTCAGGAAGAGCAGGTTGTCGGTCCGGCCGTGCGGACCCCAGGTGACCTCGGCAAGGGCGCCGAGGTTCGCGTCGTTGTCCACGAAGACCGGCATCTTGAGCGCGTCCTCCAACCTCTGCAGGATGTTGATGCCGACCCATTCCGGGAGGATCGCGCCCTGCGCAACGGTCCCGGTGCGGCGGTCGATGGGTCCGGGGATGCCGACGCCCGCCCCGACGGCGGCGGAGCGCGGGAGGCCGCTCTGGGCCAGCAGCCGGTCCACGAGCGCGACGGCGGTCTCGATGCCTTCCTGGGCGCGGTGCCCCAACGGGAGGCCCACGGACTCCTCCGCCAGGACCCGGTGGCCCAGGGACGCGACGACGACGCGCAGGTGCCGGCGCCCGAAGTCCACGCCGACCGCCACCGTCCCCTTGCCGGTCAGGCGGACGTTGAGGGCCCGGCGCCCGGAGCTCGTGGTCGGTTCGGTGGCGGCCAGCCCGCCGTCGACCATCGTCTTGACGATGTTGGAGACGGTGGCCGTGGACAGGCCGGTTTGCCGGGCCAGTTCGGCCTGCGTCGACGGGCCGTTGAGCAGGCAGGCCACGATGCGCTGCTGGTTGCGGTGCCGCAGGGCAGACTGCGAGCCGGGGTTCTGCCGGCGGCTCTGCGCTGCGGTCGTTGAAGGCATGACACGTAGTCTGGGTCACATCACCTGTTGCCGTCAAGAAGTAAACGCAAACTGGCGGAAATTCCCCATCTGTCCTCGGGTTGTGAGGACAAGGGGCAGGGGGTCGCGCGCCCGGGGCGCACCCCGCGGCCGCCGCCGCCTGGTCCGCCGTGCTCAGGGGAGCGGCCACTCGTGCACCGGCCCGGAATGGTGCATGTGCTCCCAGTAGAGCCGCGTCATCTCCTGCAGCGCCCGGCGCCGGTCCAGTCCGTGGAGCTCCAGGCGGCGCAGCGCGGCGATCTGCCAGGAAGCGCCGTTCTGTTCCGTCCTGGCCCGCTCGCGCAGGACGTCGAGGTACCGGTTGGCGACGGCCTTGTCGACACCAAGTTCCTCCAGCCCCTCGGCGGCCAGCGGCAGCAGATGGCGCACGATCAGCTCGGAGACCGGGATGTCGCCGATGCCCGGCCAGTAGACGTTCGCATCCAGTCCCTGCCGCGCGCAGGCCTGGAAGTTGTCCGACGCCGTGGCGAAGGCCATGCGCGACCACAGCGGCCGCTCGGCGGTGCGCAGCTTGCGGATCAGCCCGAAGAAAAACGCCGCGTTCGCCACGGTGTCCAGGACGGTCGGCCCCGCGGGCAGCAGGCGGTTCTCGAGGCGCAGGTTCGGCATGTCGTCGCCGGGGTCGTAGATCGGCCGGTTCCAGCGGTACACCGTGCCGTTGTGCAGCCGCAGCTCGTGGAGCTGCGGGGCGCCGGCGGCGGTCGACTCGGCCCGGCGGCGGGCGAGCTCGGGCAGCAGCGCCGGAAAGTACCGGACGTTCTCCTCGAACAGGTCGAAGATGGAGGTGATCCACCGCTCCCCGAACCACACGCGGGGGCGCACTCCCTGGTTGCGCATCTCCGGGGCCCGCGTATCGATGGACTGTTTGAAGACCTCGATCCGGGACTCGTGCCACAGCACCTTCTCCATGAAGACCGGCGAGTTGGCGGCCAGCGCCACCTGCGGCCCCGCGATCACCTGCGCCGCGTTCCAGACCGGGGCGAACTGGCCGGGGGAGACCTGGAGGTGCAGCTGCACCGAGGTGCAGGCTGCCTCGGGCGCGATGTTGTCCGCGTAGAAGCGCAGCCGCTCCTCGCCGACGATGTCGATCAACACGTCCTCGCCGCGGGCCTGCAGCACCGAGTTGTTCAGCGCTGCGTAGCGCTTTCCGGAGCTGATCCAACCCTTGTCGCGCACCAGCTCCTGGCGCAGCGTCGGCAGGATGCCCACCATCAGGATCTCGGCCCCGACGTTCTCCGCGCGGTCGTCGGCCCGGTTGAGCTGGGTGCGCAGACTCTCCTCGAGTTCCCGCAGGCCCCGGCCGGCCACCGACAGGGCCGGGTGGTTGAGCTCGATGTTGAAGGCGCCGATCTCCGTCTGGAACGCGGGATCGGCGATCTGCTCGAGGACGGCCGCGTTGCGCATCGCGGGAGTGAAGTCCTCGTTGGAGAGGTTGAGCTCGAGCTCCAGGCCAATGGTCCCGCTCGTGGCGAAGCGCCCCTCCGACAGGTAGGCCTCGAAGGTCTCCAGGTTCTCCATGAGGCGTTCCCGATAGCGGGTGCGCTGCTCGCGGCTGAACGTCTTGGCGTTGACTTCTGCTCCCATGGCTAGAGAGTACTGGCGCCGGGTGCGGCTGTATACGGCCTAGTCGATGCGCCCGCGGGGTCTAGTCGATGCGCCCGCGGGGTCTCGACGATGCACCGGCGGGGTCTCGACGATGCGCCGGCGGAGTCCCGTCGACGCGCCGGCGGGGCCACATCGATGTGCCCCCGGAGCACATCGACGCGTCCGCGGCCGACCGGGCCGGTGCCCGCCGCCGGGTGCGCCGGCGCTCCCGCCGGGTCCCGTGGCAGGGAACCGTGGAGGGACGCCGCGGCGGGAGGGGCCTAGCGCCGTCCGCGGACCACGGCCTGGCCGTCGTTGGCGTAGCGCAGTCCCAGCTGGTTGCGCACGCCGTCGAGCAGGCGCATGGTGTCCACGGTGTGCGCCCAGGGGATGGTCGGGCTTTCCGTGAGGCCCTCCTGGATGCAGCGCGTCGTCTCGCGGAGCTCGTACGTGAAGTTGCGGCCCACGGGCTCGAACTCCTCGACGCGCGCCTCGGCGCCCACCGGGTAGACCTCGATCGTCGAGGGATTGTTCAGCGGCTGGCCCGTGCGCAGCCACCCCGCGGTGCAGGAGATCGTGGCGTCGCGCGGCCCCGCACCGATCAGGCTGCACATGAGCTGGGCCTGCCGCCCGCCGGAATATGTGAGGGTCAGCGCCTCCTGGGCATCGACGCCGTCGTCGTTCAGGACGCCCGCCGCCTGGACGAGCTGGGGGAAGCCGAGCGCCCCCAGGGCCCACGTGAGCGGGTAGACGGCCAGGTCCAGGAGGGCGCCGCCGCCCGCCGCAGGGTCCCACAGGCGCCACTGCGGGTCGTAGGCGGCGGGGAAGCCGAGGTCGGCCCGGACCCACGCCACGTCGCCGAGCTCCCCGGAGTGGACGATTGACAGCGCGCGGTGGACCGCGGGCAGGAACCGGGTCCAGATGGCCTCCATAAGAAACAACCCGTTCGCACCGGCCAGCCGGACGAGTTCCTCGGCCTCGGCCGCGTTGATCGTGAGCGACTTCTCGCACAGGACGTGCTTGCCGGCCTCCAGCGCGGCCCGGGCGACCTCGTAGTGCTGCCCGTGGGGGGTGGCGATGTAGACCACGTCGATCTCGGGGTCCGCGAACATCCGCAGGTAGGCGGCCATGCCGTCGGCGTCGTGGTAGGTCTTCTCCGCTCCGTGCCGCGCGGCGAAGGCCTCCGCGCGGCCGCGGTCGCGCGAGCTGACCGCCAGGAGCCGCGCGTCCTCGAGCAGGTTGATGTCCGAGACCACGGCGTCCGCGATGCGCCCGGTGGAGACGACGCCCCAGCGCAGGGTCCGGCCGGTGGCCTCGATGGGGGAGGGGGCGCCGGGCGCCGCGCAGGGCGGGAGCGGGAAGAAGGCGGTCATGGTGCCAGCTTTCCACGCCCGGCGGCTGGCGGGCAATCAAACCGATGGTGAGAACTGCTTGACTCATCTCGTCAATCCACGACTATGATGGTGTCCGTGGGTTGAGTGCGGGAAATCGCCCTTTCGGTTTGAACGGGCCGGAACGCGTGATGCGGCGGGGCCCCCGTCCTCGGACGGGGGCCCCGCCTGTGCGCTGCGGATCAGCGGACCGACGAGTCCCAGTGCCAGCGGACGCCGCGCGTCTCGGGCGTGCGCCCGGTCGCGGCGAGGAGGTCCCGCCACGGGTCCTCGCTCCGGGCGGCGTCGGGGAAGAGCCGGTCGAGGATGGCGGTGGCCGTCCCCGGCTCCGGTGCGTAGCGGATGCCCTGCGCCGCGAGGATGTCGTGGGCGTGCAGCGTGGCCTCGGCCATCCCCATCGCGGCGAACCCCGACGCGTCCGAGATCCCGTGGGGGTGGTAGCCGCGCTTCCCGGGTCCCGCCGCATCGACGACCGCGCACAGGAGCCCGGCCGCGGCATCCAGGCATTCGACGACGCCTTCCGTCCCGGCCTCCGGGTCCGGCCAGAAGACCGACGTGGTGCCTCCGGGGGTCCACGGCGGCGGCTCCCTGAACCGCGCGTAGCCCGTCTGCGGAGGCGTGGACCCCGACAGCTGGAGGGCGTAGGCTCCGAAGTCGTCCATCAGGTGGGCGGCCGTTTCGCGGCACGTCCAGTCGAGGCCGCTCGCCGGGCGCTCCCACGCGGACGCGGGAAGCGGCGCGACGAGGCGCAGGATGCCGTCCACGGTCGAGCGCAGGCGAGCCGAGGGCCGAGACACGATTAGGACGCGTTGGCGGCGCGGTGCGCCGCGGCCAGTTCCAGGTAGCTCGAGGCGTTGCGCTTCAGGGACTCCACCTCGTCGTCGGTCAGCTCGCGCCGGACCTTCGCCGGGACTCCGGCGACCAGCGAGCGCGGCGGGACGCGCGTGCCCTCGAGCACCAGCGCCCCGGCCGCGACCAGCGAACCCTCGCCGATCACCGCGCCGTTCATCACCGTGGCGCTCATGCCGATGAGGCAGTCGTCGCCGATGGTGCAGCCGTGGATCACCGCGGAATGGCCCACCGAGACGCGCTCGCCGACGGTGCACGGCACCCCGCGGTCGGCATGGACGACCACGTTGTCCTGGAGGTTCGTTCCCGCGCCGATGCGGATCGCGTCCGAGTCCCCGCGGACCGAGACGCCGTAGAAGGCGCTGGATCCGGCAGCCAGGACGACGTCCCCGGAGAGGGCGGCCGTGGGGGCGACGAATGCGGTCTCGGCGACCTCGGGGGTCTTGCCGTCGATGCTGATGATGTGTGCCATGGGCCGAGTCTAGCCACGACCCGCGAGTGGCGACGGTGGCGCCGACGCGGGCCGCGGGGATGGCGTGGCCCGCGGCGGGGCCCTTCGGTGGCGCGATCCCGGCCGGTGCGCTACACCTGAGGGACGGGGCAAGACGCGAGGAAGCCGGTCCAGATGCAAACGAAGAGAGCGCTGGCGGCGGTGAGGCGCTACCCGATCGTCGCCGCCACGGTCGCGGTGGGTGTCGTCGTGACGGCCTTCGCGCTGGTGGGGCGGGAGGACGCGGCCCGCTGGACGGCGAGCGTCTTCGCGCTCACCGTGGCCGCCCTGGTGGGGTACTCCATGGTGCGGGACCTGTTGCGCGGCCACTGGGGGATCGACGTCCTGGCCTTCACCGCGATCCTCGCGACGGTCGCCGTGGGGGAGTACGCGGCGGCCCTCATCATCTGCCTCATGCTCTCGGGGGGCGAGGCGCTCGAGGACTACGCCGGGCGACGGGCCAAGCGCGAGCTCACCGCGCTGCTGGAGCGCGCGCCGCGGGACGCGCACCGGATCCTCGAGGACGGGACGGTCAGCGACGTCGGCATCGAGGCGGTGGAGGCGGGGGACCTGCTGCTGGTGCGGCCCTCGGAGGTGGTGCCCGTGGACGGCGTGCTCCGCTCCGCCGTGGCCGACTTCGACGAGTCGTCGCTCACGGGAGAGTCGCTTCCCGTGACCCGGCACACCGGCGACGACGTGATGTCCGGGGTCCTGAACGGGGCGCGGGCCATTCGACTGGAAGCCAGGGCCCGCGCCGCGGACTCGCAGTACTCGCGCATCATCGCGCTCGTCCGCGAGGCCGCCGCGTCCCGCGCCCCCGTGGTCCGCCTCGCCGACCGCTACGCGGTTCCCTTCACCCTGTTCGCCTTCCTCGTCGGAGGGATGGCCTGGTGGCTCTCCGGGGACCCGGTGCGCTTCGCGGAGGTGCTGGTGGTCGCGACCCCGTGCCCCCTGCTGATCGCCGCTCCGGTCGCCTTCATGGGCGGCATGAGCCGTGCCGCGGGCAACGGCATCATCGTCAAGAGCGGCGGAACCATCGAGATGCTGGCCAACGTCCGGACGGCGGCGTTCGACAAGACCGGCACGTTGACCTACGGGCGTCCCGAATTGTTGGCGGTCCTTCCCGCGGGCGGTCCCGGCGCCGCGACGCCCCGCGGTCTTCGGCTGGACGCGGATCCGGAGCCGCTCGGCGCCCGGGCCCGCGAACTCCTGCAGTTGGCCGCGTCGGCGGAGCAGTACTCGTCGCACGTGCTGGCCCACTCGGTCATGGGCGCCGCGAAGGCGCGCGGGCTGGAGCTGCTCCCCGGCCAGGCGGCCAGCGAGTCCGCCACCAACGGGGTCGTCGCGACGGTAGCCGGGCGCAGCGTGCTGGTCGGCAAGGAACTGCACGTGCGGAACCACGCGTCCGGCGTCGAGCACTACGACCTCGGGCCCGGCGAGATGGCCGTCTATGTGGCCGTGGACGGTCGGTTCGCCGGCGTGCTCGTGATGAGCGACCGGGTGCGGGACGACGCGAGGAGCACGCTCGCGGAGCTGGGTCGTCTCGGTGTCGTCGAGCGCCTGATGCTCACCGGGGACCAGCGGGGCACGGCGGACCACATCGCGGCCCAGGTCGGCCTCACGCGGGTGCTGGCCGAGTGCCTCCCGGAGGACAAGGTCGTGGCCATCCGCGAGGCGCCGGCCAGGCCCGTGATGATGGTGGGCGACGGCGTCAACGACGCCCCGGTGCTGGCCGCGGCGGAGGTGGGGGTCGCGATGGGCGCGCGCGGCTCGACGGCGGCGAGCGAGAGCGCCGACGTCGTCATCGTCACCGACGACCTGTTCAAGACCGCGACCGCCGTGGGCATCGGCCAGCGCACGGTGCGCGTGGCGCTGCAGAGCATCTGGATCGGCATCGCGCTGTCCGTCGTGCTCATGCTGGTGGCGGCCACCGGCGTGCTGCCCGCGGTGGCCGGAGCGCTGATGCAGGAGCTCGTGGACCTGGTGACGATCCTCAACGCGTTGCGCGCCCTGGGGCCGACCCGCGGGCCGCGGGCCGGCGGACGGGTCTAGGTGTACCAGCTCGGTTCCGGAATGCGGTCCGACAGGACGAACTCCCCGACCTCCCGGCGCTTGTAGGCCACCGGATCGTGGAGCGAGTGCGTGCGGATGTTGCGCCAGAAGATGTCCAGTCCGACGGCGTTGGACGTCGCCCGCGCCCCGGTCACCTCGAAGATTCGGTGGGCGGTGTCCAGCGCCGCCGCGGCAGCGACCTGTTTGGACGCCGCGATCCGCACGGCGACCTCCCCGCGGGCGCGCTCCGTGACCGTCTCGCGTCGGGCGTGCAGGAGCCCGGCCAGCTCGGCGTCGACGGAATCGGCCAGCGCCTGCGCCGACCAGAGCCGGGACTGCAGGTCGCCGTAGGTCTCGAGGATGTACCACTCCTCCGCCGCCGATTCCTGGGGAGCGCTGCCGTAGGGCCACGGGCGCGTCTTGTCCCGCGTGTACGCGAGCGCCGTTGCCAGGGCGCCCTCGGCGATGCCGAGGTAGATGGAGGTGAAGATCTGCTGGATGAGCGGCACGTTCAGCGTGTTGTAGACCAGGGACCTGAACGTCTTGTCCACAAATCCGGCGGCCGATGCCCACGGGACCTCGACACCGTCGATATCGACACCCCCGGATTCCGTGAGGCGCTGGCCGAGGTTGTCCCAGTCGCCCAGGAACCGGATGCCCTCCTGGTCGGTGGGGACGATGGCGAAGACGTGCTCGCCGGATGCGGCGAAGGCCCCCTCGAGCACCAGCAGGTCGGAGACCCGGGCTCCCGTGGAGAAGGACTTCCGGCCGGAGAACTCGAGCGTCTCGCCGCGGTCCCTGACGGTCAGGTCGGCGTCGCGCGGGTTCACCGCGCCGCCGAAGAACAGGTTGTGCGAGGTGTAGAGCTCCTCGACCGCCTCGATCTGGCCGTCGGTCCCCACCAGCCGCGCCGCCCAGGCCCACAGCAGGTGGTAGCCGAGCAGCTGGCCGATGGACCCGTCGCCCGCCGACACGGCGCGGATGACCCGCAAGGCGGTCGTCCACGATTGGCCCCCGCCGCCGTGGGCGGCCGGGCCGAGGACCACGGTGAGCCGGGAGTCCTTGAGCAGCCGAACCTCGGCGGTGGGCGTGCGACCGGCCCGGTCGCGTTCGACGGCGTCGACGGACAGGATCGCGGCGACCTGGCGGGCGCGGGCGATCCACCCTTCGGCGGTCGACGGTCCGGGAAGACCCGACCAGGGGGAGGAGCGGAGGGCTTCGTGCAGGCTGATGGTCATGGCGTGGTCCTTTGGCGGTCGTCCGTGCGCTGGTCCGTTCGGTGGTCGGCGGGGCGCCGATGGACACCGAGCGTACGGACGCGCGGCGGCGGCCGCCGTCGGAAGCCGGCAAGTGGTCGGGAGAAGTCCCCGGAAGGCGAACGGTGACGCCCACGACGCGCGTGTGACGCCCGATGTCCGCCGTGTGACGCGTGGCCGGGGCCCGCGGGACGTCACGCGACGCCACACGGCGCAACAGCGGAGCGGTTGGCGTCACAGTGTCCCCGGCCCCGGCACCTGGCCCCTAGCGTCGTGACGACCACCAGCAGACACCCCCCTCGGAGGCGAAAGATGTCCCAGCAGACGAACACACGAGACGCCGTGGTCGACTACGACCGACTGGCAGCCCCCTTCCGGCCGATCTTCGAACGCATCGCCGCCGGAGCCAGCGCCCGCGAGAAGGACCACCGCTTACCGCACGAGGAGATCCGCGAGTTGGCGCAGGCCGGCTTCGGTGCATTGCGCGTACCCGTGGCCGACGGCGGGCTGGGAGCCAGCCTTCCGCAGCTCTTCGCTCTCCTGACCGAGTTGGCTGCCGCGGACTCCAACATCAGCCAGGCGCTCCGTGCCCACTTCGCGTTCGTCGAGGACCGGCTCGTCGCGGCACCGGGCCCGGGGCGCGACACCTGGCTCGGGCGCTTCGTCCGGGGGGAGCTGGTCGGGAACTCCTGGACCGAGGTCGGCTCGGTGGCGGTGGGGGACGTCCTCACCAAGGTGAGCCCCGACGCCTCGCTCGGACGCGGGGGCTTCCGCATCAACGGGACCAAGTACTACTCCACGGGCAGCATCTACGCCGACTGGCTGGATACCTATGCCGAGCGCACCGACACCGGTGTGCGGGTGATTGCGGCCGTCAGCTCGCGCCAGCCGGGCGTCACGCACGGCGACGACTGGGACGGCTTCGGACAGCAGACCACGGGGACGGGAACGAGCACCTTCAGGAACGCGGTCGTGGAGGAGGAGAACCTCATCGACTTCGACACCCGCTTCAAGTACCAGACGGCGTTCTACCAAGTCGTTCTGCTGGCGGTCCTGGCCGGGAGCGTTCGCGCCGCCGAGCGCGAGTTCGCCGACGAGGTGCGACGCCGGAGCCGCACCTTCAGCCACGCGGCCTCACCGGTGTGGCGGGAGGACCCGCAGATACTGCAGGTCATCGGCGAGGTCGGCGCGGCCGGGTTCGCGGGGGAGGCCATCGTCGAGAAGGCGGCGCATGCCTTGGAGTCGGCGTATCGGGCGGCGCTGGACGCCCGGGCGGGCCGCATCTCCACGGAGCGCGAGGAGGAGATCAACGACCTCGCCGAGCTCGCGTCCGCCGAGGGCCAGGTCGCCCTGACCCCGTTGGCCGTCAACGCCCTGAGCCACGCCTTCGACGCGCTCGCCGCGTCCGCGACCAGCACGGCCAAGAACCTCGACCGGCACTGGCGCAACGCGCGCACCGCGGGAAACCACAATCCCTGGGTGTATAAGGCGAGGCTCGTCGGGGACCGCTCCGTCAACGGCACCGAGCTGCCGCGCGTGTGGGCCATCGGCGCGGCGAAGTAGGCGTTGCGGCGGGCTAGTTGAAGACCACCGTGCGCCGGCCGTCGAGGAGCACGCGACGCTGGGCGTGCCACTGGACCGCCTGGGTGAGGGTTCGCCCCTCGACGGCGCGGCCCATGGAGACGAACTGTTCCGGGGTCCGCGCGTGGTTGACCCGGATGACCTCCTGCTCGATGATCGGGCCCTCGTCGAGATCGGCGGTCACATAGTGCGCCGTCGCGCCGATGAGTTTCACCCCGCGCGCGTGCGCCTGGTGGTACGGCTTGGCGCCCTTGAACGAGGGCAGGAACGAGTGGTGGATGTTGATGGCGCGGCCGGACAGGGTGCGGCAGAGGTCGTCCGACAGGATCTGCATGTAGCGCGCCAGGACCACGAGGTCGACGTCGTGCTCGGCCACCAGTTCCAGGAGCCGTGCCTCGGCCGCGGGCTTCGTCGCGGGCGTGACGGGGACGTGCTCGAAGGGCACGCCGTAGAAATCGGCCATCGGCTTGAGGTCGAGGTGGTTCGACACGATGACGGGGACGCTGATCGGCAGGGAGCCGGCACGCTGCTGGAACAGCAGGTCGTTGAGCGCATGGCCCTCCCTGGAGCACATCAGCAGGGTGCGCAGCGGGCGCTCCTCCGGGTGGACGCCGAGCCGCATCCCGAAGGCGCGGGCCACGGGATCCAACGACGCGGCCAGGGCGTCCGCGTCCGACTCCGTGGCGACGGCGACGCGCATGAAGAAGGTCCCGGTCTCCGGGCTCTCGAACTGCTGGGACTCGGTGATGTTGCAACCGGCGGCCAGCAGGGCCCCCGAGACGGCGTGCACGATGCCCGGACGGTCGGCGCAGGAGATGGACACGATGTAGTGCGCGGTGGAACTCATTCGACCGACTGTACCCACCGCTGCCGCCCCGACGCTCGTTGCGCTCCGCCCTCCGGGAAATGTTGCGGGGAGCCGTGCGTCCGCCGTCATGGTGGGCGTGGGGCCGCGGGCGTCCGTTAGCATGGTTGACGTCGCGACTGGCGTTGGGTGGAGGACCACCGGGGAGCGGCACGAGCGATGACCACGGACCGCGCGCCTGGGCCCAGGGTCAACTGAGATCGGCATGCCGCCCATCGGCTGACCTTGACCCTTGACCACCTTTCCCGCTTCAGGAGTACACCCGTGACGAGCCACACCACCGTGACCAACCAGTCCCTCGCCGACGTCGATCCGGAGATCGCGGCCGTCATCGCCGACGAGCTGGGGCGCCAGAGAAACACCCTCGAGATGATCGCCTCGGAGAACTTCGCCCCGCGCTCGGTGCTCGAGGCGCAGGGATCCGTGTTGACCAACAAGTACGCCGAGGGATACCCGGGACGCCGGTACTACGGCGGCTGCGAATACGTCGACGTGGCAGAGAACCTCGCGATCGAACGCGTCAAGGCACTCTTCGGCGCCAAGTTCGCCAACGTCCAGCCGCATTCCGGCGCCTCCGCGAACGCCGCGGCGCTCTCGGCCATGATCAAGCCGGGCGACAAGATGCTGGGCCTGTCGCTGGCGCACGGCGGACACCTAACCCACGGGATGAAGCTCAACTTCTCCGGCAAGCTCTACGAGGTCGCCGCCTACGAGGTGGAGCCGGACACGTTCCGCATCGACATGGACAAGCTGCGCGAGCAGGCACGTGCCGAGCGGCCCCAGGTCATCGTGGCTGGGTGGTCCGCCTATCCGCGCCAGCTCGACTTCGCCGCCTTCCGTTCCATCGCGGACGAGGTCGGGGCCCTGCTCTGGGTCGACATGGCCCACTTCGCGGGTCTTGTGGCCGCCGGCCTGCATCCGAACCCGATGCCGTTCGCCGATGTGGTCACGTCGACCGTGCACAAGACTCTCGCGGGTCCGCGTTCGGGCATCATCCTGTCCAACGACGCCGACATGGCCAAGAGGATCAACTCCAACGTCTTCCCCGGCCAGCAGGGCGGGCCCCTGATGCACGCCATCGCCGGCAAGGCCGTGGCCTTCAGGATCGCAGGGTCCGAGGAGTTCAAGGATCGCCAGCGGCGCACCTTGGGCGGTGCGCGGATCCTCGCCGAACGGCTGACGGCAGCCGACGTGGTGGACCGCGGAGTGTCCGTGCTGAGCGGGGGCACCGACGTGCACCTCGTTCTCGTCGATCTCCGGAACTCCGAACTGGACGGCCAGCAGGCGGAGGACCTCCTGCACTCCATCGGGATCACGGTCAACCGCAACTCGGTGCCCTTCGACCCGCGGCCCCCCATGGTCACCTCCGGTCTGCGCATCGGCACTCCCGCGCTCGCCACCCGGGGGTTCGGCGACGAGGAGTTCACGGAGGTCGCCGAGATCATCGCCGCGGCACTGCGTGACGGCGCGGCATCCGACCTTGAGGCCCTGCGCGCCCGCGTGGAACGGTTGGCCGCCGACTTCCCGCTCTACCCGGGATTGGAACAGTGGTGACGGCGGCGGCGCAGACCGGCCTCCCGCGCGGGGGCCGCGCTTGAGCATCGACCCGCTGGAACTGCCGCCCGGGGCGCTGGAGTCCGCCGCGGCGGCATCGGACGAATTCGACATCCCCGCCGACGAGTGCTGCTTCACGGGCTGTTGCGTGCGGGGCAAGGCTTTTATCCTCGAACAGGAGTTGTGAGAAATGACCGTCAACGAAGCGTCCTCCGCGCAGGCCAGGGTCCTGGACGGAAAGGCGACCGCGGCCGCCATCAAGGCCGAGCTCAAGGAGCGCGTCTCGGCGCTGAAGGAACGCGGGGTCGTCCCGGGGCTGGGAACGATCCTGGTCGGGAGCGATCCGGGATCCCAGTGGTACGTGGGCGGAAAGCACAAGGACTGCGCGGAAGTCGGCATCACCTCCCTGCGCCGCGACCTGCCCGAGGACACGACCCAGGCGGAGCTCCTGGCCGTCGTGGAGGAACTCAACGCGGACCCCGAGTGCACCGGGTACATCGTGCAACTTCCGTTGCCGCGGCACATCGACCAGGACGTCGTGCTCGAGGCCATGGATCCCGAGAAGGACGCCGACGGACTCCACCCGATGAATCTCGGGCGGCTCGTCGCCAACGTCAACCGGCCCATGACGTCGCCCTTGCCGTGCACGCCGAAGGGATGCGTCGTGCTGCTGGAGCGCCATGGCATCTCCTTGGAGGGCAAGCGCGTGCTGGTGGTCGGGCGCGGCGTGACGATTGGTCGCCCCATCGGGCTTCTGTTGACCCGTCGCGACGTCAACGCCACCGTTGTCCTGGCCCACACCGGAACCCGGGACCTCGCGGACGAGCTGGGCCGCGCCGACGTCGTCATCGCCGCCGCGGGGTCGCCGCACATGATCAAGGCCGCTGACCTCAAGCCCGGCGCGATCGTGCTGGATGTCGGTGTGAGCCGCGTCGACGACGGGAACGGAAAGCCGGTCGTGACGGGTGACGTCGAGCCGGCCGCCTCCGACGTGGCCTCGTGGCTGTCGCCGAACCCGGGTGGCGTGGGGCCGATGACGCGGGCGATGCTGTTGGCCAACGTCGTCGAGGCCGCCGAGCGCCGCGCCGGCTGACCACCGAACGCCCGGCGGTCCATGCCAGACAGCCTGCGTCGGGGCCATGCCTCTCTCGTTGGCCGGGGTCTCGCTGCCCGGGTTCTTTGGCGCTGGCCGGGTCCGCGTGGTTGGCGATTGTCATGGTCGGAGGACCCGCTTCCTAACCGATGCCGGGGTGGAAGTAGGTGTTGCGCAGCGGCCTGCGCGCGGGGTCCACGTGCGCGGGCGGGATCCAGTGCGGAACCCCGGCGACCATCCGGATC
>NZ_JBHDLJ010000016.1:0-91710 GCF_041877255.1 Arthrobacter halodurans
GATCCGCCATCCCCGGCGGACCCGGCGGTTGCGGCGGAACCGCTACCCCCGGGGGAACCGGACGTTGCGGCGGGCGGGCGGGAACCGGCGGAACCGGCGGAACCGGCGGAACCGGGGCCGGGACGGGAACCGGGAGCGGATCCGGTGCCGGGGCGGCAGCGGGGTCCGGGGCGGCAGCGGGGTCCGGCACGGACGCGGGGACCCCGGGGCCGGCCGGGGCGGCCACGGAACCGGAATCCTCCGCGCCGGGGTAGCCGAGCACGGCGAGCACCGCCGCCCAGCGCAGGATCTCCCCGGCCGTCATGTCCGCCAAGCCCGGCGGGACCGGCGGGGCCGCCGGCCGCGCTGAGATGCGGTCCGACGGCTCCGGGGCGTGATCCGGCCGCACAATGGAGCCCGCTGGCGTCAGTCGCGGCGCCGGCGTGGCCCGCCCTGTGGTGGATTCCTCGTCCATGACCCCACGCTACGCCCAGTCACCGACAGAATGGGAACACATCTTCGAACGGGGAACAGTGCCGGCGAATGGGCCCTGTGGATGGAGAGTCCCGCCCGCCCCTACCCGATATCACGCCGCCGGAATCCGAGAAACGCGACCGCGAGAAGGGCCGCCGCGAGCGCGGTCATCGCGAGCACCGGCCCCGCAACGGAGTCTCCGACGCTGGTGTCCGGGACGTGCCACAGCGGACTCAGGCCCATCACCGCATCGGGGAAGCGCAGCATCGGACCCAGCATGCTGATGACGAAGACGGCGACGAGCGCGAACCACGCCACGGAGCGCAGCGAGGGCAGCGCGCCGGCGAAAGCCAACCCGAGGGAGGCGAGGATCCACACCGCGGGCACGGCGGCCAGCGACTGGAGGACCACGGCCCCGACCCCGGCCTCGCCCCCGTTCGCCCGGTTCGCCACCGCCATCGCCACCCCGGCCCCGATCAGCGCCAGAGCCGGCGCCACCAGCGCGGCCACGGCGTACCAGGCCAGCAGGCCCTCCCGCCGGATGGGCGTGGCCAGCAGCGGATCGAGGCGGCCCTGCTGCTCCTCCCCCACGAGCCGCAGACCGAGCTGCACGCCGTGCACGGCCGCAATGAGCGCGATGATCTCGAGCAGCGTGCGGAGGAATTGGAAGGACAGGTCCCCCGCGTCCAGCCCCTGTGCCGCGATGATCGCCGCCAGCTGTGGACTGCCGAGCAGGATCTCGCCGAGCGACGAGGCGACGAGCCCCATGACGGCGCCCATGACCGTCAGTCCCACGATCCAGCTGATCGCCGCCGTGCGCTGTTGCCGCACCACCAGCCCGGGAAGGGTGGCCACGAACCCGCCCCGCTCGGGCCCCGAACGCGGGGGGATGAACCCCATGCCGAAGTCGCGGCGGCCCTGCAGCACGAAGGCCGCTCCGGCCAGGGCGACGCCGGCCGCGGCGCACAGCCACAGCGGCCACGCTGACGCGTCGCCCACGGGCTCCATCTTCTGCACCCACCCGAACGGGGTCCACCACAGGAGGCCCCGGGCGGCCTCCGAGGTGTCGGCGAACGCCCGCAGCAAATAGGCGGCGCCCAGCGTGGCCACCGACAGGATATTCGCCCCGCGCGCGAACGACGCGAGCTGCGAGGCCACCGCCGCCACCCCGGCGAACACGACGCCGGAGCCCGCGTAGGCGCCGCCGAGCAGCACCATGGGCAGGGGGTCGGCGCCCGCGACGACCGCGAGCCCCGCGGCCAGGACTCCGACGGTCACCGAGGCGCCCCACGCCAGGAGCAGCGCCGCGGCCAGCCGGGCATTGCGGCCGACGGGCGCGGCGGCGACGAGCTCGGCCCGCCCTGTGTCCTCCTGGCCCCGCGCATTGCGCGTCACCGCGAGCACGGCCATCAGCGCGGTGAAGAAGCTGCCGAGGACGAACGAGCGCCAGACGGCGAACCCCTCGGCCGTCGTGATGTCCGGGGCCGGCCCGAACAACACGGAGAACGCGGGATTCGACCCCGCGGAGAAGTTCATCGCCACCAGCGTGGCCGGGTCGTCGCGGAAGAGCGCGTCGAAGCCCCACACGGACGTCGCCGGGAGCAGCGGCAGCAGGAGCACCCACGGAAGTATCAGCTTCCAGTCCTGCCTGAGCTGCGCGGCGGCCACCGTCCACAGGCCGGACGGCCTCATGTCCGCCGCCTCCCGTGGCGCTTTTCGCCGTCGCGGCCGGGGGTGTCCGCCGGGCGGTCTCCGTAGTGCCGCAGGAACAGGTCCTCCAGCGACGGCGGCGAGACCTCGAGCGACGTCATTCCAAGCCGCGTCAGCTCGGACAGCACGGTGGCGAGCCGTTCGCCCTCGACGCTGAACTCGACCACGCCGTCGTCGTGCCGGAGGTCCTCGACGCCCGGCACGCGGCCCATCGACGACGCGTCGCCGGTCACCAGCGCCCGCACCCGGGACCGGGCGTGGGTACGCATCTCGTCCAGCGTTCCGGTGTCGACGATCGCCCCCGCGCGGATGATGCTGATGCGGTCGGCCAGCGCCTCGACCTCGGCCAGGATGTGGCTGGACAGCAGCACGGACCGCCCCTTCCCCCGTTCCGCGCGGACCTCCGCGCGGAATTTCGCCTCCATCAGCGGGTCCAGGCCGGAGGTGGGCTCGTCCAGGATCAGGAGTTCGACGTCGGAGGCCAGGGCGGCGACGATCGCCACCTTCTGCCGGTTGCCCTTCGAATACGCCCTCCCCCGCTTGGTCGTATCGAGTTCGAAGGTCTCCACGAGCTCGCGACGGCGGTCCTCGTTGAGCCCCCCGCGGAGCCGCCCGAGCAGGTCGATCGCCTCGCCGCCGGTGAGCGTGGGCCACAGGCTCACGTCACCCGGCACGTACGCGATCCTGCGGTGCAGCGCCACGACGTCCCGCCAGGGGTCCCCGCCCAACAGGCGCACCGTCCCGGCGTTGGCCCGCAACAGGCCCAGCAGGACGCGGATGGTGGTGGACTTGCCGGCGCCGTTCGGTCCCAGGAACCCGTGGACCTCGCCCGGCGCCACCTGGAGCTCCAGCCCGTCCAAGGCCTTGACGCGGCCGAAGGACTTCTCGAGCCCCCGGATGTCGATGACGCTGTCCATGCGCCTAGGGTAATGCCGGGATCCCGGGCGCGACAGGAGTTCGCGCTCCGACTAGGCTGAGCGCATGGATGCTTCGAGACCGCTTGGATACTGGCTCAAACTGGTGGACTCGCTCATTTCCGAGCAGTTCACTGTTTCCCTCGAGGAACACGGCGTCACGCGCCGTCAGTGGCAGCTGCTGAACGTGTTGGCCAAGGGCCCGGCGACCGGGGGCGAGCTCACGGCCGCCCTCGCCCCGTTCTTCGGCGAGCCGCCGGCCGAGGGCGAGCCCACGAGCCCGTCCGAGCACCTGACCGAGCTCGTGGAGTCCGGTTGGGTGCAGGAGGAGGGCCACAACTTCATGCTCACCGAGCGCGGCGCCACCAGCCTGGACCGGCTGACCTCGATCGTGGACACCATGCGCGAGGAGTCGAGCGCCGGCGTCTCCGCCGAGGACTACGCGACCACCGTCCGGTCGCTGCGCCGCATGGCCCTCAACCTCGGCTGGGAAGACCCCGCCGCGAAGGCCCCGTAGATGGCGAAGCACGAGGCGATTCCCGCGGACGTGACCCCGGACGAGGTCTACCACGGGGCCCCCGAGGCGGAGCGCGACCTCGCCGAGGTCCGCGAGATCACGTCGCCCGAGGCGATCGCGCGCTTCTCCGACCGGTCCGACATCCTCCGTGTCGACGGCCGGTACGCGCTGGTCAACGAGTCGATGACGCCGCACGAGGCGATGGTCGCCGACCTGTTGTTCGTGCGCGCGGTGCTCGAGGACGCCGACCTGCCCTACCTCCTGGTGCGCGGAAACGACGCGCGCCCGGTGATCGCGGTGAACTGGGACCACCGCAAGAAGCTGCGGGCGGCGCTGGTGCGGGCCTGCGAGGACGAGCCCTTCTACTCGATCACCGTCGACACCCGCAAGGACAAGGCCCTGCTGGTCGCCGACGGCCGGCTGGGGACCAGCGGCAAGGCCCGGATGTACCGGCTGTACCGACCGCGTGTGGAGCCGGTCGGCGGCCTGCACTACGGCCAGGGCACCGGCGTCCAGATCGAGCTGTGGCGCTGGGGCACCGACGGGAACATCCAGCTGCCCATCGAGAACTCGCTCACCCGCGCGACGGTGCCGGCCGGCGAGGCCGTGCGCGGAACCGTCAGCCGGTTCGGCCTGGAATGGCCGACCATCGAGAACATGTTCGCCGACCACGCGGCGGACATCGGGTTCCCCATCGACATCGTCTTCTCCTGGGTCGACGGCAACAACCCCGAGTACCGGCGCTACCGCGCCTCCTTCATGGACAACGTCGTCGTGGGCGAGGGGGACGACGCCGAGGCACGCTTCCGCCAGATCGACGAGCTGAAGTACGCCCTGCGGAGCATCCACATGTTCGCCCCGTGGATCCGCCACATCTTCATCTGCACCGACTCCGAGGTCCCGGCGTGGCTCGACGCGGGGCACCCGGACGTGACGATCGTTCGTGCCGCCGACCACTTCCGGGATCCGTCGGTCCTCCCGACCTTCAATTCCCAGGCCGTGGAGTCGCAGCTGCAGCACATCGAGGGTCTCTCCGAACACTTCCTGTACTCCAACGACGACATGTTCTTTGGCCGGCCGCTGGGCCCGGACATGTTCTTCTCCCCCGGCGGCATCACCAAGTTCATCGAGGCGCCGACGCGCATCGGACTGGGCGACAACCACCTGGACCGGTCGGGCTTCGAGAACTCGGCGCGCGTCAACCGCCGCCTGCTGCACGACCGGTTCGGCCGCATCACCACGCGGCACCTCGAACACACGGCCGCGCCGCTGCGGCGCAGCGTGCTGCTCGAGATGGAGGAGCTGTTCGCGCCGGAATTCTCGGCGACGGCGGCCAGTCGCTTCCGCGCGAAGGACAACATCTCGGTCACCAACTCGCTCTACCACTACTACGCGCTGCTCACCGGGCGGGCCGTGGCGAAGGTCGGCGCGAAGGTGAAGTACGTGGACACCACCATGTACTCGGGCCTCGACACGCTGGGCAAGATCCTGGCCAAGCGCAACCAGGACTTCTTCTGCCTCAACGACGGCAGCTTCCCCGAGGTCCCGGCCCAGGAGCGGCAGCAGGTCGTGACGGGGTTCCTCCGCAGGTACTTCCCGATCCCGGGCCCGTGGGAAAAGCCGGTGGCCGCGGCGCGCCCCGGCGAGCCGGAGCACGAGGCGGCCTAGGCCACGCTGCGCGCCGACCGCTGGTCGGGGGCCTGGGCCAGCTGGGCCGAGGCGCTGATGGGAGAGGCGGTGGCAGGCGAGGCCGAACCCACCGCCGGCGCGGGCGGGTAGTCGACGCCGCGGCTCGCCAGCTTGGCCGCGACGTCCGCCGGGTCGAACACCTCGCCGACGGCGGCCCCGCCGGCCGCGGGGACGACCGAGTGCACGACCGTGTCCGGAAACACGTGGATCAGGTTGTAGGCCTGGGCCGCGTCACGCCCGCGGGTGCCCCGCACGCCGGTGTCCGGGTCGACAGTGTGCGCGAGGTCCTGCGTGTAGCAGGTCGCCGAGGCGACGGAGACGGGGATGCCGGCGAACATCGCCGTCGTGGAGTAATGCAGGTGGCCGCCGATGATGGCGCGGACGTCCGTGCCGCGCAACACCTCGGCCAGGGCGGCCTGTCCGCGCAGCTCCACAAGCACCGCCAGGGGCTGGATCGTGGGGACCGGCGGGTGGTGCAGGGCCAGGATGGTGCCCTCCGGGGCCGAGAACGCGAGCTCCTTCCGGAGCCAGTCCAGCTGGTGCGCGGCCAGCGCGCCGTGGTGGGACCCGGGGACGGTCGTGTCCAGGGTGATCACCCGCAGGCCGCCCAGCCAGTAGACGCGGTCCAGCGGCTCGCTGCTGCGCCCCTCCTCGAGCAGGACCTCGCGCAGGTTCTCACGGTCGTCGTGGTTGCCCATGGCCCAGATGACCTGCGCCCCCATGCGCTCCGCCGCGGGCTCCACGATCGCGCGGACGCGGGCGTAGGCGTCGGCGTCGCCCGTGTCGGCGATGTCGCCCGTGAAGATCAGGGCCTCGGGGCGGGCGCCGCTGTCCTGGAGTTCGCGGAACACCGCGCGAAGCCGCTCCTCGCTGTCCAGCGTCCCGTGGAGGGGGCGGTTGCCGCCCATCAGATGCGTGTCGCTCAGGTGTACCAGGAAATGCTCCGGGCGGGGATGCTCGGGCCTGATGGTGTCCATGACCAGCTCTCTCGGTTGGGATAGCTATCACTACAACCTATCCAAGCAGACTATCGGTGAACCGGATATGAATTTCACCGGATTGTTGCGGGACCGCCCATGTCAGGACCGCGCCGCCCGCAATGACCGCGAAACACCGCGGCGGTAGGCTGGCCCCATGCGCGAACTACAGGCGAAGATCATCGGGGAAATGGGCGTCCGGCCGCAGATCGACCCGGCGGAGGAGGTGGCCCGCCGGATCGGTTTCCTGAAGGACTACCTCCGGGCCACCGGAACCGCGGGATTCGTGCTGGGCATCTCGGGCGGGCTCGACTCCTCGCTCGCCGCCCGGCTGGCCCAGCTGGCGGTGGAGGAGCTGGCCGCCGAGGGGGTGGAGGCCTCGTTCGTCGCCGTGCGGCTGCCCTACGGCGTCCAGCACGACGAGCACGACGCCCGCGCGGCCCTGGACTTCGTGGAGGCCGACACGGAGTGGACGTACAACATCAAGCCCGGCGTCGACGGCTTCGAGGCCGAGTACCGCGCCTCCACCGGCACCGGGATCTCCGACTTCGGCAAGGGCAACATCAAGGCCCGCCTGCGGATGGTGGCCCAGTACGCGCTGGCCGGCGAGCGCAATTTCCTGGTGGTCGGCACCGACCACGGGGCCGAGTCCGTCACCGGGTTCTTCACCAAGTTCGGCGACGGCGGCGCGGACATCCTTCCGCTGTTCGGCCTGAACAAGCGGCAGAACCGGCAGCTGCTGGAACACCTCGGGGCCCCGGAGCAGCTGTGGAGCAAGGTGCCGACGGCGGACCTCCTCGACGGCACACCCGGCCGCACCGACGAGGACGAGCTCGGGCTGCGCTACGACGACATCGACGACTACCTCGAGGGCCGCGACGTCCCGGACGAGGTCGCCGCGAAGATCGAGCAGAAGTACCTGCGGACCCGCCACAAGCGCACGGTCCCCGTCACCCTCTTCGACGACTGGTGGAGGTAGCGCCGGGCGCCACCCCGCGTCAGGTTCCGGAACGGCCGCGGATGTCGTTGATGATGCCGGAGAAGTCCTGCCCGGCCCCACCCTCCGCGGCGAACCGCTCGTAGATGCGGGCCGCGAGCGGCCCGAGTTCGGCGGAGACCCCGGAGCTTTCCAACGCGCTCAGGGCGAGCCCCAGGTCCTTGGCCATGAGCGCTCCGGCGAATCCGGGCCGGTAGTCGTGGTTGGCCGGACTCGTCGGTACCGGCCCCGGCACGGGGCAGTTCGTGGTGACGGCCCAGCACTGTCCGGACGCGGTGGAGACGACGTCGTAGAGGGCCTGGTGGCTCAGGCCGAGCCTCTCGCCGAGCACGAACGCCTCGCTCGCCGCGATCATCGTCACGCCGAGGATCATGTTGTTGCAGACCTTCGCGGCCTGGCCGGCCCCGTGGTCGCCGCAGTGCACCAGCCGCCCGCCCATGACGTCCAACAGCGGCCGCGCGGCCTCCAGGTCCGCCGGCTCCGCGCCGACCATGAACGTCAGCGTCCCGTTCTCCGCGCCGACGGTGCCGCCGGAGACGGGCGCGTCGACCGACCGGTGGCCGGCGGCGACGGCGAGCGCAGCGGCCTCGCGGGCCTCGTCGACGTTGATGGTGGAGCAGTCCAGGAACAGAGCGCCGGCCGGGGCGGCGTCGAGCAGGCCGGGTTCGCCGACGCCGCGGTACGCGTCCAGCAGGTGGCGGCCGCTGGGAAACATGGTCAGGACCACCGACGCGCCCGCCGCGGCCTCGCCGGCGGTGGCCGCCGTTGCGACGCCGCGCTCCGCGGCCGCCTCCACCGCCGCCGGCACGACGTCGTAGCCCACGACGTCGTAGCCCGCGGCGACGAGGTTGGCGGCCATGGGCATCCCCATGTGGCCGAGGCCGAGGAAGGCCACGCGCCCCGAAGGCGCCGGCATCTAGCTGCCCTCCGGCATCGCGAAGTCGGCGCCCTCGCGCACGCCGGAGGGCCAGCGCGTCGTGACGGTCTTCGTCTTCGTGTAGAAGCGGAACGCGTCCGCCCCGTGCTGGTTGAGGTCGCCGAACCCCGAGGCCTTCCAGCCGCCGAAGGTGTAGTAGGCGATGGGCACCGGGATCGGCACGTTGATGCCGACCATGCCGACGTCGACCCGGCTGGCGAAGTCGCGGGCGGCGTCGCCGTCGCGGGTGAAGATCGCGACGCCGTTGCCGTACCGGTGCTCGCTGGGCAGGCGGAGCGCCTCCTCGTAGTCCGCGGCGCGGACGACCGAGAGCACCGGGCCGAAGATCTCCTCCCGGTAGATCCGCATGTCGGAGGTGACGTGGTCGAAGAGCGTCGGACCCACCCAGAAGCCGTCCGGGTAGCCCTCGACCGTGTGGCCGCGCCCGTCCACCACCAGGGTGGCCCCCTCCGCGACGCCGGCGGCGATGTAGTCCTCGATCCGCTCCTTCGCGGAGGCCGCGACGACGGGACCGAAGTCGGAGTCCGGGTCCATGGAGGCGCCCACCCGCAGCTTCGCGATGCGTTCCCGCAGCCTGTCCACGAGCGACTCCGCGGTCGCCCGCCCCACCGGGACCGCGACGGAGACGGCCATGCAGCGCTCCCCCGCCGAACCGTAGCCGGCGCCGATCAGGGCGTCCGCCGCCATGTCCAGGTCCGCGTCGGGCATGATGACCATGTGGTTCTTGGCGCCGCCGAAGCACTGGGCTCGCTTGCCGTGCGCCGCCGCCGAGGCGTAGATCGACTGCGCGATCGGGGTGGAGCCGACGAAGCCGATGGCCCGGACGCGCTCGTCCTCCAGCAGCGCGTCGACGGCCTCCTTGTCGCCGTTGACCACGTTGAAGACGCCGGCGGGCAGCCCCGCCTCGGTGAAGAGCTCGGCGAGCCGCAGCGGGACGGAGGGGTCCCGCTCGGAGGGCTTGAGGATGAAGGCGTTGCCGGCCGCGATCGCCGGGCCCGCCTTCCACAGCGGGATCATGGCCGGGAAGTTGAACGGGGTGATGCCGGCGACGACGCCGAGCGGCTGGCGCAGCGAGTGCACGTCGATCCCGGCGCCGGCGCTGTCCGAGAATTCCCCCTTGAGCAGGTGGGGCGCTCCCGTGCAGACCTCGACCACCTCGATGCCGCGCTGGATGTCGCCCTGCGCGTCCGCGAACGTCTTGCCGTGCTCGGAGGAGAGGAGCTCGGCGAGCTCGTCCAGGTGCTCGTTGACGAGGTCGACGAACCGGTGCAGGATGCGCGCCCTCCGCTGCGGGTTCGTGGCGGCCCAGGCCTCCTGCGCCGCCGCCGCGTCCTTGATGGCGGCGAGGACCTCCTCGCGGCCGGCCAGCGGAACGCGCGCCTGGACCCGGCCGGTGCACGGGTCGAACACGTCGGAGAACCGGTCCGAGGCGCCGTCGACGTGCCGGCCGCCGACGTAGTGGGAGAGGGTGCGCACCATGGGGACATGCTCCTTCGGGTCGACGCCGTGCTGCCCGGGTGTGAGCCACGCCACGGTCCCGTCCCAAGTTACCCGCACTTCGGGGTCCGTTCCAGCGCGCCCCTTCCCTGCGCCGCGCCAGTTGATAGGTTGGAGGCGTGAAGATCGCCACCTGGAACGTGAACTCCCTCCGCGCCCGAGCAGACCGCGTGGAGGCCTGGCTGCGCCGCACGGACGTCGACGTGCTGGCCATTCAGGAAACCAAGTGCAAGGACGAGAACTTCCCCTGGGAGCTGTTCGAGAACAACGGCTACGAGGTGTGCCACTTCGGGCTGAGCCAGTGGAACGGCGTGGCGATCGCCTCCCGGGTGGGCCTGGACGACGTCGAGCGCACGTTCGCGGACCAGCCGGCGTTCGGCAAGAACGGCAAGGACCCCCTGCAGGAGGCCCGGGCGATCGCCGCGACCTGCGGCGGGGTGCGTGTGTGGAGCCTGTACGTGCCCAACGGGCGCGCCCTGGACGACGAGCACATGCCGTACAAGCTCGCCTGGTTGGACGGGCTGAAGGACGAGGCCGTGCGCTGGCTCACCGCGGAGCCGCGCGCCGAGGTCGCCCTCATGGGCGACTGGAACATCGCGCCGCAGGACGACGACGTCTGGGACATCGACTACTTCCGCTCCGCGGGGCTCACGCACGTGAGCGAGCCGGAGCGGGCCGCGTTCAACGCCTTCCTCGAGGCCGGCTTCGTCGACGTGGTCCGCCCGTACACGCCGGGCCCCGGCGTCTACACATACTGGGACTACACGCAGTTGCGCTTCCCGAAGAAGGAGGGCATGCGGATCGACTTCGTGCTCGGCTCCCCCGCGCTGGCCGAGCGCGTGACCGGCGCCGGCATCGACCGCGAGGAGCGCAAGGGCAAGGGCGCGTCCGATCACGCCCCGGTGGTCGTCGAGCTCGCGGAGCCGGCCTGACCATGGCCCGGGCGACGGGGACGACGCGCCGGCACCTGCCGCCGACGTCGTTCCTGCGCGTCTTCGAGCCCCTGCGGGCCTTCGACGACGACGACCAGCTGCTCATCGCGGCGCAGCGCGGCCTGCCGCGCGCCGAGTTCGAGGAGCGCGCCGCGGCGGAGGCCCTCGGCCGGATCACCCGGCCGGTCTCGGACCCCTTCCCCCACCACGCGCCGGAGCGGTTCCGCGTCCTTCACTACCCGGGGGCGGACGGGCGGACGACCGCGTACTTCTGCCCGGACCAGTTGGCGCTCCGCGCCACCCTGGCGGCGGAACAGCTCGACGGGAGCATGCGCCCGCAGCTGCTGGAGCTCCTGATCCCCGACGTCGCCCGCGAGGCCAACGCGGGCCGGATCGGGCACGAGGACTTCGCGGAGGGCCTGGCCTCGCTGCACACCCGCAGCGCCACGTGGGGCGTGCCCTTCGGCTGGTTCGTGGTGCTGCGCGAGGACGACCACTGCGAGATCGACGAGGACGTCGACGGCATCAACAGCGTGCGGCTCTCCGCCCCCGCGGTCCAGGTCCTGGAGCGCGTCCGCTACGCCGCGGCGTCGCTGGCGGTGAACGCGCCGGAGCTGGACATGCTCGACGAGCTCACGGCCCTGAGCGAATGGCTGCAGCTCTTCCATCCCGAGTCGGTCGTCGAGCTGGACTACGGCCGCGTCGCCGACCTGGTGTGGCCCGACGACTCCCCGCACGACATCCGGCTGGGCATCGAGTCCCTCGCCGAGGGCGACATGCTCGGGGCCGCGGCCTCCTACCGCCGGCTGGCCTCGCGCTGGCTGCGGATCCGCCAGCTGGCCCGCGCGAGCTGAGTGCCTCCCCCGCTGAAACCGTTTACACTTGCTGGTGCCCGCGCCATCCCCGCCCGAAGGAGCCCCATGCCGAAGCACGCACAGACCGCACCCTGGTGGCAGGACGCCGTCATCTACCAGGTGTACCCGCGCTCGTTCGCCGACGCCGACGGCGACGGCATGGGCGACCTGCGGGGCGTCGCGGCCAAGCTGCCGTATCTGGAGCGGCTCGGGGTGGACGCCCTCTGGCTCTCCCCGTTCTACACCTCCCCGCAGGCCGACGCCGGCTACGACGTCGCCGACTACCGCGACGTCGATCCGCTCTTCGGATCGCTGGGCGACTTCGATGCCATGCTCGCCGCGGCGCACGGGCGCGGCATCAAGATCATCGTCGACCTGGTCCCGAACCACACGTCGGACGAGCACGTCTGGTTCGGGGAGGCCCTGGCCGCTGCGCCGGGCTCCCCCGAGCGCGCCCGCTACATCTTCCGCGACGGCTCCGGCGCCGACGGCGAGGAGCCGCCGAACAACTGGCAGTCGATCTTCGGCGGCCCGGCCTGGACACGGGTGACGGAGCCGGACGGCACGCCCGGCCAGTGGTACCTGCACCTGTTCGACACCAAGCAGCCGGACCTCGACTGGGAGAACCCCGAGGTCCGCGAGGAGATGAAGGACGTGCTTCGCTTCTGGCTGGACCGCGGCGTCGACGGCTTCCGGGTGGACGTCGCCCACGGCATGGTCAAGGCCGAGGGGCTCCCCGACTGGTCCGCCAAGGTCGCCATGGTCGCCGGCAACGAGCCCGCCGGGACCGCCGGTGCGCGGGACGACGTCCTGATCACGGAGCCGTCGCTGGACCTGCCCGAGGAGGACGTGTCCGCGGCGACGCCGCCGTACTTCGACCAGGAGGGCGTGCACGCCATCTACGAGGAGTGGAACGCGGTGCTCTCCGAGTACGACGGCGACCGCATGATGGTCGCCGAGGCCTGGGTGGAGCCGATGTCGCGGATCTTCCGCTACGTCCGCCGCGGCGAGATGCAGCAGGCGTTCAACTTCGGTTTCCTGCTGGCCGGCTGGGACGCGGAACGCATCGCGGACAACGTCGCCGAGACGCTGGCCGAGGCCGCCGTCGTCGACGCGCCACCGACCTGGGTCCTGTCCAACCACGACACCGTCCGCCACTCCACGCGCTACGGCCTGAGCGATCCGACGACCTTCCCGAAGGGGATCTCCGCCGAGGACGAGCAGCCCGACGAACGCCTCGGCTGGGCGCGCGGGCGGGCCGCCGCGATGGTGATGCTGGCGCTGCCGGGCTCGGCGTACGTCTACCAGGGAGACGAGCTGTCCCTGCCCGAGCACACGACGCTGCCGGCGGAGGCGCGCCAGGACCCGAGCTTCTTCCGCACCGGCGGCGAGGAGCGCGGCCGCGACGGCTGCCGCGTCCCCATGCCGTGGGTCGCCGACGCCCCGGGCAACGGGTTCGCGGAGGGCACGGAGGCGGCGGCCCCGTGGCTGCCGCAGCCCGACTCCTACGCCACGTACGCCGCGGACCGGCAGGTCGGGGTCCCGGGCTCCACGTACGAGCTGTACCGGGAGCTGCTGGGGATCCGCGCCGAGCGCGGACTCGGGCACGGCATCCTCGCCTGGTCCGCGGAGCACGCCCCCGCGCACGGCCTGCTCGGCTACGCCAACGGCGAGCTGCTGGTTCTGGCGAACATGGGCGTCGCGCCCGTCGAGCTCCCCGGCGACCACCGCGTCGTCGTCGCGAGCCAGGACGAGGCGGTCTTCGAGGGCCAGCTGGCCGCCGATTCCGCCGTCTGGATGCTCCCGCTCTAGCGGACGCGTTCGGCCCGTGACATCCGGGTGCGGGCCCCGGCGGCCAGGTGGAGGACCACCGGGCCGCCGCGGCCCAGCTCCCGGTCCAGGGCCGAGATGATCCCGGAGACGTCCTCGGCGATCCGCGCCGGGGCGGCGCCCTGGCGCGGCTGCACCTTGATGCGCAGGCCGGCGTCGTGGTCCGCCTCCCACGTGCTCGCCGAGACCGAGACGATGTCCGGCCGGCCCGCCAGGGCCGCCTTCACGGCCTGCTCGGGGACGCCCGCGGCGATCTCGACGACGCCGCGCGCGCCGTTGTCGTGGTATTCGCGGGCGAAGATGCCGGTCCGGCCCTTGCCCTGCACGGCGGCCCACCAGAGCATGAGCAGCACCAGGCCGATCAGCGCGACCGTGACAAGGATCCAGAGCCAGGAGTCGCGCTGGCCGGGCAGGGTGGTGTCTTGCAGCAGGCGCGCCCCCGCCTCGCCGACACGGGCGGCGAGTCCCTGCCAGCCCGCAGCGTAGCCGGGGAAGGAGGAGAGCAGCAGGCCGTGCAGCCCCGCCGCGGTGAGCAGGAGGCCGAGCAGGGTCAGGACCGTGCGGTTCACGGTGCGCGGGGTCTGGTTCACTGGCCCACCACCCCGCTCTCCGACACGCGGACCACGACGCGCGGGGCCGGGTCGATCCGGTTGCGGCGCAGCTCGTCCTCGACGGCCGCGCGGACCGCCTCGGGGTCCACGGGAATGCCCGACGTGGGACGCAGCTGCACCTCGGCGAGCGAGCGGGAGACGATCACCATCACCTGCCCCGGCGCGACGGCGGCCTCGGTGCGGGCGCGGCGGGCCAGGGTCGCGGCGATGACCTCGTTGTCCACGACGACGACGGCGCGCGGGTCGGCGATGGCGTGGCGCGCCCGGCGGCCCGGCAGCACGCCCTGGAGCAGGAAGTAGACGCCGAGGGCCAGGACGGCGAGGCTTCCGACGCCGAGCACCAGGGGGTCGGCCGTCTGGGGCAGCCCAGCGAACCATGTCCACCACTGTTCCGGCGAACGGATCCACACGTCCTGGCCCAGCGATTTCATGGATGCCTCGAACATCAGGTAGAGGCACACCGCCGTCACGACCGCCGCGGCGACAATCGACGCCGCGGACCGCGCGGAGTACAACTCGCGGCGCTCCAGGCGCTCGCGCTCCCGCGCCGTCATCCGATGCTCCGGCTGGGCCGCGGGGCGATGCCCGTCACGCGCACGTCGACCCGGCTCACGCTGGCCCCGGTGAGCCGCACGAAGCGATCGCGGACCGCCGCGCGGGAGTCACGCGCGCGCTCCCACACCGTCGGGCGGCCGTCCGGGTGCGCGCCGTCCGCGGCATGCGAGCGGAGGGTCAGCGGCAGGGGCAGGCTGAGGCTCAGCGCCAGGGAGCCGTACTCGTCGTTCAGGGCCACGCGCACGCTCGCGGCGGGGACGGAGAAGACCTCGGAGGCGACAGCGCGGGCGCAGCCGATCAGGGCCTGCGTGCTGACGCGCGTGTGTCCCGCCAGGCGGCGTTCCGCCACGTCCGGTTCGGCCGTGCTCACGACGACGAGCGCCGTCCGGTCAGGGCGTCGCGCAGGCCGCGCAGGTCCAGCCGGCCCTCCAGGACGCGGCCGGCGAGCGCGCCGACGGCCAGGAACAGCGCCATGAGCAGGAAGCCGCCGAACCCGTGGTCCAGGGCGGCCCAGCCGAGCACCGCGGCGACCGCGAGTCCAATCAGGGTGGGGTTCATCGTGGCTCCAGGTGGCTCGCGGTCGGCGGGTGTCCGGCCCCGGGCGCGGCGGGCGCGGGGGTTTCGGGGGCGCGGGGTCCGGGCGCGGGGGCTTCGGGGGCGGGGAGTTCGGGGGTCTGGGCTTCGGGGAGGTGGACGTCGCCGATCTCCACGTTGACCTCGATGACCCGGAGGCCGGTGAGGGATTCCACGGCGCGGTAGACCTCGGACCGCACGTCGTCGGCGATGTGGTGGAGCGGGCGCCCGAAGGTGGCGGTGAGGACCACGTCGACGGCGGCCTCGGTGGCCCCGACCTCGGCGGTCACGCCGGGCGAGGGTTCCGGGCCCGAACCGACCGCGCCGCGGAGCGCGCCGAACGAGCGCGGGCCGCCCACGCCGAGGGCGTGGACTCCCTCGACGGAGCGCGCGGCGGCGGCCGCCACCTTGGCGACGGCGGCCTCGCCGATCGCGGTGGTGCCCGCCGGGCCGACGGCCGGTGGCGCTGCCGGCTCCGGCGGCAGCGCCGTCGGCGTCGGGTTCTGGTGGTCCATCGATGACTGCCTTTCCTGGGAAGGGGCCTCCGTTGATCCACCCTACCGCCGATCAGACACCGAACGTCTGGTTCTGCCGCGGCACGCGGGCCTCCCAACCGAGGCGGCGCCGCACCAGCTGCCGCATGGCCTCGGAAGCCTCCGGTTCGCCGTGGACAAGGAAGGCGTGCGCCGGCGGTGACCGGAACCCGGAGAGCCATCGCAGCAGTTCCTCCGAGTCGCCGTGCGCCGAAAGCATGGAGAGCTCCTGGACGCGGGCGCGGATCGGCACCCATTCCCCGTGGATGCGGGTGTCCCGCTCGCCGCGCAGCAGCTTCCGGCCGCGGGTGCCGGCCGCCTGGAACCCGGCGAAGAGGATCGTGTTGCGCTCCTGCGGGCCGAAGGCCGCCAGGTGGTGCAGCACCCGGCCGCCCGTGGCCATGCCGCTGGCGGAGACGATGACCTTGGGGCTCTGGTCGGCACTGAGGGTCTTCGACCGCGCCGGTTCGCGCACATAGGTGGCCACCCCGAAGGCGTCGCGGCACTCGGCGGGCGTGAGGCGGTGGTCGGCGGGGTGGTCTGCGAAGAGCTCCGTCGCGTTGATGGACATCGGGCTGTCCAGGTAGACGGGGATGCGCCACGGCACCAGTCCCAGCTTCCGGGCCCGCCAGAGGTGGTAGAGCAGGGCCTGGGCCCGACCGACCGCGAAGGAGGGGATGACCACCGTCCCGGCGCGGGCGACGGTCTCCCGGACGACCTCCGCAAGCACCTCCACGGGATCGCCCCCGCCGTGCAGCCGGTCGCCGTAGGTCGACTCCACGACGACCACGTCGGCGTGCTGGACGTCCTCGGGGTCGTGCATGAGCGGATCGCCGTAGCGGCCGAGGTCCCCGGAGAAAACGAAGGTGCGCCCGCCCCACCGCAGCTCCGCGGTCGCCGCCCCGAGGATGTGCCCGGCCCGCCGGTAGGTCAGCCGGGCGCCGACGGGCAACTCCAGCGGCTCGTGGAACGGCACGGTCTCCAGCAGCGTGATCGCGAACTCCGCATCCAGGTGGTTGTAGAGCGGCTCGGCGGGGCGGTGCCGCGTGTGGCCGTAGCGGTTGGCCAGATCCGCGTCCTGCTCCTGCAGGAAGGCGGCGTCGCGCAGGATGAGCGCCGTGACGTCCCGCGTTCCGGCGGTGCAGTAGATCGGTCCGCGAAACCCCTCGCGCACCAGCCGGGGCAGGTAGCCGGTGTGGTCCAGGTGGGCGTGCGTGAGGACGACGGCGTCGATGTCCCGCGCCCGGACCGGGAGGGACTGCCAGTTCTGCTCGCGCAGGTTCTTCAGACCCTGGAACATCCCGCAGTCCACGAGCAGCCGCCGCCCGTCGGCCTCGACGAGGTGCTTGGAGCCGGTCACGGTCCCGGCACCGCCCAGGCAGGTCAACGAAACCATGGCGTCCTCCGCTTCCTCGCTTCACGGACACCACGAATGTACTCCCGGAAGGGGACGCAGACGAGGGCTGGGAGCGGAGGGATCGCAATGTCGCCACACAGCAGAAGAACCCCCCGTTTCCGGGGGGTTCTTCGTTGGTGGCTCCGACCGGCGTCGATCCGGTGACCTTTCGATTTTCAGTCGAACGCTCTACCAACTGAGCTACAGAGCCTGGCATCATCTAGGCGATGATCACCGTGGTCCCCCGTTGCCGGACAACCAAAGCGACCCTGACGGGACTTGAACCCGCGACCTCCGCCGTGACAGGGCGGCGCGCTAACCAACTGCGCTACAGGGCCTAGTTCGCAAGGTTTTTACCCCCGCTCACAAGACCTAAACTTTAGCAGAGTGAATCCCCGCTTGTGAAATCAGGCCTTGCTTGTACCCCCAACGGGATTCGAACCCGTGCCGCCGCCGTGAAAGGGCGGTGTCCTAGGCCGCTAGACGATGGGGGCCAGTACGCCACGCGGAATCTCTCCCGTGTAGTGGACCTCATCCACTATAGGGTACGGCCACCCAACCGCAAAACGGCCCGGGCGGGCGCCGTCTCGGTAGAGTCGGTGCATGGCCTACAGCATGTCCGAGGACGATTTCGAAGCCGCGGTGGTCCGTGCCCTGGACGGGATCCCTCAACCCCTGCGCGACATGATGGACAACGTGGCGCTGTTCATCGAGGACCGCTACGAGCCACTCCCCCACGAGGACCCGGACACCGTGCTGCTGGGCCTGTACGACGGCGTGCCCCTCACCGAGCGCGACCACCAGTGGGCCGCCGGCGCGATGCCCGACCGGATCATCGTCTTCAAGGACTCGATCCTCGAGATCTGCGACACGCCCGGAGACGTCGTCGAGGAGGTCGGGATCACCGTGGTCCACGAGATCGCCCACCACTTCGGCATCGACGACGCCACCCTGCACGAGCTGGGTTGGGGCTGATGGGCGGGCACGACCACGCCGGCCACGGCCACGGGCTCACGGGCGGCACCGCGACGGGCCGCCACCGCCGCCGACTGGCGCTCGTCGTCGCCATCACCCTCGCCGGGGTGGCCGTCCAGCTCGCCGGCGCGTGGCTCTCCGGCTCGCTCGCGCTGCTCGCCGACGCCGGCCACATGCTTTCCGACGCCGCCGGCGTCTCGATCGCGCTCTTCGCCGCGTGGGTCGCGACCCGGCCGGCCACGGCGAAGCGGTCCTTCGGCTGGCAGCGCGCGGAGGTGCTGGCGGCCCTGGCCAACGCGGCGGCGCTGACCGCCGTCGCGATCGTCATCTTCGTCGAGGCCGTGCGCCGGTTCGGGCAGACCCCCGACATCGACACCCCCACCATGCTCGTCGCGGCCTTGGCCGGCGGCGCCGCGAACCTGGCCTGCCTGCTGATCCTCCACGGCGGCCGCCGCGAGAGCCTGAACGTGCGCGGCGCCTACCTCGAGGTCCTCGGCGACCTGCTCGGGTCGGCCGCGGTGGTCGCCGCCGCGGTCGTCATCCTGCTGACCGGGCAGACCGCGGCGGACCCGATCGCCTCGATCGCGATCGCGCTGATGATCCTGCCGCGGGCGTGGTCGCTGATGCGCGAGGTCGTGGACGTGCTCCTGGAGGCGACGCCCCGCGGGGTGGACCTCGACGAGGTCCGCCGACACATCCTCGAGGTGGACGGGGTCACGGACGTGCACGACCTCCACGCCTGGACGATCACCTCGGGGGTTCCCGTCTGTTCCGCGCACGTGGTCCTGGCGCAGGACTCGTTCACCGCGGAGCGCGCGCATGACGTGCTGGACGCATTGCTCGAGTGCCTGGGCGAGCACTTCGACACCGAGCACTGCACCTTCCAGCTGGAGCCCGAGGGCCATGTGCGGCACGAGTCGGCGGGCCACGCCTGAGGCCCGGCGCGGGCTACTCCTCGTCGGTCGGGTCGAAGTCGGCGCGGTCGGCCAGCCGGGGGTCCTCGGCGTCGGGCACGACCATCACCGGCCCCTTCGCGTGGTGCAGGACACCCTGGCTGGTGGAGCCGAGCAGCATCCCCGCGAATCCGCCGCGCCCGCGGGAGCCGGTGACCAGCAGCCGCGCCGCGGCCGACTCGCGGATCAGCACCTCGATCGGCGGCCCGTCGATGACGTCGGACTCCACGACGAGTCCGGGGAAGTGGCTCCGCAGCCAGTTGGACCCCGCCTCCATCTGGCGGCGCACGTCGAACGTCAGCGCCTCCTGGTCCACCGTCGCGGGCATCCAGGCCAGCGAGCCGCTGACCGGCGGCAGGGCGCAAATGATGCGCAGCGGGACGCCGCGGGCCACGGCCTGCTCGGCGGCGACCAGCACCGCGACGCGCGCGCGCTCGGACCCGTCGACGCCGACGACCACGATCTCGCGGCGCGCCGGGGTGCCCGGCGGCGGTTCGGCGACACACAACGGCACGACGACGGTCGGGCACTTCGCGTGGGCCGGCAGGGCGCTGGAGACGGACCCGAGGAGCCGGCCGACGAAGCCGCCGCGGCCGCGCGTGCCGACCACCACGAGGTCCGCCTCCTCGCTGAGCTCCAGCAGGACCCCGGCGGGATCCCCGGACTCCACGCGGGTGCGCACCTCCAGGTCGGGGTCGGTGACGGTGGCGCGGGCCTGCCGCAGGACCTCCGCCGCACCCTCGCGGATGACCTCGTCGTCCAGCGTGGCGTAGCCGGCGTCCATGCTGGAGGCGGCGAAGACCGGGATCGTGTACGCGGTGACGATGTTCAGCGGAACGGACCGCCGCTTGGCCTCCGCCGCGGCCCAGGACAGGGCGCACAGTCCGGCGTCCGAGCCGTCCACCCCCACCACGACGCCGTCGGCGCGTTCGGCGTCCTGGTCCCTGCCGGTCTGCTCGCTCATCCCTGAACGCTCCTTCGGTGTCGGCGGAGTGAAATTGCTTTCATTGTTCACCCTATCCACCCCCCGGACCATGTGGCGGTCGGGGACGGAATAGGCTTTTCCCATGCTAAAACAGGGAAACGCCGTGGACCGTTACTTTAAGATCACGGAACGCGGTTCCAACCTCTCCCGCGAGGTCCGCGGCGGCTTCGCCACCTTCTTCGCGATGAGCTACATCGTCGTCCTCAACCCGCTCATCCTCTCCGGGGCCGACTCCACGGGGGCCGAGCTCGGGATCGACAGGGTCGCCGCCGTCACCGCGCTGGTCGCCGGGGTCATGACGATCCTCATGGGCGCGTGGGCCAAGCACCCGTTCGCGCTGGCCACCGGGCTGGGCGTGAACGCCTTCGTGGCCATCACCGTTGCCACCAACCCGGGCCTGACCTGGCCGGACGTGATGGGCCTGGTGGTCCTCTCCGGGGTGACGATGCTGGTCCTGGTCCTCACCGGATTCCGGACGGCCGTGTTCAACGCCGTTCCGCCGAGCCTCAAGACGGCGATCGTCGTCGGCATCGGCATGTTCATCGCGCTCATCGGCCTGGTCAACGCCGGCTTCGTGCGCCGCATCCCGGACGCCGCCGGCACCACCGTCCCCGTCGGGCTCGGCTTCGACGGCGCGCTGGTCGGCTGGCCGAGCCTCGTGTTCCTGGCCGGCCTGCTGCTGACCATCGCGCTGGTCGTCCGCAAGGTCAAGGGCGCCATCCTCATCGGCATCGTGGCCTCGGCCGTGCTCGCGAACGTGCTGGAGGCCGTGTTCAGGATCGGCCCGAGCTTCGACGCGGCGACCGGCACGGCCAATCCGCAGGGCTGGTCGCTCGTGGTCCCGTCCATGCCGGACTGGAAGCCGCTGGACCTCAGCCTGATCGGCGAGGCCAACGTCTTCGGCGCCTTCGCCCACCTGGGCACCACGGCCGCCCTGCTGCTGGCCTTCGTGATCCTGCTGTCCATCTTCTTCGACGCGATGGGCACCATGGTGGGCCTGGCGAACGAGGCGGGGACCGTGGACGCGGACGGGAACATCCCCAACGTCGACCGCGTGCTGCTGGTCGACTCGCTCGGCGCCATCGCCGGCGGCGGGGCCTCCGTCTCCTCGAACCAGATCTACGTCGAGTCCGGCGCCGGCATCGGCGAGGGCGCGCGCACGGGCGTCGCCTCCATCGTCACCGGTGTCCTGTTCCTGCTGGCGATGTTCCTGACCCCGCTGATCTACCTGGTGCCCTTCGAGGCCGTGGCCCCCGCGCTGGTGGTCGTGGGCTTCATGATGGTCTCCCAGGTGTCCAAGATCGACTGGGACGACTGGGGCCTGGCGCTCCCGGCGTTCCTGACCTTCGTGCTCATGCCGTTCACGTACTCGATCGCCAACGGGATCGGCGCCGGCTTCGTGGCCTACGTCTTCATCCGCGCCATCCAGGGGCGTGCCCGCGAGGTGCACCCGCTGATGTGGGCCGTCGCGGCGGCGTTCCTGCTGTTCTTCAGCATCGGCGTCATCGAGCAGGCGGCCGGCGTCTAGCGCCGCGCCTGAACGGCCACACGCGACGGCGGACGCGGTCCTCCTCGTCGATGTCGTGCAGGCTGATGCCCTTGGTCTCGCGCATCGCCAGCGCGGCGACAATCGTGATGAGGGACGCGCCCAGCAGGTACAGGTTGACGCCCAGGTAGCTCCCGGTCTCCCGCAGGATCGCGGTCGCGATGATCGGGGCCAGCGAGCCCGCGACGATCGAGGTGACCTGGTAGCCCAGGGACACGCCCGAGTAGCGCATGCGCGTGGGGAACATCTCCGCCATGATGGCCGGCTGTCCCGCGTACATCAGGGCGTGGAAGCCCAGCCCGATCACGATCGCGAGGACGATCAGGACGTTGTCCTTGGTCCCGAACATCGGGAAGGCGAAGAAGCCCCAGGTCGCGCCCAGGACCGCGCCGGTGAGGTAGACCGGACGGCGGCCGACGACGTCCGTCAGGCGCCCGGCCAGCGGGACGAAAATGAAGTGCGCCACGTGGGCGATCGCCAGCAGGCCGAGGATGGAGGCCGTTTCGACGCCGAGGCTGCCCAGGTACACGATCGAGAAGCTCACCACGATGTAATAGAGGATGTTCTCCGCGACGCGCAGGCCCATGGCGGTCAGGATGCCCTTGGGGTAGCGGCGGACGACCTCGCCGAGCCCGTAGGACACGGCCTTCGTCTCCGCCACCTCGCGCTTGGCCTCCTCGAAGATCGGGGCCTCGGAGATGCGGGTGCGGATGAAGTAGCCGACGACCACGACGACGGCGGACAGCCAGAACGCCACGCGCCAGCCCCAGCTCAGGAACGCCTCGTCGCTGAGGATGGTGGACATGACCAGCAGCACGACGGTGGCGAGCAGGTTGCCGATCGGCACGGCCGCCTGCGGCCAGGAGGACCAGAAGCCGCGCGACTCGTTCGGGGAGTGCTCGGCGACCAGCAGGACGGCCCCGCCCCATTCGCCGCCGAGGGCCAGACCCTGGACGAAGCGGAGCAGGACCAGCAGCGCCGGGGCCCAATAGCCGATCTGGCCGAACGTCGGCAGGCAGCCCATGAGCACGGTCGCGACGCCGATGAGGATGATGGTGAGCTGCAGCGTGTACTTGCGTCCCAGCTTGTCGCCGAGGTGGCCGAAGACGATGCCGCCCAGCGGGCGGGCAATGAAGCCGACCGCGTAGGTCAGGAACGCCGCGATCACGCCGTCGAGCGGGTTCCCGGTCTTCGGGAAGAACTGCGTGCCGAACACCAGGGCCGCGGCCGAGGCGAAGAGGAAGAAGTCGTACCACTCGACGACCGTCCCGGCCATCGAGGCGCTGACGATCCGCTTGAGTCCGGACTGCTGGTTCTGGGGGTCGTGCGCTGTGCTGCTGGCGCTCATGGATTCTCCTTGGGGGGTGCGAGTGACAGTGGTCACAGAAGGCTTCCCCGAGTATGGTCTATTGAAAAACGCAGAACAAGGCCGATCGTTGCACGCTCCACCTGCAGAAATGCACATCGCGCCACCCAAAGTGAAAGGTCGTTCATGTCATCGCTGGTCAGCGACGGAAGACCCGGCCCCCGCGCGGACGACCTGCTGATCCTCCGCGCCGTCGCCCAGACCGGCCGGTTCTCGACCGCGGCCGAGGAGCTGGACCTGAACCACACCACCGTCTCGCGGCGGATAGCGGCGCTGGAGGGCGCACTCGGCGCCCGCGTGCTGGTCCGCACGGCCGGCGGGTGGGAACTGACCGAGCTCGGGGGGCGCGCCGTCGAGGCCGCGGAGACCGTCGCCGGGGCGCTCGCCGCGGTCGTGTCCGCGCCGGCCGGGGCCTCGGGAGTCTCCGGCGTGGTGCGGATCAGCGCGACGGACGGCATCAGCGCCTATGTCATCTCCCCCACCGTGGCCCGGCTCCGCCGCGCCCACCCGGGGCTGCGCGTGGAGATCGTGGCCGCGACCCGGCGCGCCTCGCAGATCCGCTCCGGGCTGGACGTGGAGGTCGTGGTGGGCCGCCCGCAGGTCCACCGGGCGCGCGCCCTGAGGCTGGGCGACTACCGGCTGGGGCTGTACGCCTCCCGGGCATGGATCGCGGAACACGGCACCCCGGCGACCATGGAGGAGGTCGTGCGCAACCCGCTGGTCTACTTCATCGACTCCATGCTGCAGGTCGACGACCTGGACACGCCGCGCAGGATGCTCCCGGGCATGCGGGACTCGATCAGCTCCACCAACGTCTTCGTCCACGTGGAGGCCACCCGCGCCGGTGGCGGGATCGGCCTGCTGCCGTGCTTCATGGCGTCCCGGCACCCGGACCTCGTGAGGATCCTCCCGGACTTCGGCGAGCGCCTGGCCTATTGGCTCGTGGCCCGGCACGAGACGCTGCGCCAGCCGGCGGTGGCGCTCGTGGTCGAGGCGCTGCGGCGGGCCGTGGAGGAGGCCGCGGACTTCCTGCTCGGCGAGGGACCGAGCCCGTTCCCGCCGCACGCCCCGCGGGACGCGGCCCCCTAGCGCGCGAACGCCCGCGTCGCCGCGTCGTCCCAGTGGTGCGCCGGCACGCCTCCACCCAGAAGCTCGCGCAGCATCGCGGGCCCGGCCGGAATCGGCGCGTTCGATCCGGCGATGACCATGTTGCCGTAGCGCCGCCCCTTGAGCATCGCCGGGTCCGCGACGATCGCGACGTGCTCGAACTCGGCGCCGATCGTCGCGGCCTCCCGCCGGGCGCCCTCCAACCGGGGGCCGTCCCCGCAATTGACGACGTACAGCCCGCCGTCGGACAGCACGCGGGCGGCCTCGCGGGTGAACGCCGCCGTGGTGAGGTCCTCCGGCGTCTTGTCGCCCGCGAAGACGTCCCGGACGATCAGCTCGCGGGTCGCGGACGTCAGCGACGCGAGCACCTCCCCCGCCTCGCCCACGCGCAGCCGCAGCAACGGGGCCCGGGGCAGGTCGAACCACCCGCGCACCAGCCCGGCCAGCTTCCCGTCCAGCTCGACGACGACCTGCCGGGAGTCCGGGTACGCCGCGCAGACCCAGCGGGCCAGGGAACAGGCGCCGCCCCCGAGGTGCAGGGCGCGCAGGCGGCGGGCGGCGCCGTCGTGTTCGCCGCCGTCGTAGGCGCCGGGGGCGAAGCGGGACCTGACCAGGGCGGCGATCCAGCGCATGTACTCGAAATCGAGGCGGCCCGGGTCGGCGAGGTCGACATGCGAGGACGGGACGCCGTTGACCTTGAGGATCCAGCCGGTGTCGCTGTAGGGGTCCCGCTCGAGGGTAGCCGTGCCGGTGTCGATCGGATAGTCGCCGGGCGCCGGGCCCCCGGCGGGCGCGGGGGCGGCCGGCGCGCGGCGGCCCCTAGCCACGGCGGACCATGCGGATCTCGGTCAGCCCCTCCCACGGCCCGTCCAGGGCCTCGGTCGTCCCATCGGGGGCGAAGCCGTGTTTGCGGTAGAACGCCTGGGCCCGCGGGTTCTCCCGCAGGACCCACACAAGCGCCGGCAGGTCGCCGATGGCGGCCCGCATGAGGCGCAGGCCCAGGCCGGTGCCGTACGCCTCCGCGAGGACGTACAGGATCTGCAGCTCGACGCCGACGCCCGTGTCCGAGTCCTCGTCCAGGCCCGGGGTCGCGCCGGCGCATCCGACCACGCGCCCGGCGGGGTCCTCGGCGAGCCAGAACTCGGCGCCGGCGGCCAGCCCGCGGTGCCACCAGTCGATCAGCTGCTCGCGGCGGTCCCGCTCGGCCCGGAAGAAGGACTCGGGCCGCAGGTCGCCGTAGGCCTCGCGCCAGGCGGCGAGCTTCATGTCCAGGACGGCGGGGACGTCCGCCGCGGCGGCGCGGCGGACGGCGTACGGGGATTCGGGGGTGCTCACCCCAGAAGTTTAGTCGGCCTCCGCGCGGCGCAGGGCGCCCTCGAGCCGCTCCACCTTGCCGTCGAGCTCGCCCGTGCGGCCGGGGCGGATGTCCGCCTTGAGGACCAGCGAGACGCGCGTCCCGTGGGCGGCCACGGCCTCGGTGGCGCGCTTGACGACGTCCATGACCTCGTCCCACTCGCCCTCGAGCTCGGTGAACATCGAGGACGTGCGGTTCGGCAGCCCGGAGTCGCGGACCACGCGGACGGCCGCGGCGACGGCGTCGTGCACCGACCCGTCGTCGGAGGAGGAGTTCGGGGCGACGGAGAAGGCGACGATCATCCCGCCAGCCTGCCACCCGGCGGCGGGCTTGTCACGGCCCGCGTTGTGTCCTCCGACACGAAGTATGGAAAACTTGACGGGGCCTCCCGCACCCCGGCGGGGCCCCTCCCCCACGCCCACAC
This sequence comes from Arthrobacter halodurans, assembly GCF_041877255.1. Classification (NCBI taxonomy): domain Bacteria; kingdom Bacillati; phylum Actinomycetota; class Actinomycetes; order Micrococcales; family Micrococcaceae; genus Arthrobacter; species Arthrobacter halodurans. The sequence goes on from NZ_JBHDLJ010000016.1 coordinate 25,686, forward strand.
CCAGGCAGGACCATGAACACCACCACCACCGAACACCGCGTCCCGGCGGCCTCGCGGACCGCGCTGGAGCGGAACCTGTCCGTCCGGCACATCCGCTTCATCGCACTCGGCTCCGCCATCGGCACCGGCCTGTTCTACGGCTCGTCCGAGACCATCCAGGCCGCCGGGCCGGCCGTGCTGCTCGCGTACATCCTCGCCGGCGTCGCCGTGTTCATCGTCATGCGCGCCCTCGGCGAGATGGCCGTGCGGCACCCCGTCGCGGGGTCCTTCGCGCAGTACGCCAGCCGCTACCTGGGGCCGCGCGCGGGGTTCCTCACCGGGTGGACGTTCGCGTTCGAGATGATCATCGTCGCGATCGCGGACATGGTCGCCGTGGGCCTGTACATGGGCATGTGGTACCCGGACGCGCCGGGCTGGATCTGGATGCTCGCGGCGATGCTGCTGATCGGGGGGCTGAACCTGCTGCGCGTGCGCGTGTTCGGCGAGCTGGAGTTCTGGTTCACCCTGATCAAGATCGCCACCATCGTCGCGATGATCGCCGGCGGCCTGTACCTGATCGTCTTCGGGGTCAGCGTCGGCGGGTACGAGCCGGGCTTCCACAACCTGTTCGACCACGGCGGGTTCGCGCCGTTCGGCGTCTGGGGCATCGTGATGAGCCTGGGCATCGTGGTGTTCTCCTTCGGCGGGATCGAGACGCTCGGCATGACCGCCGGCGAGTCCGACAACCCGCACGAGGCGATCCCGAAGGCCGTGAACACGGTGCCGGTGCGCATCCTGCTCTTCTACGTGCTGTCCCTGGGCGTCATGCTCTGCCTTTTCCCGTGGAACGAGATCGGCTCCGACGGCAGCCCGTTCGTGCAGGTCTTCGCGGGTCTGGGCATCCCCGGGGCCGAGCACCTGATCAACGCCGTGGTGCTGACCGCGGCGCTCTCGGCGATGAACTCCATCTTCTACGCCGCGACCCGCACCATGTACGGGCTCGCGGAGCAGGGCCACGCCCCGGCGTCGTTCACGCACGTCTCCCGCAACGGCATCCCGATCTGGCCCGTCGGCATCATCGGCGCGTGCCTGGTCGCCGGTCTGGGGCTCTACCTGTGGATCCCGGACCAGCTGTTCCTGGTGGTCGCCTCGATCGCGACGTTCGCGACCGTGTTCACCTGGACGTCGATCCTGCTGTCCCACCACCGCATGCGCCGCGAGATGCTCGACACCGGCGCCGCGCCCGGCTCCTTCTCGCTGCCGGGCTGGCCCGCGCCGACCTACGCCGCGCTCGCGTTCATGGCCGTCGTCGTCGCGATCCTCGGATTCACCGGACCCGGGCGCACGGCCCTGGTGGTCGGCGCGGTCTGGATCGGGCTGCTGCTGGTGGCGTACCGGTTCCTCGTCGGGGAGAAGGGGCGCCGGCGCATCGAGCTGGCCGTCCGGGAGTAGGCCCGCGGGAGGCGGGGCCCGCCGGGAGGAGCCCCGCGACGTGGCACGATGGTGCCAGCACTTCGTTCCCCGTCGCAAAGGAGCACCATGGCCCGCGGCCTGTACGTCAGCGCGTCAACCTCGCACAGCGGGAAGTCGCTGGTCACCTTGGGGCTGGCGGACCTGCTGCACCGCCACGCCGACCGGATCGGCTTCTTCCGCCCCATCGTCGAGGGCCAGGACGCGGCCGGGGATCCCGTCGTCGCGCTGATCCAGGAGCTCTTCGGACTCCCGGCGCGGCACGCCCGCGCCGGGATGACCCGCGCCGAGGCCCGCGAGCTGATCGTCGGCGGGCGGGTCGAGGAGATCTACAGCCGGTCGGTGGCCGCCTACGACGAGATCGCGCGCGACGTGGACGTGGTGATCGTGGAGGGGACCGACCTCACCGGCCACGACTTCGCCGTGGAGTTCGACCTCAACGCCCGCCTCGCCAACAACCTGGGCTGCCACGTGGTCGCCGTGGTCAACGCCGCGGACAAGACGGTCGACGAGGCGGTGGACGCGGTCGACGTGGCGCGCAAGGCGTTCTACGAGGGGAAGGTGTCCCTCCTGTCCATGATCGTCAACCGCGCCGACCCGGACGACGCCGAGCTGATCCGCTCCCAGGTGCGGCCCGGCCTGCATCACCGCAAGGTGTACGTGCTGCCCGAGATCCCCGAGATCGTCCGCCCGACGGTCGGCGAGGTGACGTCGGCGCTCGGGGCCCGGATGCTCGCGGGCCTGCCCGAGCTGGACCGCGACGTGCAGCACGTGATCGTGGCGGCCATGAACGTCGGCTACCTGCTGGAGCGCTACCGGGACGGCGCGTTCGTGATCACGCCGGCGGACCGCTCCGACGTCATGGTCACCGCCGTCGCGACCTCCCGCACCCCCGGTTTCCCGTCGACCTGCGGCATGCTGCTGACCGGCCCGCGGCCGGTCGAGGACTCGGTGCTGCCGCTGCTCGCCGAGGCCCCGTTCCCGGTGTTCGCGGTCCCGGAGGACACCTACACGGCGGCGCACCGCGTGTGGGAGGTCAGCGGCGCCCTGAAGGCGGGGCAGCCCCGCAAGACGGCGGCGGCGCTCGGCACCTGGTACCGCGAGATCGACGAGGCCGAGCTGCTGGAGCGCATCAGCCTCCCCGCACCGGCGACCATGACCCCGCTGCGCTTCCTGCACCAGCTGATCGAGCGGGCGCGCGCCGACCGCCAGCGGATCGTCCTGCCCGAGGGCGAGGACCTGCGCGTCCTGCGCGCCGCGGAGATCATCCGGCGCCGCGACATCTGCGACGTCGTCCTGCTCGGCAAGGCCGCCGACGTCCGCGACCTGGCGGCCGGCCACGGCATCGACCTCGCGGGCATCGAGGTCATCGACCCGGCGCGCAGCGAGCTGCTGGATCCCTTCGCCGCCGAGTACGCCCGGCTCCGGGCGCACAAGGGGGTCACTGCGGACGCCGCGCGCGAGAGGATGCTGGACCGGTCCTACTTCGGCACCATGATGGTCCATCTGGGCCACGTGGACGGCATGGTCTCCGGCGCCGCGCACACCACCGCCAACACCATCCGGCCCTCGCTGGAGTTCATCAAGACCAAGCCCGGGGTCGGGATCGTCTCCTCCGTGTTCCTCATGCTCCTGGAGGACCGCGTGCTGGTCTACGGGGACTGCGCCGTCAACCCGGAGCCCGACGCCGAGCAGCTCGCGGACATCGCGATCGCGTCGGCGGAGACCGCCCGGCAGTTCGGCGTGGAGCCGCGCGTGGCGATGCTCTCCTACTCGACCGGGTCCAGCGGCTCCGGGGGCTCGGTCGACGACGTCCGGGCCGCCACGGAGCTGGTCCGCCGGCGCGCACCGGAGCTCCCCGTCGAGGGGCCCATCCAGTACGACGCCGCGGTGGACGCCTCCATCGGCGCGTCCAAGCTGCCGGGGTCGGACGTCGCCGGCCAGGCCACCGTGTTCGTGTTCCCCGACCTCAACACGGGCAACAACACCTACAAGGCCGTGCAGCAGTCCGCCGGCGCGGTGGCCGTCGGGCCGGTCCTGCAGGGACTGAACCGGGCGGTCAACGACCTCTCCCGCGGATGCACCGTCGAGGACATCGTCAACACCGTCGCCATCACCGCGATCCAGGCCCAGGAGGCATAAGTGCTCGTCCTTGTCATCAACTCCGGTTCCTCCTCGCTGAAGTACCAGGTCCGCGACACCGCGGGCGGCGAGGAGCTCACCAGCGGCCTGGTCGAGCGGATCGGCGACACCGCCGGCGGCCACCCGGCGGACCACCAGGAGGCCATCGACCGCGTCTTCGCGGACCTCGAGGAGGAGCTGGGCGGCCGCGGGATCGACGCGGTCGGTCACCGCGTGGTCCACGGCGGCGAGCGGTTCGCGGAGCCGGTGCTGATCGACTTCGAGATCACGCGGGCGATCGAGCGGCTCTCACCGCTCGCACCGCTGCACAACCCGGCGGCGGTGGCGGGGATCCGGGCCATCCAGGGCCGCTGGCCGAAGACGCCGCAGGTGGCGGTGTTCGACACCGCCTTCCACCGCACGATCCCCGAACACGCCTGGCGCTATGCGGTCCCCGACGCCCTCTACAAGGAGCAGGGGGTCCGCCGCTACGGCTTCCACGGCACCAGCCACGACTTCGTCACGGGCCGCGCGGCCGGGCTGCTGGGGATCGAGCGCGAGCGGTTCCGCGCCGTCGTCGCGCACCTGGGCAACGGGGCGTCGGTGACCGCCGTTCGCGGCGGCCGCAGCGTGGACACGTCCATGGGCTACACGCCGCTGGAGGGCCTGGTCATGGGCACGCGCTCCGGGGACCTGGACCCCTCGATCATCACGCAGCTGATCATGCGCGGCGAATACACCGCGGAGGACCTGGACCGCATCCTCAACCAGGACTCCGGGCTCAAGGGCCTGGCCGGAACCAACGACATGCGCGCGGTCGTCGAGGCGGCCGCCGCCGGGGACGACGCCGCCGAGCTGGCCCTCGCGGTCGCGGCGTACCGGCTGCAGAAGTACATCGGCGGGTACCACGTCGCCGTCGGCGGGGCGCAGGCGATCGTCTTCACCGCGGGCATCGGCGAGAACTCGTGGCAGTTCCGGCTGCGCGTCGCCGAGGGGCTCGGCGCCCTGGGCGTCGCGCTGGACCCGATGGCCAACCTCGCGCGCTCCCGGGAGCCCCGGATCATCTCCGCCCCCGACTCCGCGATCCCCGTCCTCGTGGTCCCCACGGACGAGGAGGCCGAGATCGCCCGGGCCACCGCCGAGCTGGCGGGGCGCGCCGATGGCTGAGCCGGCGCCCGGGCGCCCGGCGCCGCGGCTGGTCGTGTTCTGCGGGCTGCCCGGCGCGGGCAAGTCCGCCGCCGCCGGGGCGCTGGCGGCGCGGCTGGGGCTGACGGTGATCGGCGTCGACCCGCTGGAGGCGGCGATGGTGGGCGCCGGGATCGAGCGGCGCCAGCCCACGGGCCTGGCCGCGTACCTGGCCGCCGAGGTGCTGGCGGAGGCACAGCTACGCCATGGCCTCGGCGTCGTCATCGACGCCGTGAACGACACCGCGGAGGCGCGGGGGCAGTGGATCCGCCTGGCGGCGAGGACCGGGGCGCGGCTGTCCTGGTTCGAGGTCGTGTGCTCGGACCCCACCACCCACCGGATGCGGCTGCAGAAGCGCCGGCGCGCCGAGGACCCGATCATCGGGGCCCCGACGTGGGACTCGCTGAACCGCCGGCGCCGCCAGCTGGCGATCTGGCGGGACCCGCGCGTCGTCCTGGACTCCCTGCACCACACGCCCGAGGAACTGGCCGCCCTCGCCCAGGACGCGATGGACGGCGCCGACGCCGCGGTGTGACGCCCCCTGTGACCGCACTCACTTCGGCCCGACTTTAAGGCAGGATGGTTCCCATGACCGAGACCGACTCCGCCCCGCTGGACATCACCCCCCGGGAGCACGCCTTCCCCGCCTCCGACGACGGGACGCCGTCGCCCCTGCTGGAGGTGACGGACCTCGCCGTCAGCTTCCGCACGATGCACGGCGAGGTGCAGGCCGTGGAGAGCGCGTCGCTGCGGCTGATGGCGGGCCGCACCCTGGCCATCGTCGGCGAGTCCGGGTCCGGCAAGTCCACGACGGCGATGGCCGTGATCGGCCTGCTCCCGGGCAACGGCCGGGTCGCCGGCGGCAGCATCAAGTTCGACGGCCAGGAGCTGGTGGGCCTGCCGGAGAACAGGATGCGCGCGATCCGCGGGCGGCAGATCGGGCTGGTGCCGCAGGATCCCATGTCCAACCTGAACCCGGTCACGAAGATCGGCCAACAGGTCGCCGAGACGCTGCTGGTGCACGGCATGGCCACGGGCAAGGACGTGGACCGCAAGGTCATCGAGACGCTGGAGGCCGCCGGCCTCCCCGATGCGAAGGAGCGCGCCAAGCAGTACCCCCACGAGTTCTCGGGCGGCATGCGCCAGCGCGCGCTGATCGCCATCGGCATGGCGTGCCGCCCGCGCCTGCTCATCGCCGACGAGCCCACGTCCGCGCTGGACGTGACCGTGCAGCAGACGATCCTGGACCAGATCGACCGGATGACCGAGGAACTGGGCACGTCCGTCCTGCTCATCACGCACGACCTCGGGCTCGCCGCCGAGCGCGCGTCGGACCTCGTGGTGATGCACCGCGGCCGGGTCGTCGAGGCCGGGCCGGCCCGCCGGCTGCTCGAGGACCCGCAGCACCCGTACACGCGGTCCCTGGTCCGGGCGGCCCCGTCCGTCGCGGCGGTGCGGCTGCGGCCCGAGGCCTATTCCGGTCCCGCGGCCGACGCGGAACCGGCCGTCCCCGAGGGGGACCCCGGGTCGGGCGCCGTCGTCGTGGCCCGAAAGCCCGAGACGCTCCGCGTGTCCGGGGCGACCGACCGCGACGCGGGCAACATCGTCGAGATCCGCGACCTCAACAAGGTCTACAGGCGGCGCGGCTCCAAGGAGGACTTCTACGCCGTCAAGGACGTCACCCTGGACATCCCGCGCGGCTCCACGGTCGCGATCGTCGGGGAATCCGGGTCCGGCAAGACCACCACCGCGCGGATGCTGCTCAAGCTGATCGAGCCGACAAGCGGCACCATGACCTTCGACGGCATGGACGTGGCCACGCTGTCCAAGACGCAGCTGAGGGACTTCCGGCAGCGCGTGCAGCCCGTCTTCCAGGACCCGTATTCCTCGCTGAATCCGATGTTCACGATCGGCCGGATCGTCGAGGAGCCGCTGGCCACCTACCACCGCGGCAACGGCAGGGAGCGGGCCGCGCGGGTGCGCGAACTGATGGACCAGGTGTCCCTGCCGCACTCGATGCTCCGCCGCTACCCGGCCGAGCTCTCCGGGGGGCAGCGCCAGCGCGTGGCGATTGCCCGCGCCCTGGCGCTAAAGCCGGAGCTGATCGTCTGCGACGAGCCGGTGTCGGCCCTCGACGTGCTGGTCCAGGCCCAGATCCTCAAGCTCCTCGGGGACCTGCAGGCCGAGCTGGGGCTGAGCTACCTCTTCATCTCCCACGACCTGGCGGTGGTGCGCCTGATCTCCGACTACGTCTGCGTCATGAAGGACGGCGAGCTGGTGGAGGCGGCGAGCTCGGAGGAGATCTTCACCAACCCCCGCCACCCGTACACCCGGCGGCTGCTGGCCTCCATCCCGGGCAACGAGCTCGACATCGATCCGGATGCCGCCTAACCGGGGCCCCGCCCCCGCGGACGACGCCGAACCCCCGGAGCCCGAGGGCTTCGGCTTCCGAACCGGCGTGCGCAGCGCGCGCGTGGCGTTCGGCACCGCGGCGTTCCTGCTGGCCATGGCCACGGTCCTGCTGGTGCTCGGCGCCGTCCTGGCGGTGCAGGCCCGGGCGTGGTGGGGACTCGCCGCGCTGGCGCTGCTCGAGCTCTGCTTCGTCGGGGCGTTCGCGGCCCTCGCCGCGCGCGCCCGCGCCCGCCGCGGCCGCCGCGGCCGCTAGGCGGGCCGCTACCGCTGGCGGGACTTGGGGTCCAGCGCCTCGCGCAGCGACTCGCCCAGGAGGGTGAAGCCCAGCGCGGTGATGGCGATGCAGATGCCAGGCAGGAAGGCCAGCTGCGGCGCGATCCCCAGCTCGGCCTGCGCGTAGGTGAGCATGCGTCCCCACTCCGCGGTCTGCGGCAGGCCGCCGCCGAGTCCCAGGAAGGACAGCGCCGCGGCGTCGATGACGGCGGTGGCGAGGGTCAGCGTGGCCTGCACGATGACCGGTCCCACGGAGTTCGGCAGCAGGTGGCTCATGGTGATGGTCCGCCGGCTCAGCCCGAGGGTCTGCGCTGCCAGGATGTAGTCGGCGCCCTTCTGCTGCAGCATCGAGGAACGCAGCAGCCGGGCGAAGATCGGCACCGCCGAGACGCCGATGGCGATCATCACGGCGTAGGTCCCCTGCCCCAGCAGCGCGGCGATGGACACGGCCAGCAGCAGGTTCGGCACGGAGAGCAGGATGTCGACGAAGCGCATGATCACGTTGTCGACCCAGCCGCCGATACCGCCGGCCAGCAGTCCGAGCACCATGCCGCCGACGAGCCCCATGGCCGTGGACACGACGCCGATCGTGAGCGAGGCCTGGGCGCCCCAGATCAGCTTTGAGAGCACGTCGCCGCCGAAGCGGTCCAGCCCCAGCGGATACTCGGGCAGCTCGCCCGGTCCGGGGATGTGGGTCGGGGTGATCTCCGTGCGCCCGGGGAGGTCGTCGCCGCCGTATGGGGCCAGGAACGGCGCCAGCACGGCCACGACGATGAACAGCAGGACGATCACGGCACCCGCGACGGCGGCGGGGTTGCGGCGCAGCCGCGTGAAGGCGTCGCGCCAGACGCTGGTGCCCTTGGCCGCGGGCCCGTCGGCGGGCGTGGGGACGGCGGGGCCGTCGCCCGCGGGGGTCAGGTCGGATCCGCCGGGGGCGGGGGGAAGAGTCATGCTCATTGCACACGCACCCTCGGGTCGATGAAGCCGTAGGACACGTCCACCAGCAGGTTGATCAGCGAATAGAGGATCGCGATGAAGATGATGAAGCCCTGGAGGACGGGATAGTCCAGCGTGAAGATGGCGTCCCGCAGGAACCTCCCGATGCCGTTGAAGGCGAACACCGTCTCGGTGAGCACCGCCCCGGAGATCAGCAGCCCCAGCTGCAGGCCGATCGTGGTGGTCACGGGCAGCATGGCGTTGCGCAGGATGAACCGGTTGCGGATGATCTTCTCGGTCAGCCCCTTGGCCCGCGCCGTGCGCACGTAGTCGGCGTTCATGACCTCCAACACGGAGGCGCGCGTGATGCGCACGATGATCGCCAACGGGATGGTGCCCAGCGCGATGCCGGGCAGGACGAGGTGCATGAAGGCGTCCCACGCCGCGTCCCACTCGCGGGTGAGCAGCCCGTCGAGGACGTAGAAGTCCGTGATGTGGGTGGCGTCGATCCTCGCGCTCTGCCGGCCGTCGGTGGGGAACCACGGGAGCTGGATGGCGAAGAGCCACTTGAGGATGAACGCCAGGAAGAAGACCGGGACGACGATCCCGAGCAGCGAGAGCACCACCGAGGAGTGGTCCTGCCAGCGCCCGAGGTTCCGTGCCGCCCAGTAGCCCATCGGGATGCCGACGCCGATCGCGAAGACCAGGGCGATGACGGCGAGCTCGACGGTGGCCGGGAAGCGCGTGCCGAACTCCTCCAGCACGGAGCGCCCCGTCTGCAGGCTGACGCCGAAGTCGCCGCTGAGGAGCTTGCCCATGTACTGGAAGTACTGCTCGACCAGCGGCCTGTCGAAGCCGTACGCGGCGTTGACCCGCGCCACCGCCTCGGGGGTGGCCTTGTCGCCGAGCAGGGCGGTCGCCGGACCGCCGGGGAGGTTGCGCACCCAGAGGAACAGCAGGATGGACAACCCGATGAGGGTGGGGATCAGCAGCGATATTCGCCGACCGATGACTCTGAGCACAGCGGCCTCTCGTCGGTGGTGGAAAGGGCGCGGCGGCGGGTCCCCACCCGCCGCCGCACCCCTCGGTTTCCTACTTGTTCAGCGTGATCTCGTTGAAGACCTCGTCGTTCACCGGGCTGGTCGGGTAGGAATCGACCCGCTCGTTGAACGCCAGGGACGGGGCCGGGTGGGCCAGCGGGATCGCCGGCACGAACTCGGCGATGTCCGCGTTGATCTCCTCGTACAGCGGGGTCTGCTCCTCGAGGACCGGGACGCCGCGGGCGTCGGCGATCTTCTTGAACAGCTCCGGGTTGTCGAAGCCGTACTCGAGCTTCTCGCCGCCGAAGAAGACGCCGACGAAGTTGTCGGTGTCGTTGTAGTCGCCGGTCCAGCCGAGCAGGTGCAGTCCGTGGTCCTCGCTCCCCTGGATCCGGTCCAGGTAGTCCGGGCTCCACTTGTTCGGCTGCGGGTCGACCTTGATGCCGACCTCGGCGAGCTGGGCGGAGATGTTGGTGAAGATCTGCTCCGGCGTCGGCATGTAGGGGCGCGAGATGCCGGTCGGGTAGTTGAACTGGATCGTGAATCCGTCGGCGTAGCCGGCCTCGGCCAACAGCTCCTTGGCCTTCTCGGGGTCGTAGTCGTAGGTCGCGACGTCCGGGTTGTAGCCGTTGACCGAGTCCGGGATGAACTCGATGGCCTTCTTCGTGCCCTCGGGGAGGGTCTGCTTGATGAGCGCGTCCTTGTCGATCGCGTGGGAGATGGCCTGGCGGACCTTGACGTCCTGGAGCTCCTCCACGGCCTGGTTCAGGCCCAGGTACAGGATGGTGAACGGATCGCGGGCCATGATCTTGTAGCCGGCGTCGGTCAGTGCGGTGGTGTCCGCGGGCGCGACCAGGTCGTAGCCGTCGATCTCGCCGGCCTCGAGCGACTGGCGGCGGGCCACCGGGTCGTCGATCACGCGGAAGATGATCTTGTCGATCTGGCCCTTCTCGCCCCAGTAGTCCTCGTTGTAGGACAGCTCGACCTGCTGGCCGGTCTCCCACTTGTCGAACTTGAACGGTCCGGTGCCCACGGGGTTGCCGGTGGCGTACTCGGAGAGCACGGGGGCCTCGGCGGAGCCGCTGATCTCGTCGGCCTTGAACTTCTCCAGCGCCTCGGGGGACTGCATCGCGAAGGCCGGCAGGGACAGCGCGGCGACGAAGCCGGCGAACGGCTTGGCCAGCTTGATCTGGGCCTCCGTCGGAGACACGGCCTCGCAGGACTCGTAGACCGCGTTCTCCGGCGCGTCCGCGAAGCCCTTGAACAGGTTCCCGTAGTAGTAGGCCACGGTCTCGGCCTGCTGGATGCCCTTGAAGTTGTACCAGCGGTCGAAGTTGAAGCAGACGGCCTCGGCGTTGAATTCCGTCCCGTCGTGGAACTTCACGCCCTCCTTGAGCTTGAAGTCGTAGGTCAGGCCGTCCTCGGAGTTCGTCCAGGACTCGGCCAGCAGCGGCGCGGGGTCCGCGGTGCCGGACTCGGTGCCCACGAGGCCCTCGAAGATCTGGCGGCTGACGCGGAACGACTCGCCGTCGGAGGCGTACGCGGGATCCAGGGACTTCGGGTCGGAGGACGCGGCGAAGATGAAGGTCGGGTTCACGTCGCCGTCCGCGCCCGCGCTGGCGCCGGCGTCGTCGCGCTGGCTCTCGGCGCAGCCGCTGAGGACCAGCGCGCCGATCGCGAACGCGGTGGTGATGGCCGCAAAGCGGCGGGGTGCCGTCCGCTTCGGCTTGCCATTGTGGGTCATGGCTTCTCCTGTGGGTCGAGTGGTGGCACCGGCGGCCGTCTCAGTCGCCACGCTCCCGAGGACGGAAGGCTGGTGCATGTGTGAGCCTAGTCTCATGCAGCGTGTGTTTCACGCATCCACGGGCACGTCACACCCCGTTCGTGTCACGATTCGGTCACGGCCGCCCCTCCCGGCGGGCGCTACCGGGCGCGGCGCGCGGTCCAGGCGAGGTATCCGCCGAGCGCGCCGACCCCGCCGACCCCGGCGCGGAACAGCGCTTGCGGCCAGTGCCGCCACCGCCGCGGCTGGGCCCCCACGAGCTCGCCGACGGCGGTGATGAGCGCGGCCGTGACGACGCCGACGACGATGCGGTTCCCCGTCCGTTCCACCCGGTCCATCAGCCGGTCCAGCTCCGCCGCCCGCAGGTGCACGTCGAACCCTCCGCGCTCGAGCACGTCGCTGAGCCGGCGGATCAGGTCGGGGGCGTCGGACCCCAGCCGCAGGCCCTCCAGGGTCAGCCGCTTGAGCCGCTCCGCGATCGCCGCGGGCGAGTAGGACTCGCGGACGAGCCGGCGGGTGAACGGCGCGAGGGCCTCCGTCAGCTCGAACTCCGGGTTCACCTGCTTCCCCAGGCCGTCGGCCATGACCAGCATCTTCGCCAGCAGGGCCGCGTCCCGCGGCAGCCGCAGCCGGTCGCGGCGCAGCAGCCCCACCACCTCCAGGATCGCGGGGGCCAGGGGGACCTCGGAGAGCGGCCTGCCGACGTAGCGCGCCAGCATCCGGCCCAGCGACCGCTCCAGCTCCTCGAGGTCCGCGGACGCCGACGCCCCGCACATCCGCGCCAGCGACGCAGCGAGCCGGCGCTCGTCGCGCTCCACCACCGCCACGAGCGCCCGGACGAGCTGGGCGCGGAACTCCTCGTCGATGTGGCCGACCATGCCGAAGTCGATCACGCCCAGGCTCCCGCCCGCCTCGACGAAGAAGTTCCCCGGATGCGGGTCGGCGTGGAAGAACCCGTCCTCGAAGACCATCTTCAGCAGGGCCTCGCAGGCACGGGACGCGAGCTCGTCGGTGTCCATCCCGGCGGCGCGCAGCGCCGCGGCGTCGTTGATCTTGATGCCGCGGATCCGCTCGAGCACGAGGACGCGTGACGTGGTGGCCTCCCAGAGGACCCGCGGCACGTGGATGCCGGGCACGTCGGCGAAGTTCTCCGCGAAACGCTCGGCGTTGCGGGCCTCCCGCAGGTAGTCGAGCTCGGCGCGCAGGGTGTCGGAGAACTCCTCGACCAGCGACGCGACGCCGAAGGCCGCGACGGCCGTCGAGGCCCGCTCGGCCCGCTTGGCCAGTTCCGCCAGGACCTCCAGGTCCAGGTTGATCTGTTCCACGACGCCGGGGCGCCGGACCTTCACCACGACGTCGACGCCGCCAAGCCGGGCGAGGTGCGCCTGGCCGATGGAGCCGGTCGCCAGCGGGGACTCGGCCATGGACTCCAGCAGCGGCCCTGCCGCGGCGCCCAGCTCGTCGCGGACCACCGCCCGGAGGTCCTCGACGGCCACGGGCGTCGACGCGTCCTGCAGCTTCGCCAGCTCCGCGGCGTAGGCGGGCGGCAGGAGGTCCGGGCGCGTGGAGACGATCTGGCCGAGCTTGACGTAGACGGCGCCGAGGTCCTCCAGGGCCAGCCGCACCCGCTCCGGCAGGGAGGAGTCCCCGTCCGGCGGCGCGGGGTGGCGGGCCAGCGGGTTCCGCGGCACGTGGTGCTCCAGCTGCAGGTAGGCCAGCGCGAAACCCAGACCGTGCCGCGTCAGCGTCTGCACGATGTCCAGGAAGCGGTCCCGCCGCGCACTCATGCCGCCACCCTACACAACGAGCCGCGCCAGCGCCGCGGCCGCGGCCCCGGCCAGGACGACGACGAGGAACGGCGCGCGGAGCGCCAGCGCGGCTGCGGCCGCGAGCAGGGCCGCCAGCCGCGCGTCCACCGCGAGCGACTGGCCGGCGGCGAACGCGTTGACCGCCGTCAGCGACGCCAGCAGCCCGATGGTCAGCGTGCCTGCCGTCCGCGTCACCCGCGGGTGGTCCAGCACGCGGCCGGGCACGAGGTAGCCGAGCAGCTTCGTCGCGTAGGCGGCCGCGCAGGCGAGCAGAACCCATCCCCAGAGGCTCATCCCCCGCCCTCCCCCGCGGCCGGGGCGTGGCGCCGGGGGTACGGGTCGACGTCGGGCTCCAGCCCCTCGTCCGCGCGCCCGCGCCCGAACCAGCCCCAGAGACCGGCCACGAGGGCGGCGACGAGGATCGGCACCCCGGGAGGGGCCACGGGCACGGCGAGCACGGTCACCACGGCGCAGACGACGGCGATCGCCACCGGCTCGCGGGCGCGCAACCGCGGCCAGAGCAGCGCGAGGAAGGCGGCGACGGCGGCCCCGTCCAGACCCCACGCCCGCGGGTCTCCGAGCGCGTCGCCCAGGAGCGCGCCGGCGACCGTGAAGAGGTTCCACATCGCGAAGACGCCGATGCCGGCGACCCAGAACCCCCGGCGCTGTTCGTCCGGGTCCAGCTGGCCGGAGGCCGTGGCGGCGGACTCGTCGATGGTGAGCTGCGCGGCGACGGGCCGGCGCCACCCGGCGGGCCGGAGCAGCGCGTTGAGCTGCATCCCGTAGACCGCGTTGCGCACCCCCAGCAGCGTGGCGGCGCCGAAGGCCGCCGAGCCCGCGCCTCCGCCCGCGACGACCCCCGACGAGGCGCGGCGCCGCGAGCACCACGCGGCACAGGAGCGCAAGGGCCAGGTCCACTGGACCGACAGCCTGAGTTGGGCCGGCGAGCGCGCGCGCCAGATCCTGCTGCTGCTGGTCCTCGCGGCGGTGCTGGTCTACGGGCTGCTCAAGGTCACGCTCGTGGTCATCCCGGTGTTGCTGGCGCTGATCCTGGCCGCGGCCACCACCCCGCTGGTGCGCTGGTTGCGGCACCGCGGGTGGCGGGAAACGCCGGCGACCACCGGCACGTTCCTGGCGCTCATCGCGGTCTTCGCCGGCGTCGTGGCGGGCGTCGTGCTCACCATCCGCAGCGAATGGTCCACGCTGGCCGAGCGCGCCAGCCGGCGGTTCGACGAACTCGCGGCGGTGCTGCAGGACGGCCCGCTGCCCGTCGACGAGGCATCGCTCGAGAACCTCGGGACCGCCGCGCGGGACTTCGCCACCAGCAGCGCCGCCGGCGGGCGGGCGACCGACAGCCTGTTCGTCGCCACCGAGCTGCTCACCGGCTTCATCCTCATGGCGGTGGTCCTCTTCTTCCTGCTCAAGGACGGGCACCGGATCTGGGCGTTCTGCCTCATCCCCTTCCGCGGCCGGCAGCGCGCCAAGATGCGCCTTGCCGGGATGGCGGGCATCGACGTGCTCGGTGGGTACGTCCGCGGCACCGCGATCGTCGCGCTCGTCGACGCCGTGCTGATCGGCGCCGCGCTCTTCGTCCTCCAGGTCCCGCTGGCCGCGCCGCTCGCCGTCGTCGTGTTCGTCGGCGCGTTCATCCCGCTGATCGGCGCCACGGCGGCGGGCGTCCTGGCGGCGGTCGTCGCTCTCGTCGCCAACGGGCCGGTCGTGGCGCTCATCGTCGCCGCCGTCGTCGTGCTGGTCAACCAGCTGGAGGGCAACCTGCTCCAGCCCGTGGTGATGGGCAAGACCCTGAGCGTCCACCCGCTGGTCATCCTGCTCGCGCTGACGGCCGGCACCGTCCTGGCCGGGATCATCGGCGCCATCCTGTCGGTGCCGCTCACCGCCGTCGCCTGGGCGATCGCGAAGATCTGGATCGGCGACCGCTTCGGTGCGCGCGCGTCGGCCGCGGGCGCGGACGGCTAGGCTACTCCCCAGACGAGGGAGGCCCGATGCGGCGCAACGTGTTCACCCGGACCCGCCAGGCCCTGCGGTCGGAGCTGTGGCCGGTTCCGACGCTGGCCGTCGTGGCCGCGATCGCCCTGGGCGTGGCGTTGCCGCAGCTCGACGCGGCCCTCGACGGCCGGACGGCGGACTCCGTCTCCCGCTACCTCTTCGGCGGCGGGCCGGAGGCGGCCCGCTCGGTCCTCGAGTCGATCGCCGGGTCCCTCATCACCGTCACCTCCCTGACGTTCTCCCTGACCGTCGTGACGCTGCAGCTGGCGAGCAGCCAGTTCTCCCCGCGCCTGCTGCGCACCTTCACGGGCGACCGCTTCGTCCACGTGACGCTGGCCCTGTTCCTGGCCACCTTCTCCTACGCGCTGACGGTCCTGCGCACGGTGCGCACCGCACCGGAGGCCGGGCAGGCCTTCGTCCCCGAGATCTCGGTGACGTTCGCGTTCGTCCTGGCGGTCGCGAGCGTCCTCGCGCTGGTGCTCTTCCTGGCCCACCTGACCCGGGAGATCCGCGTGGAGACCATGATGATGCGCGTCCACGCGGAGACGAATTCCGTGATGCGGCACGCCTACCCCGAGGACGCCGCGTCCGGGCCCGGGCCGGTCCCGTCGCGGCCGCCGGCCGGCACGGACACCATCGAGGCGGAGAAATCCGGCTTCCTCACCTCCGTCGACACCAGCGCGATCCGCTCGGCGGCCCGCGAGGCCGGCGCCGTCGTCGCGGTCGACCGCGGCCCCGGGTCGTCGCTGGTCCGCGGCACGCCCTTCGCCACGTTCTGGCCGGCGGACGGCCGGCTGGCGCTCGCGGCGGACGACGCAGAGCGGTTGCGGCGCGCGGTCAACGCGGCCATCGGCACCGGCCCGGAGCGGACGGCCGCCGAAGACGTCGGATTCGGGCTGCGCCAGCTCGCGGACGTCGCCGCCAAGGCGCTCTCCCCCGGCATCAACGACCCGACGACCGCCGTCCACGCGCTGGGCCACGTCTCGGATCTGCTGTGCCGGCTCGCGGAGCGCCGGGTCGGCCCGCTGCTGGTGGCCGACGACGACGGGGGAGGCGGCGTGCGCGTCGTCGTGTCCCGGCCCGGCTTCGCGGAACTGCTGGATCTCGGCGTCGCGCAGGCCCGGCAGTACGGGATCGACGACCCGGACGTCGCCGCCCGGATCCTGGAGCTGCTGCGCGAGGTCGCCTGGTGCGACCGCTCCGGCTCGCACACGGCGGCCCTGCGGGACCAGCTGGCGCGGACCCGCGAGGCCATGGCCGCCGCCGCGTACGGAAGCGCCGAGCGCGGCCGCCTCGAGGCGCTGGGCGGCGCCGTGGGGGACGCGTTGCGCGGCCCGGGCGCAGGCTCCGCCTAGCCGGCAGGGTCCTCGTGACCGGCAAACTCCGCGTGGGCCGCGTCGTAGCGCACCTTGAGGGCCCCTCGCTTGATCTTGACCTCCAGGACGCGCACGTCGCGCAGCAGCGAGAGATCGCCGACGTGCGTCCCGCCGCAGGGTTCCGCGTTCACGCCCTCGATCGTCACCGTGCGCACGCCTTCGGCATCGGTGCGGCTCGTCACGGCGCCGCCGGCGGCGACGAGACCGTCGACCCGCTCCTGCAGCTGGGCCCTGACGGCCTCGCGCAGCTCCGGCGTCGCGAGTTCCCCGCGCAGCCCGGCCGGGTCGAAGTCGAGGCGGGCCTGGCCGGGGTAGTGGCTGTGCCCGGTGTGCGTCCAGCCCCGCTCCTCGCCGGCGAATCCGAGCAGGTGCCCCGCGGTGTGGAGCGCGGCGTGCAGGAGCCGCGTCGCGGGCTCGACGGCGGTGACGACCCTCGAGCCGACGCGCGCGCTCTCCGCGCCGGGCTCCGCGACCAGCGCGACGAGCCCGCCCTCCCGCCGCTCCGGCGCGACGGCGACGCCGTCGACCCGGCCCTCGTCCGACGGCTGGCCGCCGCCGCGGGGATGGAAGATGTTCGGGCTCACGGCGATCCACGGCGTCCCGTCGGCTCCGGTCCCGGCGGCGAGGACCTCGGCGGCGGTCTCGAAGAGGTACGTGTCCGCGAAATACCGGTGGTCTTGGTGGCTCATCCCAGCGAGTCTAGCGACGCGCGAGGCGCTCCTTCACGTGGGCGGGCCGGTTGCTGGTGAACTCCGACACCCCGAGGTCGGCCAGGAAGTCGATGTCGTCGTCCTCATCCACGGTCCACACGCGCAGGCGGATCCCCGCCGCCAGCCAGCGCCGCGCCGTCTCCGCGTTCTGCCGCACCCACGCGATGCCCGGCCCCGCCAGCCCGGCGCGCCCGGCCTCCAGCTGGCTCACGCCGCCCTCCAGCGCACGCCGCACGATGTACGTGGCCAGCGCCCCTCCGACGGGGCCGAACTCGTCGAGGAGGTCCTCGTCGACGCCGGTCACCAGCTGGCACAAGGCGTGGACCGGGACCTCGCGCGACAGGTGGTCGATGCTGCCGGGGTCGAAGCTCATGAGGGAGACCGTCAGCGTCCCGAGCCGCGAGGTCGCGGGGTCCCATCCGAGCCCCCGCAGTTCCTCCAGGACACGCCGCTCGAGATCGCGGCCGAACGGGCTGGGGTGCTTGAGCTCGATCGCCAGTCCCAGGTCCCGGCCGGACTCCAGCATCAGCCCGACGAGTTCCGCCAGCGTCACCAACTGCTGCGAGCGGGCGCCGAACCGCTCCGGAATCCGCGCCCCCTTCCAGGAGGACACGTCCAGCGCGCGCAACTGCCGGAGCGTGAGTTCCGCGACGTCGCCGGTTCCGGTGGAGGTCCGGTCCACCGTGTCGTCGTGGAGGCACACGACCTCCAGGTCGCGCGTCAGGTGCACGTCGCATTCGATGCCGTCCGCGCCCTCGGCGACGGCCTGCAGGAAGGCCGCCCGGGTGTTCTCGGCGAAGGCCAGGCTGGATCCGCGGTGCGCGTAGACGGTATGCATGCCCCAAAACTACTATCGTGGACCGTCGGGGGCGCGCCGCGCGAGGGAGGACACCGGATGGGCATCACGACCGACGAAGAGCGGGCCGCGGCGCTGCGCCGCATGAAGCGCGTGGCCACCGGGCTGCTCGTGGCCATGGCCGCGGTGTTCTCGGTCGCCTTCGCGCTGCAGGACCGCTACCCGTGGCTCGAGTACGTGCGCGCCGCGGCGGAGGGCGGCATGGTGGGCGCGCTGGCCGACTGGTTCGCCGTCACCGCCCTGTTCCGGCACCCGCTGGGCCTCCGGATCCCGCACACCGCCATCATCGCCCGCAAGAAGGACCAGATCGGCGAGAGCCTCGGCGGGTTCGTCCAGGAGAACTTCCTCTCCGACGCCGTCGTGACCGAGAAGGTGGGCAACCTGCGGTTCGCCGCGGCCGCCGGCGCGTGGCTGGCGCGGCCGGCGGGCGCGGAACGCGTCGCCCGGGAGGGAGCGACCGCGATCCGCGGACTGCTCGACGTCCTCGACGACGAGGACGTCCTGCGGCTCGTCGAGTCGCTCGCGCGCCAGCACATGCTCGCCCCGCAGTGGTCCTCCACGCTGGGACGGATCCTGGAGACGGTGGTCCGCGACGGACACCACCGGCAGCTGGTGGATCTCGTGGCCGACCGCGCCGGCGCGTGGGTCGCCGCGAACCGCGAGACCGTCGTCGGGCTGGTGTCCGACCGCTCGCCCTCGTGGCTCCCCGGCATGCTCGACCACCTCGTGGGCGACCGGGTGCACCGGGAGCTGGGGAAGTTCATCGCGGCCGTGCGCGCCGATCCGGACCACGCGGTGCGCCGCAGCGTGGACGCCTGGCTCGCGGCGTTCGCGGCCGACATGCAGCGCGACCCCGACACCATCCAGAAGGTCGAGCGACTCAAGCACTCCGTCCTCGGCGATCCGCAGCTGCGCGAACTGGCGGCCACCGGCTGGTCCAGCGTGAAGGCCGCGCTGGTGGACGCCGTGGAGAACCCGGAGTCCGAGCTGCGGCGGTCGTTCGTGCGGGCCGTGGCGGACTTCGGTCGCCGGCTCAGCACGGACGAGCGCCTCGCCGGCAAGGTGGACGCCTGGATCGCCGGCGCGGCGACCTACCTGGTGCGCACCTACCGCGGGCAGATCGCGGGCGTGATCCAAGAGACCGTCGCGTTGTGGGACGGTGAGGAGACCAGCCGGAAGATCGAGCTGCAGGTCGGCCGCGACCTCCAGTTCATCCGGATCAACGGCACCGTCGTCGGCGCGCTGGCCGGCCTGGCGATCTACACGACGGCGAGCGCGCTCCTCGCGTGAGCGGCGGCACCGCGCGCGTCGTCCCCGGCCCCGCGCCCGCTACAGCAGGCCCCCGACGACGTTCGCGATCCGTGGCGACGGGCTCACGCCGAACTCGGCCTTGAGCCGCTCGGAGAAGTCCTCGTACACGCGGATCATCTTGGCCTGGTCGCCCTCGGCCCGGTAGGTCTCGAGCAGGAGCCGGTGCGCGTTCTCCCGCCACGGGTCGATGTCGACGGCGCGGAGGGCGGCCTCCTTGGCCCGCTCGATCTCCCCCGCCGCGAGGCATTCCGCGGAGAGCCGTTCGAGGACGGTCAGCCGCATGCGTTCCCAGCGGTCCTGCTCCGCCAGCACCCAGTCCTCGTACCAGCCCGGCAACAGTTCGGCGTCGCTCAGCAGCGCCAGCAGCTCGCCGCGTTCGCGGGATCCCCGGGAGACGTCCGCGGCATGGGCGCGACGGCGGATGTCGTCGGCGTCCACCACGACGTCGGCGGACAGGGCCATCGGCTGCATCCCGCCGCCGGGGACCAGGCCGCCGGAAAGGAGCCCCGGCAGCTGGTGGTTGATGGTCCAAATGGTCTCCCGCAGGCTGCCCGTGGCCTGCTTCTCCGTGCTGTTGGGCCAGAGGAGCCCGGCCAGGAGGGCCCGCGGCTGTGGTCCCCGCAGCGCGAGGGCCGTGATCAGGCGCTGCTGCCGAAGTGTGACCTTGACGGGTTTGCGGCGGTGCAGCAGGCGCCACGTGCCGACGATCTCGACGTCCCAAGACTGTGTGTTCATCATTCAATGCCCCAAGCGATATCCAGCGTCGTCCTGCCAGCCGTCCGGCGCGCGCTCCCCAGGCGCCCGTGGAGGTAGAAATTTCCCGCTCATCCTTCACCATCCAGCATTGGCAGGGACCGGACCAAAGTCAACAGTTGTGAAGGCCGTGACGCAACACGCGGGTAATAACGCACGGATAACAGCCGTGTAACGGGAGAGAGGTTCAACTGCAAGTGCATTGACAAGCATTAAACACGGGGACCAGGAGATAGCCATGCCGTACATCGCCCACTCAAGCAGTTCCGGGCCTACGGCCCACCCTCTCGGCGCTGCGGAGGGCACGCTTCCCCTGGGCCGGGCGAGCATCGTGGTGCAGAAGTTCGGCGGGTCGTCCGTCGCCGACGCGACGGCGATCCGGCGCGTCGCCCGGAGGGTGCTCCAGACCCACCAGTCCGGCCACCCGGTCGTCGTCGTCGTCTCCGCCATGGGCGACACCACCGACGAGCTGCTGGACCTGGCGGCGCGCGTGACCGACACGCCGAAGGCCCGCGAGCTCGACCTGCTGCTCTCCAGCGGCGAGCACGTCTCCGCTTCCCTGCTCGCCCTCGCGCTCGCGGACCTGGGCGCGCGGGCGCGGACCTTCACGGGGGCCGACACGGGCCTGCTCACGGACGACACGCACGGCACGGCCCACGTGGTCTCCGTCGACCCGCGCCGCATCCGGGCCGCGATCGAGCGCGGCGAGATCCCGATCGTCGCCGGATTCCAGGGGAGGTCCCGGAGGACACGCGAGGTCACCACGCTCGGCCGCGGGGGGTCCGACATCACGGCCATCGCCCTCGCCGCCGCCCTCAACGCCTCGGTGTGCGAGATCTTCACGGACGTCGACGGGGTGTTCACCGCGGATCCCCGCGTGGTCCCCACGGCCCGCAAGATCGACACGATCTCCAGCGAGGCGATGCTCGAGCTCGCGGCCTGCGGGGCCAAGATCCTGCACGTGCGCTGCGTCGAGTACGCGCGGCGCTTCGGGGTCACCCTCCACGTCCGCTCCTCGTTCACGCCGGGCGAGGGCACGGTGGTCCTTCCCGGCGCACCGGCGGTCCTGGTCGATCCGACGGGCAAGGCGCCCGAGGACGGGATCGTGTCCGCCATCGCCGTGGAGCGCTCGACGGCGAAGATCACCCTCGGCGGCGTCCCCGACGTCACCGCGGCCGCTGCCCTGCTGGCGGGCGTGGCCGCCCGGGCGAGGCTGCGGATCGACATGGTCGTCCAGCGACCCGCCGCCGGGGACGGGGACCACGCGAGCATCGCCTTCACCGTTCCCGCGGCGGACGGGCGGCACGTCATGGACGAGCTGGCCACGCGCCGGCCGGTCGCGCGCTTCCGGTCGCTGCACTACGACGACCGCGTGGGGATCCTGTCGCTCGTGGGCCACGGCATCCGCCACGACGCCGCACTCTCGTCCCGCTTCTTCCGCTCGCTCGCGGAGGCCGGTGTCAACATCGACGTAATTTCCGCATGCGAGTCGCGCGTCAGCGTGATGGTCGATGAGGGTTCGCTGGACGTCGCCTGCGAGGCGCTGGCGCGGGCCTTCCCCGGCGGCCCGCCGAGGGACCGCCAGCCGGGACGCGCCCCGTCCCACGCGGCGGGCCGCATCCACGCGCCGGCGGCCGGTTAGGCGGGCGCCCGGAACCAACGCACCGATAACGCCGCAATAACGCCGCCGTCCATCAAATGAAGGCTTGGCGGTCCGTCCCCGGGGAGGGGCGAACCGCTCGGCAGCTCCAGCCAGCGTCGAAGGAAGTCGGGGGAAACCCGACGCAAGGAGGAAACCACCATGACCGCACAACCCGAAGTCGCCACCCTGGCCGGCCTCACGGCCCCGGACGTCTCGGGCCCCGTGCCCGGGCCGAAGTCCGCGCAGATGCTCGCGCGGCAGGCGGCGCGCGAATCGAACGCGCGCAGCTACCCGCGGCGCCTGCCCATCGCCATCGACGAGGCGCACGGGAGCTTCGTGCGCGACGTCGACGGCAACGTCTTCATCGACTTCCTTGCCGGTGCCGGCGTGCTGTCCCTCGGGCACAACCATCCCGAACTCGTGGCCGTCGCCACGGAACAGCTCGGCAGGCTCACCCACGGGTTGGACTTCCCCACGCCGGCAAAGGAGGCGTTCACCGACGCCCAACTGTCGATGCTGCCCGCGGCCATGCGCGAACGCACGAAGATCCACTTCTGCGGCCCGACCGGCGCCAACGCCGTCGACGCCGCGGTCAAGCTCTGCAAGACGGCCACCGGACGGGGCGACATCGTGGCGTTCCGGGGTGGCTTCCACGGGGCCAGCGCCGTCGGCATGGCCCTCACCGGGCTGGTCGAGCAGAAGGCCCCGGTCCCCAACGGCGTTCCCGGCGTGCACTTCTTCCCGTTCCCGTATGCCGCCCGCCCCCCGTTCGGCGGGACCCCGGAGGATTGCGGCCGGCTTTGCGCCGACTACTTCGAAAACGCGCTGCGGGACGACCATGGCGGGGTGGCCCTGCCCGCCGCGGTGATCCTTGAACTGGTCCAGGGCGAAGGCGGCGTCATCCCCGCCCCCGTGGAATTCGTCCAGCGCGTCAGGGCCGTGACCCGGGAGCTGGGGATTCCGCTGATCGTCGACGAGGTGCAGACCGGCTGCGGGCGCACCGGCACCTGGTTCGCGTTCGAGCAGTACGGGATCGAACCGGACGTCATCGTGGCCTCCAAGGCCCTCAGCGGCCTCGGAACACCGGTCGCGCTGATCATGTACGACAAGTCGTTGGACGTCTGGGCCCCCGGCGCGCACACCGGAACGTTCCGCGGCAACCAGCTGGCCTTCGCCGCGGGCGCCGAGGCCGTGCGGATCTTCCGGCGCGACCGCGTGCTGGAGAACGTGCGGGAACAGGGCGAGCGCATCGGCGGGCTCTTCGGCGCCCTCCGCGACCTGCCGTGGGTCCTCGAGGTGCGCGGCCGGGGCATGATGTGGGGCATCGAACTGGTCGACCCGCTCGACGGGCAGCCCGACGGCGCGCTGGCCCGCGCGGTCCAGGACCGCCTGTTGCAGGAGGGCCTCATCCTGGAGACCGGTGGCCGCGGCGGCGGCGTGGTGCGCCTCCTGCCGCCCCTGAACTCCAGCTCCGAGGTGGTCGAGACGGCCTGCCGGCTGATCATCGACGCCGTGACGGAGCTCGGGGCGGAGCGGGCGGTCGCGCCATGACGATGCTCGCCGGTGGCCCCGGGGACCAGCTCCAGGGGACCGTCCTGGGGGCCCCGGAGGCCGACGACGCGATCCGGTGGAGGCCGGGGCAACGTCTGGACACACTCTTCGAGGAGCGGTGCGACGCCCTGGCGGCCGCGGGGAGGTCCGCGCAGCTCGCCGTCGACTCCCCGGACGCCACCCTCACGTACGGCGAGCTGGACGCGGCGGCCAACCGGCTGGCCCGCTACCTCGCGGCGCAAGGCGCGGGTCCCGGCACGAGGGTCGCGCTGCTCTTCGACCAGCCCGTCCGCTCCTACGTGGCGCTCCTGGCCGTGCTGAAGACGGGCGCGGCCTACGTCCCGCTCGACGCGGGCTTCCCGGAGGACCGGCTCGCCTACATCGTCGGGGACGCGGGCGTCAGCCTGGTGCTGACACTGTCCCACCTCCGTGCGAAGCTGCCGCGGATCGCCGCGCGGACGCTGTGCCTGGACGAGGAGGACCCGGCGGTCGCCCGCCAGGATCCCTCCCGGCCGGCGCGGGAGGCCGTCGGTGCGACCGCCGGCGAGCTCGCCTACATCATCTACACCTCCGGGTCCACGGGACGCCCCAAGGGGGTCGCCGTGGACCACCCGAGCATCTGCAACTTCGTGCTCGTGGCCGCGGAAACCTACGGCTACGAACCCGGGGACCGCGTCTACCAAGGCATGACGATCGCGTTCGACTTCTCGGTCGAGGAGATCTGGGTGCCGTGGATGGTGGGGGCCACGCTGGTGCCCAAGCCCGGGGGCTCCGCGCTCCTGGGCATGGACTTGAGCGACTACCTGCAGGAGCGCCGCATCACCGCCATGTGCTGCGTCCCGACGCTGCTGGCCACCCTGGACGAGGACCTCCCCGGGCTGCGCTTCCTGCTGGTCTCCGGCGAAGCCTGCCCGAAGGACCTGGTCACGCGCTGGCACCGGCCGGGGCGCCGCTTCCTGAACGTCTACGGCCCCACCGAGGCCACGGTGACCGCGACGTGGGACGTGGTCCATCCGGACAAGCCCGTCACGCTCGGCGTGCCGCTGCCGACGTACTCCGCCGTGATCCTGGACCCCGAGGAGGCGCGAGCGCTGCCCGCGGGCGAGCTCGGGGAGATCGGCATCGCCGGGATCGGCCTCGCCCGGGGCTACGTCAACCGCGACGATCTCACCGAGCGGGCGTTCATCCCCGACTTCCTCGGGATCGAGAACAACCCGTCGGGGAGGATCTACCGCACCGGCGACCTGGGGCGGTTCACGCCCGAGGGCACCATCGAGTACCTCGGCCGGATCGACACGCAGGTGAAGATCCGCGGCTACCGGATCGAGCTGTCGGAGATCGAGTCGGTGCTCCTCGAGCACCCCGCGATCGCCCTCGCCGTCGTGGACACCCACAGCCCGGCGCCCGGCGTCGTCGAGCTCGCCGCCTACTACACCCTGCGCGGGGACGCCGCGGGGCTGGACGAGGCCGAGCTGGACCGCGCGCTCCGCGAGCGACTGCCCGCGTACATGGTGCCCGCCTACCTCGACCGGCTCGACACCATCCCCCTGATGCCCAGCGGCAAGGCGGACCGGAAGAACCTTCCGGCCCCGACCGCCCGGCGCGCGGGCGGCAACGCGGCCGCGTACGTGCCCCCGGAGACGGATGCCGAACGCGCGCTGGCCGAGCAGCTGGGCGCCGTCCTGGGCCTAGAGCGGCCCTCGGTCGACGCGCACTTCTTCGACGACCTCGGGGCCAACTCGCTGCTGATGGCCCACTTCTGCGCCGGGATCCGCAGGCACACGGATCTTCCCTCGGCGGCCATGCAGGACGTGTACCAGCAGCCCACGCTCCGGCGCCTCGCGGCGATGCTGGAGGCCGAGCGGATGGCCGCCGAGCTCGCGTCCGCGGGCGCGGAACCGGCCGCGCCTCCCGCCCCCCGGCCGGCCCCGAGCTCGCTCAAATACACGCTCACGGGCGCGGCGCAGCTGCTGTTCTTCCTCGGCTACACCACCTACGCGGCGCTCCTGCTGGTCTTCTCCTTCACGTGGGTCTCCGCGGCCCCGACGCTGTTCGAGCTCTGGCTGCGCAGCATCGCGTTCGGCGCCGGCATGTTCGTGGTCCTGACGATCACGCCCGTGCTGTTCAAGTGGGCCCTTGTGGGGCGCATGAAGCAACAGGTGATCCCACTCTGGGGGCTGGGCTACCTGAGGTTCTGGATCGTCCGGCTGGTGACCCGGGCCAGCCCCATGGCCGCGTTCGTCGGATCCCCGCTCTATGTCGTCTACCTCCGAATGCTCGGCGCCAGGATCGGCAAGGGCGTCTCCATCTTCTCCCGCATCGTGCCCGCCTGCCCCGACCTCATCAGCATCGGCGAGGGCACCGTCATCCACAAGAACGCCGTTATGCTCGGCTACCGCGTCCGCCGCGGCGTGATCGAGACGGGCCCGGTCACGATCGGCAACAACGTCCTGGTGTCCCAGAAGACGGTCTTCGACATCGGCACCGCCATGGGCGACGACTCGCAACTGGGCCACGCGTCCGCGCTGCACGAGGGGCAGTCGGTGCCCGCCGGCGAGGTCTGGCACGGATCGCCCGCCGTCCCCGCGGCCACGAGCTACGCGCGGATCCGGCCCCGGCGCTGCGGGACCCGCCGCCGCGTGGTCTTCAGCGCCTTCCAGCTCTTCAACCGGCTGGTGCTGGTCGTGCCCGGCGGCCTAATCCTGCTGGCCGGGCTGCTGCCGGGCTACCTTGAGACGGGGCACCTCGAACCCACGAACCCGCTGTTCTACCTCGACGCGGCGCTCCTGTCGCTGGCGCTCTTCATCGGCGGCATGGTCAGCGGCCTAGTCGCCGTGCTCACGGTCCCGCGGCTGCTCAACCTCGCGACGCCGGCCGAGACCACCTTCCCGCTCTACGGGATCCGCTACGCGCTCCACCGCATGGTCCTGGCGCTGACAAACATCAAGCCGTACCTGACACTCTTCGGGGACAGCTCGTACATCGTCCACTACCTCAAGGCGTTGGGGTGGGACCTCGGCAAGAAGATCGACCAAACGGGGTCCAACTTCGGTCCCGGCGTGGCCCACGACTCCCCGTACCTCAGCAAGGTCGGCTACGGCACCATGGTCTCCGACGGCCTGAACATGATGAACGCGGAGTACACGAGCACGTCGTTCCGGCTCTCGGTCGTGGAGATCGGCGACCGCAACTTCCTGGGCAACGACATCACCTGGCCCATCGCGTCCCGGGTCGGCGAGAACTGCCTCCTGGGCACCAAGGTCCTCGTGCCCATCGACGGGCCGGTCCGCCGCGACGTCGGGCTCCTCGGCTCGCCGGCGTTCGAGATCCCCCGCTCCGTCCAGCGTGACAGCCAGTTCGACGACCTGAAGCTGGAGGACGCCAAGAGCCGGCTGCTCCCGGCCAAGAACCGGCACAACATCGGTTCCATGGCCCTGTATCTGGCCCTGCGCTGGTTCCAGCTCTTCTCGGCGACCGTCATCGGCGCGCTCTCCGTCGCGCTCTACGACGTGCTGGGCGTGCTCGCCGTCGGCGCCGGGACGCTCATCTTCCTGGTCTATGGCATCCTCCTGTCCGCCTTCGCGGAGCGGGCGGTGCTGGGGTTCGGGCGGCTCGAGCCGCGGTTCTGCTCCATCTACGACCCCTACTTCTGGCACCACGAGCGCCTGTGGAAGCTGCTCGGCGGGGCGCCGTTCACGGGGACCCCCTTCCGGCCCATGGTGTGGCGCCTCTTCGGCGTGAAGGTCGGCAAGCGCCTCTACGACGGCGGAGGCGGCCTGGTGGAAAAGACCCTGGTCTCGATCGGCGACGACTGCGAGCTGAACGAGGCGTCCATCCTGCAGGGGCACTCCCTGGAGGACGGAACCTTCAAGTCGGGCCACATCACGCTCGGGAACGGCTGCACGATCGGGGTCGCCGCCTTCATCCACTACGGGGTGAACCTGCAGGACGGCGCGGAAGTGGCGGCTGACTCGTTCCTGATGAAGGGCGAGGACCTGCCGGTGGACAGCCTCTTCGGCGGCAACCCGGCCCGCGAGCTGGATCCGGCCCGGCAGCTGCGGCGCGTGGCGGCGACCGCCTAGTCGTCCGTCCCGGCCTCGCCCAAGGCAAGTGTCGCGTGCATGAGGGCGTCCGCCATCGTCTCCAGGACCTCCGGGTCGACGTTGCCCAACGTGTCGCAACTGCGGTGGTAGCAGGAGTCGTACTTGTCGCCGGGCGTACCGCCGAACGCCGCGGCCTCGGGGTCGGACTTGGACCCCTCGTCCCCCGTGAAGAGGCCGCCGGACGGGATGTCCCGGTCCAGGAAGGCCTGGTAGTCGGACCCGCCGTCGAACTCCGTGGGTCCCGCCAGGACGCCCGCGGCGGAGAAGTGGTCCAGGAACACCCGCTCGATCTCCCCGGAGCCGTTCGGGAGGCGGCCGCCATAGTCCGACCCGTCGCCGTCGTAGACCAGGACGACGCCGTTCGGCGAGCCCACCATGTCCAGGTTCAGGTACGCCAGGTGCTGTTCGGCCTGCTCGTCGGAGAGCCCGTCGACATAGTGCTCCGAGCCGTACAGGCCGTCCTCCTCGCCACCCCAGAAGGCGAAGCGGATCCTGTTGGGCGGGACCGTGCCCGATGCGGCCAGCCGCACGGCCACCTCCAGCACCGCCGCGACCCCGCTGCCGTTGTCGTTGATGCCCGGGCCCCGCGCCACCGAGTCCAAGTGCGCCCCGAGGACGACCGTGCGGGAGGCGTCGCCGGCCGTGTCGGCGACGATGTTGAACGTCTCGATGTCCCTGTCGCGCCGGCCCTCGTGGCTGAATCCCTGGCGCACCGGGTCGTAGCCGGCGCCGCGCAGGCGGTCCTCCACGTACGCCGCCGAGGCCTCGTAGCCTCCGGTGCCCGACGCCCGGTTCCCGCCGTTGGCGTCGGCCGCCTCCTGCAGGGCCTCGAGATGCGCGCGCAGCCCCGCTTCGCCCACGCCGGCCCGCAGCTCCGCGCTGTCCGGGGCCGTGCCGATCTCGATCCCGGGCCGGGACGAGCACCCGGTCAGCACGAGTGACGCCGTCGCGGCGGCGGCGAGCCAGGGGGCGGCGGCGTGCCAGGGGGCGGCGGCGTGCCAGGGGGCGGCGGGGGCGCGGCGGCGTGTCGACCGTCGGTGGGTGGGGCGGCGTGTCATCGGGGCTCCGCGGATCGGCGTGGTGTCGCTCGTGCTGCGGTCACCCTATGCGGCCGGACGGCCCTTGGAAACACCGGGTGTTGACGGCGGCCGTCGCCGCGGTACGCCTCACGGTGCATGCGAAGATCATCCGCAAGTGTCATTCCCCGCGGGGCCCTCCTCGCTAGGCTCGGTTGAACGGACGGGGACCAGGCCCTCCCCTTCACGCCACCCGAGAGGAACCCCCATGATCGACGCGCTGCAGGACTTCACCTCGTCGCTGGCCCCCGTGTTGCAGTGGGCGGGGGTGATGCTGGTGGCCGCGATCCCGTTCGTCGAGTCCTACTTCGGTTCGGTGATCGGCGTGCTCGCCGGAATGAACCCCGCGATAGCGATCGTCGCGGCCATCGTGGGCAACGTGGCCTCGATGCTGGTCTTCGTGCAGAGCGCGCACGGCGTGCGGTCCAAGGTGGTTGGCGGCAAGGAGCCCCGCGAACCCTCCGCCCGTCGGCAGAAGCTGCGCGCGCAGTTCGACAAGTACGGGGTTGCCGGCGTGAGCCTCCTGGGCCAGACCATCCTGCCCAGCCAGATCACCTCGGCCGCGATGGTCTCTTTCGGGGCGTCGAAAAACTCCGTGATCCTGTGGCAGTGCATTTCCATCGTGATCTGGGGCGTTGCCTTCGGCGTCCTCGCCGTCCTCGGCGTCTCGCTCGTCGGCTGATCGGCCGACCGCGCCGCGGGCGCGCGGACTTGCTAGGGTCGAGACCGTAGTCCCCGCCCGGCACCAGCCGACGGGCGGTCCCACCAGCGGAAGGGCGAGCATGGACGCGGTCGCCGATCTCAGCGATCCGGCACTGGTCGCCCGGGCCCAATCGGGCGATCTCGACGCCTTCGAGGAACTCGTGCGCAGGTACCAGCGCGGGATCCTGCGGTTCTGCCGCGGCATGTTGGGCAACGGGCCGGACGCGGAGGACGCCGTCCAGGACGTCCTGCTCACCGCGTGGCGACGGTTACCGACCCTACGCGCGACGGAGGCGGCCTCCACCTGGCTCTACCGGATCGCCTCCCACCGCTGCATCGACGCCCTCAGGAAGCGGCGGCCCGACGGCGGCGACCCCGCCGAGCGCGAGGCGTCGCAGACCGGCAGCGAGGCCAGCCGACGCCTCCCCGCGGGGCCCGAGGGCGCGGCGGAAACACGGCTGGCCCTCGACGCGTTGCGCGGGCATCTCGCCGCACTGCCCGACACCCAGCGCGAAGCCTGGACCCTGCGCGAGGTCCAGGGAATGAGCTATCAGGACATCGCGCGGATCACCGGAGAACCACTAGCCACCGTGCGCGGGCGCATCGCCCGCGCACGCACGGCCCTGGCCGAAAGGATGGACTCGTGGAAATGACCACAGGACCCCGGGGCGTGCCGGCGTGCGACCGGTCCGAGGAAGACGTCTGGGAACGCCTCGATCTCCCGCCCGACGGGCACGAGGCCTCCTGCCCGCACTGCCAGGAGCAGCGACGGCGCCTGCAGCCGCTCCTCCAGGCCACGCGGGGGCTGCGGGGCACCCCCGAGCAGGAGACCGAGGAGGACGCCGTGCTCGAGCGGGTCCGCCGCTCGGTCATGGACGGCATCCGCGCCGAGATCCGCCGCGGCCGCCGCATCCGCGTGCGGCTCACCCCGCGCGGCCCCGTCGACGTCAGCGTCTACGTGCTGAACGAGGTCATCCGCCGCGCCGCCGACACGATCGACGGGATCGAACTGCGCCGCCACGGCGCCACCGAAACCACGGACCGGGACGGGGGCCCGGCCGTCGCCTGCCAGGTCAACGTGCAGCTTCGCCCCGGCGAGCGCGCCATGGAGGCGGCCGAGCGGCTGCGCGCCGTCGTCACCGCGTCCCTCGCCGACGAGCTCGGCGTCACCCCGGTATCCGTGGACGTCTCCGTGGAGGACATCATCGATGAGTAGCCCGACCCAGAACCCGTCGATTGACGAGGCTGCGCGCGCCGACGCCGTCGCCCAGGTGTTGGCGCTCGACGGCGTCGCCGCCGTGTTCCCGCCGACCAGCGCCGTCGTGCGCTCCCTGGCCACGCGCACGGCCGCGCCGCACGAGTCCCTCCGCGTCGCGCGCCCCGGCGGTCGCTTCGAGGCGCGCATCGACATCGGGGTGGAGGCCGGGCACCGCGCCACCGACGTCGCCGTCGCCGTGCAGGAACTCGTGCACCGGGTGTTCGGCGGGCACGGCGTCGAACTGGACTGCGTGGCCGTCACGGTGCTCGAGCACGGGGCCGGCCGGAACCCCTGACGCCGGTCAGGCGAAAAGTTTTTCCGGCTTTTCCGTGACGAATGCTCCCCCACCCCCGTCTGTAGTGGCGTACGACGAAATGCCGCCAGACGAAATGGAGAGCACCATGGCCGAGAACGCCACGCACCGACTTCCGAAGACCACCGAGGAGACGCGCGCCGCCGAGTCCGCCTCGACGTCTGCGGTCGAGCGCCGCCCGGAGGGCCCGCTGCACACCGAGCACGGCTCCACCACCATCGCCGACACCGTGGTGCAGAAGCTCGCCGGCATCGCCGCCCGCGAGGTTCCGGGCGTGTACGCCATGGGCAACGCGGCGCGCCGCGCCCTGTCCACCCTGACCGAGCGCATCCCCGGCTCGCAGACCAACGTCAGCGGAGGCGTCAGCGTCGAGAAGGGCGAGCGCCAGGCCGCGATCGACGTCAACATCGTCGTGGAGTACGGCGTCGCGATCGCCGAGGTCGCAGAGGACATCCGCCGTTCCATCATCCAGGCCGTCGAGCACGGGACCTCGCTGGACGTCATCGAGGTCAACGTGAACGTCACCGACGTGCACCTCCCCGAGGACGACGACGCAGCCGCCTCCGACCGCTCCGATCGCCTGGAGTAGGCCGTGACGAGCGCACGTTTCTGCGTCGCGGTGGGACTGGCCCTGGGCACCGTGTGGGCCTTCGGCGGATTCTGGCGGGTGCTCCTGGTGGCCGTCGTGGCCGCGGTGGCCTTCGGGGTCGGGCGCGTGCTGGACGGACGCGTGGACCTGCAGGACCTCGCGGGCCGCATCCAGGGTCGGCGCTGAGATGGCCCGTCCCGAACCCGTCGGGCCGGCGGCCCCGGGCGACCGCGGGCGGCTGACCATCAGCGAGCGCGCGGTCGGCCGCCTGGCGGCCAAGTCCGCGGCATCGCATCCCGCCGTGGGCGCCCGCACCGGCGGCGTGCTCGGGATCGGATCCGACACGGACTTCGCCTCCCTGCCGCCCGCCTCCTGCACCGTCGCGGGGAACACCGCGTCGGTCTCCGTCCGGATCGGCCTGCGCTTCCCCGCGGACATCCGCGGCGCCACGGACGAGGTCCGCCGCGGCATCGTCGAGGACCTTCGCCGGTTCGCCGGCGTCACCGCGGCGCCCGTCGACATCCAGGTGGAGTGGCTCGAGGCCGCACCGCCCGTGAGGAGGGTCCTATGACGAACACATCCCTGCGGCGGCGGCCCGCCCGCGTGGTTCCGGCCACGATCGCGGCCCTCGCCGTCACCGCCATCGGCGCGGCGCTGGCCGTCCTCGGCGTCCTGCGCCTGCAGGACGGCCGGTGGCTCGCCGCCGCGGCGTCCCTGTCCGGCGCCGGGAAACTCCCGTGGGGCGCGCCGGGCGTGGCCGCGGTGGGCGGCGTGGCCGCGCTGCTCGGCCTGGTCCTGCTCCTGAGCGGGCTGCTTCCGGGCCGCACCGGCAACGTGCCGACGCCGGTTCCGGCGGCCGACGCCGTGGAGTCGGCCGAGGCCGTGGTCACGCGGCGCGGCGTCGAGCAGCTGGTGGAAAACCGGATCCGCGGACTCGACGGCGTGGGGCGGTCCAGGGCCCGGCTGCGGGGAAACCGTCTGCGGCTGAGCGTCGGGACGCCGCTGCGCGAGCACCGCGAACTGGCCGGAACCGTCACCGAGGCGGCCGACGGCATCCTGCGCGCCAACCTCGACGGCAGGGTCCCCACGACAAGTGTCAGGATGGTGAGTTCCTCGTGAGGACCTTCCCCGCGGCGTTGAACCGCACGCTGCTGATCGCGATGGGCCTCGTGCTCCTGGCCGGCGGCCTCTGGGCCGTGTGGCCGTGGGCGCAGGCGACCGCCGGGTGGACGACCCCGGCCGGGGCCACCGGCCTCGTGGCCGACCCGGAAGCGGGAGTCGCCCCCGGCGCGGCCGGTGCGCTGGAGCAGCCGTGGCTGCCCGCCGCCGTGATCGGCGCCGGCGTCGTCCTGGTTTTCCTCGGGCTGGCCTGGCTGGGGCGCCAGGTTCCGCGGACCGGGCGGGCCGGGCCCCTGCGCTTCACCGAGGACCCGGGCGCCGGATCGACCACGATGGAGCCGAAGGTGCTCGAGGCCGCGGCCTCGGACGCCGCCGCGGCGCTGCCCGGCGTCGACGCGGCCAGGGCCGTGCTACGCGGCAGCATCGGCGCGCCGGTGCTGGTGCTCCACGTGCACGCCGAGCCGAACACCCGCCTGGCCGATCTCACGGAGAAGCTGACGGCGGGGGTCGCGTCCGACGTCGTGCGGTGCCTGGGCACGCCGCTGCGGCACCTCGC
This sequence comes from Arthrobacter halodurans, assembly GCF_041877255.1. Lineage (NCBI taxonomy): Bacteria > Bacillati > Actinomycetota > Actinomycetes > Micrococcales > Micrococcaceae > Arthrobacter > Arthrobacter halodurans. The sequence goes on from NZ_JBHDLJ010000016.1 coordinate 58,615, forward strand.
GATCGAGTATTCGGTCGCCAAGAAGTAGCCGGACCACGCCGGGCGAGGCCCGGCGCCACCCCACCCACCCATCGGAGGAACCACATGAGGAACAAGATCATCGCGGCCATCGCCACGGCGGCGGCGGGCTGGCTCAAGGGCCGGAGGGGACGCCGGGGGCGCGGACCCGCGGCGCCGACCCACTAGGAACCGCATCACCGTGTGCCCGGGAGATCCCGGGCGCCCGCCAAGGAAAACCCACTCAAAGGAGCAGAACATGGGACTCGGAGACAAGATCAGCAACAACGCGCAGGAAGCCACCGGCAAGGCCAAGGAGGCCTTCGGGGACGCGACCAACAACGAGAGCCTGCAGGCGGAGGGCGCCGCCGACCAGGCGGCCGCCAAGTCCAAGCAGGCCGGCGAGCACGTCAAGGACGCCGCCAAGGACGCCTTCGGCAAGTAGGATCCCGCGTCCCGGCACCCCCCGGTGCCGGTGCCGCCGAAGTGCCCCGGCCGCCCCGGCCGGGGCACTTCGCCGTCTCAGCCGTCCGTGCACCGCCCGCCGGGCCGCGGCCCGCCCCTGCCCGGTCCAGACTCGCCCCGCACCGGTTCGCCCCCGTCCAGCCAGCCCTCGAGCACGCGGTTGAAAGAAGCCGGGTGGGACAGCGGAGCGTCGTGGCCCGCGCCGCGGATGAGTTCGAGTTCGCACCCGGGACGCAGGGCACGGACCCGCTCCATGCCCGCGAGAACGGGGCGCCGCTCGCGGGATCCGGCCACCAGCAGCGCCGGGCGGCGGGATCGGAGGAACTCCGGGGGCACCGCGAACGAGAAGTTGGAGTACAGGAGGCACCGCATCGACCGCGCGGTCATCGAGCGCGAGACCGCGAAGTAGTCCTCGAAGTCCTCCGCGCCGATGCCCAGCTCCCGCGCCTGCCACCACGCGAATACTCGAATCCGGGCCAGGGGGGCGGCGGCCGAGGACACGGTGGCCAGGGCGCGCGCCCCCCTCCATGGCGACAGCAGGGCACTGGCGACGACCGTGCCCGTCACGACGCTGGGATACGCCGTCGCTAGCTCGATGGCGATCTGCCCGCCGACCGAGAAGCCGACCACAGTCACGGGACCCCGCAGCCGCCCGAGTCCGACATCCTCGGCCACGACCGCCGCGGCGTGCGCGTGGGAACGGTACGCGTCGCGTTTCTCTCCCCGGTGTCCGGGCAGCGTGGGGGTGTGGACGGTGAACCGGTCCCCGAAGTGCTCTTCCTGGGCCCGCCACATCCACGGCCCGGCTCCCCCGCCATGGACGAAGACGAGGTGGCGTCGCCGGGCGGGCCCGGGCTTCTCTTCCATGTCAGGATCCTCGCAGGGGCGGCGCCCGAACCCCATCGACGCGTGTGGTGTGATGGACGCATGAGCCACAAACCGAGGAACGCGACGCCGTGGGCCGTCTGGGGATGGTCTGCCGTCGTCGTGGGAGGCGCGGCCGGCGTCGTGCTGTTCCTGCAGCCTTGGCGGTCGTGTGTGGAGGACGACGCCCCGGCGGGCTGCCCCGCGACCGCGCTGGATACGAACCTCCTGTGGCTGGCCATGCTGCTGTGCGTGGCCGGCCTCGCGCTGGTGTTCTTCGCGGCGCTGCGCCGCCGCGTCGTGCCGTCCCGCCGCGCCTGACCGCGGAGGGACCACAGGGGCCGCGCGCACCCGCGGCGGGACCGCACGCGCCGGGACCGGCCGGGCGGGGGCGGCACGCCGCGCGGCGTGCCGCCCCGGAACCGGCGGGCTGCTACCAGCGCGTGGTGCCGTCCGGATTCACGGTGGGGACCTCGTCGGCGGGACGGACGGGCCGCTCCGCTGCGACGTCCGCGTCGGTGATGACGACCTCGTCCGCCAGGGGCGCCGGCTCCGTGACGGGCGACGGCTCGGTTCCGACCGCCGGCGCGACCGGCGTCACGGCCGGCTCCGCGACGATCGGATCGTCGTCGGACTTCTTCGCGCCCGAGGCTGCCACGACCCCGGCGGCTGCGGCCGCGGCGACGCCGATCCCCGCGGCGACCGACTTGCCGGACAGGCCGGCCTTGCCGCTGTCGCCGCGCGACGAGGCGGCATCGTCCACGTCCGGTGTGCCGCCGGAAGCGCCTCCGACCACCGTGCCGCGCCAGGCGCCGGTGGCATAGCCCTCGGCCTCGACGAACTCCTTGAAGCGGGCCAGGTCGCCCTCCGCCTGCCGCTCCACCACGTTGAGCTTGTCGCCGATCTTCTCGACGATTCCCTCGGGTTCGTAGTCCAGCGACAGCCTCACGGACGTCTGTCCTCCGCCGACGTCCTCGAAGGTCACGGCGCCGGCGTTGGTCGCACCCTCCGTGGCGGCCCACGCGACCTTCCGGTCCGGGACCTGCTCCAGGATCCGCGCCTCCCACTGCCGGCGGACCCCGCCGATCTCGGCGACCCACTCCAGGCGGTCGTCGCCGAGCTGGGTCACCTGCTGGACCCCGCCCATGAAGTGCGGGAATTCCTCGAATTGCGTCCACTGGTTGTAGACCGTGCTCACCGGCACGTTCACCATGATCTGCTTCTCGATCCTCGTGCTCACAGCGTCTCCTTCGACTAGGTCAGGGGAACGACGGCGCCTCGGGGGGAGCGCGTCGTGTTGCCTACGCTACATCGGCCTTACACGTGAAGCCAGTGCCCGCCGGCCGGGGGGTCAGGAACCCGCCGGACGCGCGGCGGGCACCGGACGGCACGGAAAAACGCCCCGCCGATCCATCCGGCGGGGCGTTTCACTCGGGTTCGCGTCACACTCACCACGACGATCCGGACGTGTTGGGGGGAACCGCCCGGATCATTCGCAACGATACCCTGCCATCTGTCAAAAACAAGTAAAGGTTCTGGCGCCCGGTCACGCGCCACCGGGCCGCCCGCCGCGGGCCGGAGCGCGTATGGATCCCCGCGCATCCAGTGTGCCCGCGCGGGTCCGCCGAGGCACTGCGCCAGATCGGTTCCGTGGAAGGCGCTGTCGCGGATTTTGGCCACGGTGGTGCATCCGGCGTCGTCCAGCTCGGGGAGCATCCCGGCCTGCGCCGTCCCGGCCAACGCGAACCCCTGGCCGTCCTCGACGGACGCCCGCTGCATGTCAAACACGAGTACTCCCGCAGGCGGCACACGCTGGCGGGCGCGGGCATGCGGGGCAACGGCCGGGCGGACCTTCACCCGATACGATGGAGGAACCGCCGGTTTCGGCCGCGGCACAACCGCATACGCCGTCGAACCGCGGCGGGAGAGCCCGCACGGCACAGCCGTCGGGCGCCGTAGGAGCAATTTCCTCCCCGGGAAACTCTCAGGCCCCCGTACCGCCGCGAAGAGGCACCTCTGGAAAGCAGTCCGGCGTGCCCGGGCTCACCGAAGGAGCAAGCCCCCCGCGTCCGGGGGCGGAAACTCTCAGGTTGGGATACAGAGCGGGGAGGGACCCACGATGACGCGCGGCCCGGCCGCCCAACGATCCGGAGTTCCCCCATGACCCACCACGCATCCCCGCGCAACCGCGCCGCGGCGCGCCCCCACCTCTCCGCGCGCAGGACGCTGGTGCGCATGCTGTTCCTGTCGACCGGTGCCGCCCTCGCGGTGGTCGTCGTCGCCGCCGTCGCGTTGGCGGCCCTGGCGGCGACCGTTTGGCTGGTCCTCTAGCCCCCGGGGCCACCCGCCGGCCTAGTTCCCCAGGCGCCGCCGCAACTCGGCCTCGATGCTCCGCTCGACCTCGGCCTCGGCGCGGCGGCGGGATTCGTCGTCGCCGGCGTCGTTCCGCGGCCGCTCGGCCACAATGTCCCCGGGAATCACCATCGGGAGCGGCCCGAAGGCCAATCCGGCCGCCTCGATGACCTTCTTGCCGAGATAGCGGTTGCCGACGCCGCCGATCGCGGCCCCGATCCCGAACGGGATGGCACGGCCGAACATCGACGCTCCCTGCGTCGCCAGCATCCTGCGGAGGAACCGGCGCTGGATGTCCTTGGTGATCCCGCCCCACAGGCCCTTCTGGCTGCTGGCGCCGAAGACGGCGCCCCAGCCCTGGACGGGCCCGGCGCCACGGCCGGCCGCCTGGTGGGTCAGCGCGGAGATCATGGAGCTGCCCTCGTCGCCCATCAGGATAGCCATGACCAGCGCGCGGGCCTTTTCCGGATCCTCGGTGGTGATGCCGTGCAGTTCCGCGAGCGACTGCGCGTAGAGGGCGCTGGCCTCGAGAAAGCCCATGGTCGCGGCCGCGGAGAGGCCGAGCGAGGCGGCCGTCCCGACGCCGGGCACGGCGGCCGTCGCGCCGACGGCCGCGCCACCGCCGGTCACCGCGAGCAGGTAGTCGCGCTCGATGAGCCTCACGAGCTCCGCGCTCGTGTGGCGCGGGTTCCTCCGGCGCAGGCGGCTCAGGTAGGCGAGCACGAGGGGCCGCTGAACCCCGATCGCCTTGAGGATGGCGTTCTGGACGCCGGGCACCGGTTTGCCGTCGGGGCCGAGGACCGTGGAGGTGAGTTTGTCTTTCATAGGAGCCCTACTCTAGGCGCGGCGCGGCCCGTCGGCGAGCGCCGGCTCCGCGGCGTGCGGTAGCTTGGGCCGAGGCGTGGCGCCCGTCACGCCGACAGCACATCCACAGGGGGCACATCATGCGCATCGGACTTTCCATCTTCTTGCTGGCGCTGGGGGCCATCCTGGCCTTCGCCGTCAGGGACGCCGTCCCGGGCGTCAGCCTCACCATGGTCGGCTACATCCTGATGGGCGCGGGGGTCCTGACGCTGATCATCTCGCTGGTCGTCGGCATGCCGCGCTCCAGCCGCCGCGTGAGCGAGTCCCGGTCCGTCGTGGACCCGGGCACGGGCGAGCAGGTGACCCGGAACGAGACCCGCGACGTCCTCTAGGCCGTCGCCGGGAGGTAGTGCCGCAGGAACACCGCGACGTCGCGCAGCTCGTCGGCGCCGACCCCGTGGCCCATACCTGGGTACGTCCTCGACGTCAGCCGCGTGTGGCCCTCGAGCCACGCCGCGCCGTGCGCCACGGCGTCGGAGTTGATCACCGGGTCCCGCGGGTCGCGTCCCCAGAAGAACGGGACGCGGGCCGCGGGGTCGGCGGGCGGGGACTCGGAGAGCTCGAGCAGGTCGTTCCGCAGGACGAACCCGCTCAGGCCGACGGCCGCGCGGTAGGCGCCGGGCCGCAACCGCATCAGGGTCGTGGCCATGGCCATCCCCTGCGAGTACCCGAGCAGGCTCACGGACGCGTAGCCGTCCGCGTGGGCGTCCTGCCAGTCGAGGACGCGCTGCGCCGAGGCGACGACCTCGGCGAAGTCGTGGGTCAGGAGGTAGTCCAGGAGGAACCAGCCGCGCTCTCCGCCGACGTCCAGGGGGCCGCTCAGCGCGGCGCCGGTGACGTGCTCCGGCAACGCCGGGAAAAGGGAGGCCATGGCGGCCGCCGAGGATCCGTAGCCGTGGAGCATCACCAGCAGGTGGGTCCCGGCCCGCTCCGCCGCGGGTCGGGAAAACAGCGCCTCGGACATGGGACCATCCTAGGCCGGGGCGCCTAGGCTGGGCCCATGCCCTCCTCCCACCCCGACAGCCGCTACGATCCCGTGTACCAGCGTCCGGTCCCCGGCGTCGCGCGCGCCGGCCAATCCCGCCCCGGACACTCCGGGACGACCTCCGCCGAACCGAGCCGCCCGTCGCGCGCGCCGGCCTCCGCCGCGGACGGCGCCGCCGGCGCGGACGGCACCGCCGGCGCGCGGGAGATCGACGCGGGCGCGGCCCAGACCGAATCGGGCCGGTCCGCTCCGGACGCGGGACTCGGGTGGTCGGGCGTCCCCGGCCCCGCGCCCTCGGGGATCGTGCCCTCGGCGACGGCGCCCTCGGGATCGGCGGACCCGGAGACGGACCCGCTGGGCCCCGACGACGAGCCCCGGCGCGTCAACCCGTTCCTTGTGCTGCTCTGGCTGGCGGCCGGGTCGTTCGCGGCGGCCGCGTTCTGGGCGACCACGGAGATGGCCAGCGCCTACGCGGCCACGTTCTTCGGCGTCACGATGGATCCCGGGGGCGGAGAGACCACCGACGGACTGACCCCCGAGCGCATGGCGCGGCTGCAGTACCTGCCCTCGATCGCCACGGGCCTGTACGTCGCGGCCGGCGTGGCGCTGACCGGCGCGCTGTCCGTCCACGCGCTGCTGTGGGATCGGGCGCGCCGGGCCTAGTGCCCGCGGGTGGCCCCGCCCGCGGCGGACGGCAGTTCCACGTCGACCCATACGAGGCGGTGGTCGCTGGTGCGGGGAGGATCGCCGGCCACGAGGTCGGCTCCGTCCTCCCCCTCGGCCGGCCAGAACACCCCGGACCCGGAGACCGTCAGGTTGCGCGAGGGCAGGACGTAGTCCACGCGCAGCGGCCCGGTGCCCCGGCCGCGGAAGTCCGCGGTCCGGAGCCGCGCGGCCGCGCCGGTCCGGTCCGCGGGCGCCGGGGGCGACAGGGGGTCGATGAAGGAGCCGAAGCCGGCCGGGAGGTGGCCGGCGGCGCCGGTCGATTCGGGCCGGGGGTCCGTCACCCGCGGGCTCGACAGGAGCTGCGAGATCGCGGCCGGGTGCGACTCGCCGCGCCGGGGATCGGCGTTCAGGTCGCCCAGCACGACGAAACGCTCGTCGGGGCGCAGCCCGCCGCGGGCGCCGTCGTCGTCGTAGATGTAGGAGGCGGACTGGCCGCCGGAGATGTAGTCGGCCCAGAACCGGATCTCGTCGTGGTTCCGCCGCATGTTGCGGCGCTCGGGACCGTCGAAGACGGGCGGCGTGGGGTGCGACGCCAGCACGTGGACGGTCTCGCCGCCGACGCGGACGGGCACGTCCCAGTGGGACTTGCTGCTCAGCCGCAGGACGTTCGAGACCAGCGGGCCGTAGTAGTCCCGCGGCATCATGTTGCCGGGCATGTCCTTCCACCGGAACGTCTGGAAGGTGCGGATCTCCTCCTCGACCAAGGGGTGCTTGGAGTACAGCACCATGCCGTACTGCCCGGCGAAGTCGCCGAAGCCGAACGAGTCGGCGGCGCCGCCGACCGTGCCGTCCTTGTCAAGGTCGGCGCCGATGGGCACCCCCGTGTTGGACGGCGCCGCGTAGACGTACGGATAGTCGATCCCGTCCTGGCCGTTCTGTCCCGCGGCCAGGTAGTTGGAGCGAAACGAGTCCGCGGCCTCGTGGGCCTCGTCGTAGTCGAACTCGTTGAGGAGCACCACGTCGGGTGCCGTGCGCTGGATGACCTCCGCGACGGCCTGCGCCTGCGCGTTGTTCGGACTTGCGAGGTCGGAGACCAGGTCCCCCGCGGCGCCGCGGTTGAGCGAGACGTTGTACGTGGCCACCCGCAGACCCGCGGCGCGGTTCGTGGCGGATGCGTCCGCCCACGGGACGGACGGGCCGGGACGCCCGCTCACCACGGGCTCGTGGGTGGCGGGAACGACGGCGGCGTGCGCGGGCACGAACGAGCCCGCCGCCAGGGCGGCGGCGAAGACGGCGGCCTGGGCCGCCCGGGCCATCGGACGCATTCCCCCAGCGTAAGCCGTTCCCGGGGACCGCGGGGAGCGCCGGCGGCGCCCGGGGGGCGTTCCCCCGGCCGGGCGCCCCGGCCGCCGGGCCGGCCGGCGGAGGGCGTCCTTCGCCCGCATGCCGCGGATTCCGAGTCCTTGGGGCCGAGGGGGTCCGCGCGCCCGGGCCGGCGGCCGCGGGCCGGGCATCGTTGCGGGATTGAGATGCGCGGGCCCGCCGCGCAGCCACGCCTCAGCATGCGCGCGATCCGGTCTTCCTGCCGTGCTCGAACGTCCGCACGTCGAGGGGTTCGCCCTCCGCGGTGAAGCGCTCCCACTCGCCGTGCTGCTTCCCGCCGACGAACGTTCCGCGCTGCAGCAGCTTCCCGTTTTCCCGGTACCAGACCCACGGACCGGACAGCGTGCCGGCGTCGTACGCGCCCTCGGCCTTCAGCCGCCCGTTGCGGTGGTAGTACCGCCAGACGCCGTGCTTCGCGGTCCCCCGGTGGGCGCCCTCCGCGGAAACGGACCCGTCACTGAAAAGCTCGTTCATGTGGACAGCCTACGGCGGGCCCCGTGCCGGGCCGCCGCGGACGCAGAAAAGCCCCCGCGCCGGCTCTCGGCCGGGCGGGGGCGGATTCGCCGGTGGGCCCTGCGGGGATCGAACCCGCGACCAGCGGATTAAAAGTCCGATGCTCTACCAGCTGAGCTAAAGGCCCGTGGCCGCGGAACGGCCCGTGACCATGCTAGCGCAAGCGCGGCGGGCGCCGCGGACCCGCGAAAGGGGCGCCGGCACCCCCGCTTCCTTCGGGGCCCGCCAACCGGAGTATCGTCGTGGGCATGTACGGAGATACCCCGTCCGGGGCCGGCTCCCCGGTCCCGCGGCACCACAAGCCCAAGCCCTTTGCGCCGGTCGACTTCGAGCCGTTCGTCGGCGGCGCCGATCCCGCGCGGATCTCCGAGGCCGCGCACCTGGCCGCCCAGGCACTGGTCCACCACGGCCGCGCCAACGAGGACCCGGAGGTCACGGAACGGCTGGTCCGGCTCGCGGACAAGGAGGGCCTGGAGGCCATCGCCGAACTGTGGGCCGAAAGCCCGGCGCGCTCCCTGCCCGGGGCGCTGTGGCGCCTCTACGCGCTGCGGACCGCGACGCTGCAGAACCCCGACCGCATGTCCGCGTTCTTCACGGCCGGCCGGCAGATCGCCCAGGTCGACCACGCCGTGGCGGGCGTGGCGGAGCCGCCCGGCGCCGAGGAGCTGCGCACCATGGCGGACTCGATCCTCTCGGGGGCGTTCGACGGCGACTTCGACGTGGCCCTGGAGCGCACGGCCGCCTTCTGCCGGGTGATCGCGCTGGGGCAGGCGCACCACGCGGACGCGGCGGAGACGTCGAACGAGTCCCACGCGAGCCGGCTGACGAAGAGCTCGCACTTGCTGGTGAAGACTGCGGAGGACCTCGAGGCCTCCGCGCACGCGTGGCGGCGGGGCGAGCTGACCTGACGCTGAGGGCCCGTGTTGACAGGACCCTCCGCCGGGGAGAAAACTGAGACGCGGTGTCGGGCCGCGGTAACCCCGGGCTCCAACATATAGCCGCTACGAGCGGCCTTCCGCCGAGAGGCGTTCCCGGTTCGGCACCGCAAACCTCACCGCCGCGTCGCCCCGAGCCGGGGCCGCGGCCGGCGCCCGCGCCGGCGCGGCCCTGCGTAGACTGGTGGCCAGTTCCCCTCTTCGCTACGTCCGGGCGGTCACCACGTGAAATTCAGCTTTTTCCCGCAGGAGACGCGCGGCCTGGAGCTGCTGAAGGACCTCGGTTCCGAGGTGCAGCGGTGCGTCCAGATCCTCGCGCAGATGCTCGGCGGAATCTCCGAGCGGCAGCCCGAGCTGATCGCCGAGCTGGACCGCGCCGAGGTCCGCGCCACCGACCTGCACTACGCGCTGATGACCCACCTGCGCAGCAGCTTCGTCAACCCGCTCCCCCGCGAGGACCTCTACACCCTGTCGCGGCTGCTGCACGAGTCCGTCGGCGAACTCTGCGGGGCCGGCGAGCTCATGGACCAGTCCGGCGTCACCTGGCTGTCGCAGCGGGCCTCGGAGCAGCTCGAGATGCTGGGGCGCCAGGCCGAGCTCACGCTCACGGCCCTCGGCGAGCTGCAGCGCCTCGACGACCTCGAGGACACCTGGCTGCAGATGATCCGGCTCACCAAGCGCGCCAACCGGACGCACCGCGTGTGGGTCGGCGAGCTGAGCGACATGCAGAAGGCGTCGACGATCATCCGCCACCGCGGGGTCGCCGAGCAGCTCCTGTCCTCGGTCCAGGCCCTGCGCGCCGTGGCCGACCACCTGGGCCGGGTCCTGGTCAAGGAGTCCTGAGCGCCCCCATGGTCGCCCTCCTCCTGCCCCTTGTCCTGGCCGCCACCTGCGCGTTCGCCTTCCTGAACGGGTTCCGCGACGTCTCCAACTCCGTGGCGTCGGCGGTGCGCACGCGCGCCCTGACGCCCACCGCCGCCGTGCTCGCGGCGGCCTTCTTCACCTTCACCGGGACCATGCTCAGCACGAGCTTCGGCACCTACCTGGTCTCCGCCGTCGAGCTCAACGTCCCCGACGCCGCGCTCGGTCTGGGCATCCTGCTCGCGGCGCTCGTCGCCGCGGGCGGCTGGGGGCTGTTCTGCTGGTGGCGCGGCGTGCCCACGTCCTCCACGCACGCGGTCATCTCGGCGCTGGCCGGGGCCAGCGGAGCGTCCGCGCTGCTGGGCGGCGACGGCGTGCGCGGGGCCGCGACGATGCTCCTGCTCGGCGTCGCGCTCCCGCTGCTCGTCACGCCGCTGCTCGCCTACGGCGTCTCCTACCTCCTGGTGTTCCCGGCCACCTGGCTGCTGCGCCATTCCACGTCCGGCGACGGGAACCGGATCGGCCGCGCGGGGCAGGCGATCAGCGCGTGCGCCGTGTCCCTGGGCCACGGCCTGCAGGACGGGCAACGCACGGGCGCGCTGATCACGCTCGCCCTGGTCACCGCCCACGCCACGGCCCCCGGGGAGATTCCGTTCTGGGCCCAGCTGACGGCCGCGGCCTTCCTGGCCGCCGGCACGCTGGGCGGGGGCTGGCGGATCGCCCACACCCTCGCCTACCGCCTGGTCACCATCGATCCGCTGCGCGGCATGACCGCTCAGACCGTGTCCGCGAGCATGCTGTTCGTCGGCGCCATGCTCCTGCACCTGCCGCTGTCCACGACCCAGGCGGTCACCGGGGCGATCGTCGGCTCCGGGGCGAACCAGCGCTTCGAGACCGTGATGTGGCGCAACGTCCTGGCCGTCGTCACGTATTGGATCGCGGCCCCCGTGGTCTGCGCCGTGCTCGCCGGGGTGCTTTTCCTCTCCCTCCACCCCCTGCTGGTCTAGCGCGGACGGCGGCCCCCGACGACGGCGGACGCGCGCCAAGGCGGCCCCACACCAACAAGGGAACGGCGGGCCTCGGCCCTCCGGCCGGCGCCCGCCGTCGATCCCCTCAAGATCCCCTGAAGATCCCCCTTCAGGGCCGTCCCGCCGCGCTGACGGCGGCGGGAGAACTCGGCCTAGCCGAAGCGGCCGGAGACGTAGTCCTCGGTCGCCTTGACCGAGGGGTTGCTGAAGATCGTCGTCGTCTCGTCGTACTCGATGAGCTTGCCGGGCTTGCCCGTTCCGGCGATGTTGAAGAAGGCCGTCTTGTCGGAGACGCGCGCCGCCTGCTGCATGTTGTGCGTGACGATGACCACCGTGTAGTCGTTCTTCATCTCGTTGATGAGGTCCTCGATCGCCAGCGTCGAGATCGGGTCCAGCGCCGAACAGGGCTCGTCCATCAGGATCACACCGGGCTTCACCGCGATCGTGCGGGCGATGCACAGGCGCTGCTGCTGGCCTCCGGACAGGCCGGAACCGGGCTTGTCGAGCCGGTCCTTGACCTCGTTCCACAGGTTCGCCCCGCGCAGGGAGCCCTCGACGAGGTCGTCGGCATCTCCCTTGCTGATGCGCTTGGCATTGAGCTTCACGCCGGCGAGCACGTTGTCGCGGATCGACATGGTCGGGAACGGGTTGGGCCGCTGGAACACCATGCCGATCTGGCTGCGGACCGTGACCGGGTCGACCCCGGACTCGTAGAGGTTGTCGCCGTCCAGCAGGACCTCGCCCTCGACGCGGGCTCCGGGGATCACCTCGTGCATGCGGTTCAGCGTGCGGAGAAAGGTGGACTTGCCGCAGCCGGACGGGCCGATGAAGGCGGTCACGGACTTGGCGTCGATCTTGATGGAGACGTCCTCGACGGCCTTGAAGTTGCCGTAGAAGACGTTGAGGTCATTGACGTCGATGCGCTTGGACATGGGGATATTCCTTAGCTGAATTCTTCGGGGCCTAGCGGCCGGTCTTGGGGGCGAACATGCGGGCGATCAGGCGGGCGCCGAGGTTGAGCACCATGACCATGGCGATCAACAGCAGGGCGGCGGCCCAGGCGCGCTGCGCGCTGGGGTCGATGTTGGTCGGCGACGTCGGCGTCAGGATCTGGTAGTAGATGAACGTCGGCAGGGTCGCCATCCAGCCGTCGAAGACGTCCCAGTTGATGCTGTCCGCCAGCCCCGCCGTGACGAGGATCGGCGCCGTCTCGCCGATGACGCGGGCGATCGCCAGGGTGACGCCCGAGGCGATGCCGGAGATCGCCGTCGGGATGACGACCTTGGTGATCGTGCGCCACTTGCGCACGCCCAGCGCGTACGCGGCCTCGCGCAGCTCGTTCGGCACGATCTTGAGCATTTCCTCCGTCGAACGGACGACCGTGGGGATCATCAGGACGGACAGCGCGACGGCGGCGACGATCCCCATGCGCGTGCTGGGACCGAACAGGATGCCGAACAGCGCGGCGGCGAAGAGGCCCGCGACGATGGACGGGATCCCGGTCATCACGTCCACGAAGAACGTGATGCCCCGGGAGAGCGGGCCGTTCTTGCCGTACTCGACGAGGTAGACGGCCGTCAGCATGCCGATCGGAACGGAGATCACGGTGGACCACAGCGTGATCAGCAGTGTTCCGACGACGGCGTGGTACGCGCCGCCGAGCACGGGCGTGCCGTTCGCCACGGACGCGTTGTCGACCGCCCCGGTCATGCCGTTCATCGAGGTGAACAGGAAGTCGGAGGTCAGGCCCGGGAGCCCGCGCTCGAGCACGGTCCAGATGACGGAGATCAACGGGACGAGTGCCACCAGGAACGCGCCGTAGACGAGGTAGGTCGCAAAGGCGTTCCGGCCTTGCCGGCCCCCCTCCATGAGCACGGTGGTCGCCGTCGCGGCGACGACGAAGACGATGGCCGCGAAGATCAGGAACGTGGCGACGCTGAAGCCCACGATGGATGAAAGCGCCGCCCCCAGAACCAGGGAGCCCACGCCGACCGCGGGAATGGCCCAGGCCGGCAGTCGGCCCTTGGAGAGCCGGTTGCGCCGCGAGGGGGTCGTTTCGGGAAGGGTGGTTGTTGGGTTGCTCATCAGTTGGCTCCCGAGAATTCCTTGTGCCGGGCGATGATCCAGCGGGCGATCATGTTGACGGCGAGTGTGATGACGAACAGCACCAGACCCGCGGCGATGAGCTCGGCCAGGCGGAGGCCGAAGGCCTCGGGGAAGTTCAAGGCGATTTCCGCGGCGATGGTCTGGTTGCCGGTCTTGATCAGCGACGGAATCAGGCTGCCGGTGGAGAGCACAAGGGCCACGGCCATGGTCTCCCCGAGCGCGCGGCCCAGTCCCAACATCACGGCGGAAATGATGCCCGGGCGGGCGAAGGGCAGCACCGCCATGCTGATCATTTCCCAGCGCGTCGCGCCCAGGGCCAGCGCGGCCTCTTCGTGCAGGCTCGGCGTCTGGAGGAAGATCTCGCGGCTCAGCGACGTGATGATCGGCAGGACCATCACCGCCAGGACGATGCCGGCGGTCAGAATGGTCTTTCCCGTCTGGCTTGCCGGCCCCTCGAACAGGGGAATGAAGCCCAGGTTCTCGGCGAGCCACTCGTAGGCGGGCACGAGGGCGGGCGCCAGCACCATGTAGCCCCACGCGCCGTAGATGACCGAGGGAATCGCGGCCAGGAGGTCGACCAGGTAGCCCAGGCCCGCGGCGAACCTGCGTGGCGCGTAATGGGAGATGAACAAGGCCACACCGATGCCGATCGGCGTCGCGAGGAGGATCGCGATCGCGGCCGCGATGACCGTGCCGATGACGATGGGCCAGATGTAGGAGAAGAAGCCTTCGCCGCCGCTGATGTCCGCGGGATCCGCCTCGAACACGGGCAGCGCTTGGATGAACAGGAACAGGGCAACGGCGAAGAGTGTCGCGAGAATGAGGATGCCGGCGCCCATGGAGGCGCGGGAGAAGACCTTGTCTCCGGCCTGTCCCGACTTCTCGCTGCGTGTCAGCGCGCTGGTGGTCATGACGACCTTTCGGTCTGGCTGGGTGGCCGTCGCCTGGCGGGGGGATCCGGCGGGCGGCCGTTTGCTTGAGGGGGGTGTCGCGGCGGATCCCGCTCCGCTTTCGACGGAACGGGACCCTGCCGCAACATTACGTTAGTACGCGGATCATGCCGAGCCGTCCGCTAGGACGCGACCTCGATGCTCGCGATCGCCTCGAGGGCGCGCTCGCGCAGGCCCTCGGACATCGGCGCCGATCCGGCCGAGTCCGCCGCGAGGTTCTGCCCCTCCTCGGAGACCACGAACTCGCCGAAGGCCTTGACCAGGTCGACGGTCTCCTGGTCGGCGTACGAGGTGCAGAAGAGCTCGTAGGACACGAGGACGATCGGGTAGGCGCCCGACTCGGTGGTGTCGCGCTCCAGCTCCAGCGACATGTCCAGGGCCGGGCGGCCCTCGACGGGCTGGGAGGCCTCCACGGCCTTCGCCGCGGCCTCGGCCGACAGCTCGGTGTACTCCTCGCCGACCTTCACGTGGACCTGGCCGAGTCCGCCCGTGGCGGAGGCGTCGGCGTAGGTGATGGCCCCGGGGGTCGACGTCGTGGTCGAGACGACGCCGGAGGTGCCCTTGGCGTTCTCGGACTGCAGGTCCGCCGGCCAGTCGCCCGAGACGTCGTAGGTCCAAACGTCCTGCGCGGCCGCGGCGAGGTACTCGACGAAGTTCTCCGTGGTGCCGGACTCGTCGCTGCGGTGGACCACGGTGATGGCCGTGTCCGGCAGTTCGACGCCCTCGTTCTGGGCCGCGATCGCCGGGTCGTTCCACGCGGTGATCTCCTTCTTGAAGACCTTCGCGATGGTCTCCGCGTCCATCTGCAGGGACTCGACGCCCTCGAGGTTGAACGCGACCGAGATCGGGGAGATGTAGGCGGGGATGTTCAACGCGCCGTCGGGGCCGCAGATGTCCTTGGCAGCCTCCATCTCGTCGTCCTTGAGGTAGGCGTCCGAGCCGCCGAACTGCGCGCCGCCGGCCAGGAACGCCTGGCGTCCGGCGCCCGATCCGTCCGGGGAGTACTGCACGGTCGCATCCGGGTTGGCTTCCTGGAAGCCCACCTTCCAGGCCTCCATGGCCGAGTTCTGCGCGGACGAGCCGCTGCCGGTCAGCGTCCCGGAGACCGCGGCGCCGGAGGCTCCGGCGGCCGGGGTGCTGGAGTCCGGGGTGCCGGTGGCGTTGTCCGAGCCGCAGGCGGTCAGGGACAGCGCCGCGACGGAGAGAAGTGCGGCCGCTTGGCCGATGCGGGAAACCTTCACGGAAATTCCTTCTTCGAACGATCAGGGGATGTGGTCCCGGTGACGTGGCTGCCGCGCACCCAAGTGCCCGGACGGGCGCATCCGCCGGGGCGGCCTGCGCTTCACTATCGAAGTTAGGCAGGCGAGGTGAAGGATTGTTCCGGCCAAGGTGAACGGACGGTGAACAACAGCGGCACTTCGGGCGGCGCCGCACCTATTGCCCTTGTCCGGCGCGCGGGATGGGGCTATTGGGGCCGCGGTGAGATCCGCGTCACTTCGCGGCCGCGTGCGAAACTGTATCCATGAAGCAGGCGAACCCCCTCCGGCGTGCCGCGGGGTTCACCCGACGGCGGACCCGCGTGGGACTCCTGCGCGTCAGGTCCTCGCTGCTGAAGATCGTGCAGATCACGGTCTGCGCGGTCAGCGCCTACTGGTTCGCCGAGTTCGTGCTCGGCCACGAGGGACCGCTGTTCGCCGCCACCTCCGCGATGATTGCCCTCGGTTTCGGCCGCGATACCCGGATGCGCCGCACGCTGGAGGTCGCACTCGGCTGCACGCTCGGGATCCTCATCGGCGACATCCTGCTGTCCGTGTTGGGGACCGGGCCGTGGCAGGCCGCCGTCGTCGTCTTCATCTCGCTGGTCATCGCGCGCTTCCTGGACAGCGGGACGATCTTCAGCACCCAGCTGGGCCTCCAGTCGCTGTTGGTGGTCCTGCTCCCGGCGCCGAGCGACGGCGTGTTCGCGCGCAGCGCGGACGCGATCGTGGGCGGCGTGATCGCCCTGGTCATTACCGTCCTCACCCCGCGGGACCCCCGCCGGGAACCCGCGAGCGACCTGCGGGAACTGTTCCGCGAGCTCTCCGGGGTGCTGCGCGAGTGCTCCCTGGCGCTGCGCGAGTCGGATTCCACCCGCGCCTGGCACGCGCTGGTGCGGGCGCGGGGGACGCAACAGCTCATGGACGCCATCCCGGCGGCCCTGCGCGGCGCGCGGGAGATCGCCACCGTCTCGCCCGCTTTCCGGCGCCAGCGCGGCGAGCTCGAGCGGCTGCGCCGTCTGTCCACCCAGGCCGACCTGGCGATGCGCAACTCCCGCGTCTTCTCCCGCCGGTTGGCCTCCGTGATCACCCACGCCGCGCTGGCCGACGAGGCGATCGGGCCGCTGTCTCAGTTCCTGGACGAGCTGGCCGACGCGGTCGACGAGCTGGGCCGGTCCGTCGCGGAGCCCCAGCAGGCGGCGCGCGACCGCGCCGAGCACGTGGCGCGCACGGAGCTCGCCGCGTGCGCCTCGCAGTTGAGCCCGCGCACCTTCGGAGTGACCGGTCTGCAGGGCGAGGGGCTGATCCTGCTGTTGCGTCCGATGCTCGTGGACCTAATGGAGGGCGCCGGGATCGACCACGACGAGGCGGCCCGCTACCTACCCCGGCTCTGACCCCTCCGCACGGACCGGCCAACCTGTCGGGGCCCCGGGATAGGATCCTTGTCCATGGCCACCAAGACCTCCGCCCGCCCCAAGTCGACCCCCGCATACCGCTGTTCCGAGTGCGGCTGGACGACCGCCAAGTGGGTCGGCCGCTGCGGCGAATGCCAGGCGTGGGGAAGCGTCGCCGAGATCGGCCAGGTCAGCGCAAAGACGACGGCGGCCGCCACCATCTCGCGCCCCGCGCAGGCCATCGCCGACGTCGACGCGTCCGCCGCGTCCTACCGCCCCACGGGCGTCGGCGAGCTGGACCGGGTCCTCGGCGGCGGGCTGGTCCCGGGCGCCGTGATCCTGTTGGCCGGCGAGCCGGGTGTCGGCAAGTCCACCCTGCTGCTCGACGTCGCGGCGCGCACGGCCCGCGGCAACCGGCGCGTCCTCTACATCACGGGCGAGGAGTCGGCGGCCCAGGTCAAGATGCGCGCCGAGCGGATCGACGCGGTGGCCGAGACGCTCTACCTCACCGCCGAGACGGACCTCGGGATAGCGCTCGGCCAGATCGAGCTGCTGGACCCCGACCTGCTGATCGTGGACTCCGTGCAGACCCTGTCCTCGGCCGAGGCCGACGGCTCGGCCGGCGGCGTGACCCAGGTGCGGGAGGTCGCCGCATCGCTGATCAACGCCGCGAAGAAGCGCCACATGACCACGCTGCTCGTGGGCCACGTGACAAAGGACGGGTCGATCGCCGGGCCGCGGCTGCTCGAGCACCTCGTCGACGTCGTCTGCCAGTTCGACGGCGAGCGGCACTCCCGGCTCCGGCTGCTGCGGGCCATCAAGAACCGCTACGGCCCCACCGACGAGGTCGGCTGCTTCGACCTGACCGAGACGGGGATCGAGGGCCTCGCCGATCCCAGCGGACTGTTCGTCACGCGCACCAAGGACCCCGTGTCCGGCACGTGCGTCACCGTCACCCTGGAGGGGCGCCGGCCGCTGGTGGCCGAGGTGCAGTCGCTGCTCGCCAAGACAGCCAACTCCCAGCCGCGGCGGGCGACCAGCGGGTTGGATTCGGCCCGCACGGCCATGATCCTGGCCGTCCTGCAGAGCCGCGCCGGGCTGGACCTGTCCACGCTGGACTCCTACGTGGCGACGGTCGGCGGGGTGCGCCTGAGCGAGCCGGCCGTGGACCTCGCCGCGGCCCTCGCCATCGCCGGCGCGAAACTCGACCGGCCGCTGCCCTCCCAGTTCATCGCCTTCGGCGAGGTCGGCCTCGCGGGCGAGGTGCGCCCCGTACCGGACATCGCCCGGCGCATCACCGAGGCCGAGCGGCTGGGGTTCCGCTACGCCGTCGTCCCCGCCTCCCCCAACGGGCCCGGCGCGGTCCCCCCGGGGTTCCGCGTGTGGCAGGTGAGCACCCTGACCGAGGCGCTGGAGGTCGCGTTCCGCGCCGAAGGGTAACGAACGCATACCGGAGGCCGCCGCCCGCGGCCCCCGGCGCACGCCGCCGCGCGGCGGCACCCTACGATGGACATAGCCGCCGGAAGGAACCCCCATGCCCAAGAGTCCCGAAGAAGCCCTCCGGGTCACCCTCGCGCGCGTCGCTCCCGGCACCGCGCTGCGCGACGGGCTGGAGCGGATCCTTCGTGGGCGCACGGGCGCCCTGATCGTCCTCGGCACGGACCGCGTCGTCGACAGCATCTGCTCCGGCGGGTTCGACATCGACATCGTCTTCGCGCCGACGCGCCTGCGCGAGCTCGCGAAGATGGACGGGGCGATCCTCTGCGACCGCGACGCCTCCAACATCCTCAAGGCCGCCGTGCAGCTGGTGCCGGACCACACGATCCCGACGCAGGAGTCCGGCACGCGGCACCGGACCGCCGAGCGCGTGGCGATCCAGACCGGCTTCCCCGTCATCTCGGTGTCCCAGTCGATGCAGATCATCGCGATCTACGTGCAGGGCATCCGCCACGTGCTGGAGGGCTCGGAGCGCGTGCTCGCCCGGGCGAACCAGGCGCTGGCCACGCTCGAGCGCTACCGCACCCGGCTGGACCAGGTCACGGGGTCGCTCTCGGCGCTGGAGATCGAGGCCATGGTCACCGTGCGCGACGTCGCGGTGGTGCTGCAGCGCCAGGAGATGGTCCGGCGCATCTCCGAGGAGATCTCGCAGTACGTCCTGGAGCTCGGCGTCGACGGGCGGCTGCTGGCGCTGCAGCTCGACGAGCTCAGCGCCGGCCTGGGCCCCGGCAGCGACATGCTGCTCAAGGACTATTCCGAGCTGGGCATGGAACCCCACGAGATCGAGGCCGCCCTCGCGCGGCTCCAGGGGTTCTCCTCCGCCGACATGATCGACCTGGGGAAGATCTCCACGGTGCTGGGCTTCACGCCGGGCACCGACTCGCTCGACGCCATCGTCCATCCGCAGGGCTACCGCCTGCTGGCCGGCATCAAGTCCGTCCCGCGGGCCGTGGCCGACCGGCTGGTCGCGAACTTCGGCGGGCTCCAGCGGCTGATGGCCGCGAACATCGACGACCTCATGGCCGTGGACGGCATCGGCGAGCAGCGCGCCCGCACGGTCCGGGAGGGCCTGTCGCGGATCGCCGAGTCGAGCCTGCTCGACCGCTTCATGTAGCGGGATGCCCGGCCCTACTTGAGGGTGAAGGACGCCTTGTTGCTGGCGACGTCGCCCAGCTTCGCGGTGAAGACGTAGGTGCCGGGCCGCGGCTTGGCCGCGACCTCCTTGCAGCCCGGCGCGCTGCGCACGCGCTCCCACGTGAACCGCGCCGTCTCGCGCTGTCCCGGCCCGACGGCGACGCCCACGTCGGTCGCCCCGGCCAGGCAGTCGCTGGTGGAGAAGATGCGGTCGGAACCGCTGACGATCGTGAACTCCTGCTGCGAGGTGCCGACGTTCAGGGCGCAGGAGGCGTCGCCGGTGTTGACGATCGTCATCTCCAGCACCGGGTTCTCCTGCGCGCCGTAGGAGGACTGGTCGGTCCGGGCCTCGACCGTCACGTCGCCGGGAGGGCAGCCCGCGGCGGATCCCTCGTCCGGGGAGCCTTCCGCGTCCCCGTCGCCGTCCCCGCCGTCCGCGGGCGGCGCGGGGGACTCCGGCGCGGCCGGCGCCGACGCCCCCGGTTCGGGCGGGGTCGTGCCGGACGCCGAACGGTCTCCGCCCAGGAGGCCGGCGAGCGCCGCGATCCCCCAGATCACCAGGGCCGCGACCACGACCAGCGCCACGGCGGCCGCGATGCGGCGCCGCCGGTAGACCTCCGCACCGGGACGGTGTGCCCCCGAACGGGGGTGCTGGTGTTCCATGCCTCAAGGCTAGGGATCACGCGCCCCGCGGGCGTGTTCCCACGCCGCGCACTAGAGTATTGGTGCCCGGGGATTCTCCCGGGTCCCGCGCCGATCCCGAGGAGCGCCGTGCCGCGCAGCCTGGCCAGTCCCCCGCAGCTCCGGCCCGACGGCGCCGCCGGGCTCCACGGGCGCGTCACCGCGTGGTACGCGTCGAACGCGCGCGACCTGCCCTGGCGGGCCCCCGACCGCACCCCCTGGGGGGTGATGGTCAGCGAGTTCATGCTCCAGCAGACGCCGGTGGTGCGCGTGCTCCCCGTCTGGCGGGAGTGGATGGAGCGCTGGCCCGAACCCGCGGGACTCGCCGCCGAGCCCGCCGGTGAGGCGCTTCGGGCGTGGGGCCGCCTCGGCTACCCGCGCCGCGCCCTGCGGCTCCACGCGGCGGCCCAGCGGATCGTCGAGAACCACGGCGGCCGGGTCCCGGCGTCGCACGGTGACCTACTCGCGCTGCCCGGCGTCGGGGGCTACACCGCCGCGGCGATCTCCAGCTTCGCGTTCGGCAACCCGGAGACCGTGGTGGACACGAACATCCGCCGCGTACACGCGCGGCTGGTCGGCGGCAGCGCGCTTCCCGAACCCGCCTACACCGCGGCGGAGGCCCGGCGGGCCGCCGAACTCATGCCGGACCCGGGGCCGGACGGCGGGGCGCTGGCGAACGCGTGGAACGCCGCGGTCATGGAGCTCGGCGCCCTGGTGTGCACGGCGCGGGCCCCGCGCTGCGGCGAGTGCCCGGTCCTGGACGCGTGCGCCTGGGTGGCGGCCGGCCGGCCGGAGCCCCACTACGTCCCCAAGGGCCAGGCGTGGGCCGGCACGGACCGCCAGGTGCGGGGGGCCCTGATGGGCGTGCTGCGCGCGTCCGACGACCCCGTGCCGCGGGACGCCCTGCTGTCGGTACCCGGCGCGGTGCCAGCGGGCGGGAGCCCGCTCCCCCCGGGCGGACCGGACGGCTCGGCCGGACGGGACGGCTCCACCGGCCCGGACCGACCCTCGTGGCCGGCCGGCACGTCTCCCGAAGCGGCGCCGGCCTGGGCGCGGCTGGCCGAACTGCCCGCCGGGGGCGAGCAGCGACGTCGCTGCCTGGAGGGCCTCCTCGCCGACGGGCTCGCCCACGAGGGCCCGGCCGGGGTCGCGCTGCCGCACTAGCGACCGGCGGAGACCGTGGCGCCCGCCGGTCCGCGGCCCGGGCTGACGCGGACGGGGGCGCGAACTACGCTGGTGGCATGGAGATCCCGCGTGCCATCCCGGCGTCAGGCGCCGTGGCCCTCGCCGTACTGCTCGGCGGTTGCGGCGCGGACTCGCCGCCGCGGGAGTGCCCCGAGATCGCGCTGATGGAAGGTTTCACCCTGGTGGTCGAGGCGGACTCGGTCCCCGATATCCCGCCGGAGAGCGTGGCGCTGCAGGTCTGCCAGGAGAACATGTGCCGCGAGTCGGAGGTGCGTCTGTCGCCGGGCTCGGCGAGCGTGGACCTGGGTTGCTCGGGCACCGCGCCGGACGCCGCCTGCTCGGCGTCTGCGTCGCGCGACGGATCGCTGGTCGGCTCGTGGCCCACCGACGACTTCTTTCCCGGCCCGCTGACCGCCACGGTCTCGGGCGAGGCCTTCGGCCCGTTCAGCGCGGACCTGGCGGGCGTCGAGAGGACGTCCGGCGCGGGCGCGTGCGCGCACACGGCCTTCCAGACGGCCCTGCGGGTCGGCGGCGGGAAGCTGTCGGCCGACGACGCCGCGGACGGCTGAGCGCCTGCGGCCGCGCGGCCCCGGCTAGTGCCGGTCGGCCGGCGGGACCGGCGGCGCGGGCGGCTCGCCCTCCCCCGGCACGTCGCCGAGGTGCCGCTCCTGGGCCTTGTCCACGAGGTCGTTGACACGGTCCGAGTGCTGCCCCAGCTTGGAGCCGTGCTGCTCCTGGGCGTTGTCCACGAAGTCGTTGATCTTGTCGCCGTGCTCGTTCTTGAGCTTGTTCAGCTGCTCACCGAGTCCGCCGAGGCTGTCTCCGATACCCAT
Source organism: Arthrobacter halodurans (assembly GCF_041877255.1). NCBI lineage: Bacteria > Bacillati > Actinomycetota > Actinomycetes > Micrococcales > Micrococcaceae > Arthrobacter > Arthrobacter halodurans. The sequence continues at coordinate 80,564 of NZ_JBHDLJ010000016.1, forward strand.
TGCCGTGCCTACTTTCGTCGGTGGTGCCATGGTCGTCCCCCACACGATAGCCACACGGCGGGCGCGGAGTCCATCGGCGCGCCGGCCGCGGCGCGGGGGCCCGGGGACCCTAGGAGCCGAAGTGCGCGATCATGCGCGTGTTGCCGAGCGTGTTGGGCTTAACCCGGGCCAGGTCCAGGAACTCGGCCACGCCCTCGTCCGTGGAGCGCAGCAGCTCCGAGTACACGACGGGGTCCACCACCGACTGGTCGGCCATGACCTCGAAGCCGTGCCTGCGGAAGAAGTCGACCTCGAAGGTCAGGCAGAAGACCCGTTCGACGCCGATGTCCCGCGCCTCGTCCATCAGGCGGGCCAGCAGGGCCGCGCCGACGCCGCGTCCGCGCCAGTCCGCCGAGGTGGCCAGCGTGCGCACCTCCGCGATGTCCTCCCACATCACGTGCAGCGCCCCGCAGCCCACGATGGCGCCGTCCCGGTCCTCCGCGACGAAGAACTCCTGGAGGTTCTCGTAGTAGGCGACGGCCTCCTTCTCAAGCAGCACGCGTTGGTCGGCCAGCGGCTTGACGAGCAGGCGGATGCCCGCCACGTCCGGGGTGCGGGCCCTGCGGATGGCGAAGGAAGTCATGCGCCCCATCTTAGGCAGGACGCGCCCGTGTTACGGCACAGGCCCGTCCCGCGCTGGCGCGGGACGGGCCTGTGGACGCCGTGGGACCGGGCCTAGCCGGCGTTTCCGGCGCGGCTCTCGAGCGCGGCCGGCGTCGGCTCGCCCTCGAGCTCCGGGGTCTCGGCGTGGCCGACGAACGTGAACTTCGCGGTGTCGCCCTCGCCGTCGACGTCCACGGTGACCGTCTGACCGGACATGATCTCCCCGAAGAGGATCTTCTCGGAGAGCTGGTCCTCGATCTCCCGCTGGATGGTGCGGCGTAGCGGGCGGGCGCCCATGGCGGGGTCGTAGCCGCGGTTCGCGAGCAGGACCTTCGCCGCCGGCGTCAGGGTCACGTGCATGCCCTTGTTGACCATGCGCTTCTCCAGTCGCGCCACGAACAGGTCGACGATCTTCACGATCTCGTCCTGCGTCAGCTGCGGGAAGACCACCACGTCGTCGACGCGGTTCAGGAACTCCGGGCGGAAGTGCTGGCGCAGCTCCTCCTGGACCTTGGCCTGCATGCGGTCGTAGCCCGTCTTGGTGTCGGTGGCGGACTGGAAGCCCGTCATGACGCCCTTGGAGATGTCGCGCGTGCCGAGGTTGGTCGTCATGATGATCACGGTGTTCTTGAAGTCCACCACGCGGCCCTGCGAGTCGGTCAGGCGGCCGTCCTCGAGGATCTGCAGGAGCGAGTTGAAGAGGTCGGCGTGCGCCTTCTCCACCTCGTCGAACAGCACCACGGAGAACGGACGGCGGCGCACCTTCTCGGTGAGCTGCCCGCCCTCCTCATAGCCCACGTAGCCCGGAGGGGCTCCGAAGAGCCGGGACACGGTGTGCTTCTCCGAGTACTCGGACATGTCCAGCGTGATCAGCGCGTCTTCCTCGCCGAACAGGAACTCCGCCAGCGCCTTGGCCAGCTCGGTCTTGCCGACGCCGGTCGGTCCCGCGAAGATGAACGAGCCGCCCGGGCGGTTGGGGTCCTTCAGGCCCGCGCGGGTGCGCCGGATCGCCTGCGAGATCGCCTTGATCGCCTGGTCCTGACCGATGACGCGCTTGTGGAGCTCGTCCTCCATGTGCAGAAGCCGGCTGGACTCCTCCTCGGTGAGCTTGATGACCGGGATGCCCGTGGAGTTCGCCAGGACCTCGGCGATCAGCTCCTCGTCGACCTCGGCGATCTCGTCCATGTCGCCGTTCTTCCAGGCCCGCTCCTTCTCGGCCCGGGCCTCCTGCAGCTTCTGCTCCTTGTCGCGCAGGGACGCGGCGCCCTCGAAGTCCTGCGAATCGATCGCCGCCTCCTTCTCGCGGCGGACGTTCGCGATCTCCTCGTCCATCTGCTTCAGCGCCGGGGGCGCGGTCATGCGGCGGATGCGCAGGCGGGCGCCGGCCTCGTCGATCAGGTCGATCGCCTTGTCCGGCAGGAAGCGGTCCGACACGTACCGGTGCGCCAGCTGGGCCGCGGCCTCGAGGGCCCCGTCCGTGATGGACACGCGGTGGTGCGCCTCGTAGCGGTCGCGCAGGCCCCGGAGGATCTGCGTGGTCAGCTCGACGGAGGGCTCCTTGACCTGGATCGGCTGGAAGCGGCGCTCCAGCGCGGCGTCCTTCTCGATGTGCTTGCGGTACTCGTCCAGCGTCGTCGCGCCGATCGTCTGCAGCTCGCCGCGGGCGAGCATCGGCTTGAGGATCGACGCGGCGTCGATCGCGCCCTCGGCCGCGCCGGCGCCGACGAGGGTGTGGATCTCGTCGATGAAGAGGATGATGTCCCCGCGCGTGCGGATCTCCTTGAGCACCTTCTTCAGGCGCTCCTCGAAGTCGCCGCGGTACCGGGATCCGGCCACCAGCGACCCGAGGTCCAGCGTGTACAGCTGCTTGTCCCGGATGGTCTCCGGCACGTCGCCGCGCACGATCGACTGGGCCAGGCCCTCGACGACGGCGGTCTTGCCGACGCCGGGCTCGCCGATGAGGACGGGGTTGTTCTTGGTGCGGCGCGAGAGGACCTGCATCACGCGCTCCATCTCGAACTCGCGGCCGATGACCGGGTCCAGCTTGCCCTCGCGGGCCGCGGCGGTCAGGTTGCGGCCGAACTGGTCAAGAACCACCGAGCCCGCCGGGGTGCCCTCCTGCTGGCCCTGACCGACGCCGGCGCCAGCGGTCTCCTTGCCGCCCTGGTAGCCGGAGAGGAGCTGGATCACCTGCTGGCGCACGCGGTTCAGGTCCGCGCCGAGCTTCACGAGCACCTGGGCGGCGACGCCCTCGCCCTCGCGGATCAGGCCGAGCAGGATGTGCTCGGTGCCGATGTAGTTGTGCCCGAGCTGGAGGGCCTCGCGCAGCGACAGCTCGAGGACCTTCTTGGCGCGCGGCGTGAAGGGGATGTGGCCCGAGGGGGCCTGCTGGCCCTGTCCGATGATCTCCTGGACCTGCTCGCGCACGGCGCCCAGGGAGATGTTCAGCGACTCGAGCGCCTTGGCGGCGACCCCTTCGCCCTCGTGGATCAGGCCGAGCAGGATGTGCTCGGTTCCGATGTAGTTGTGGTTGAGCATGCGCGCCTCTTCTTGGGCGAGCACGACAACGCGACGGGCACGGTCGGTGAATCTCTCAAACATGCGGCACACTCCTAGCTAACGCGTACCTCGATGCTACGCACCTCGGACCGCCTTGGCGCGCTTGTTCGCCGTAGGGATAACGCGGGGCCGGTCCTACGGGTGCGCCGCGCGGTAGGCGTCGATGACGTCCGAGTGCAGCCGCCCGCGCTCGCTGACCTGGAACCCGTGCTCGGAGGCCCAGGCGCGGATGGCCGGGGCCTCCGCGGCCGAGTACGCGTTGGAGCGCCGGGCCGAGTCGATGTAGGGGGCCAGGAGCCGCCGCAGGCGGGCCCCGTTGTCCTCGGAGAGGTCGATCTCGTAGTGGTTCCCGTCGAGGCCGAAGTGCACGGTCTCGGACGCGGGCGAGCCGTCGAGGTCGTCGACCAGCGTGATGTGGACTTTCCGTGCCACCGGAGGACTCCTTGGGGTCTGGTGTGGTCGCCTGCCGCGCGGCGCGCGGGTGCCGCCTCGCGGCGCGGCCGCTCGGGCCCGACGCTGGCCAGTCTATGCACTTCCCGGGCGCCGCAACCAGCCTCGCCGCCCGCGCGGGCTCAACGTCCGGCGTCGTCCCCGGGGTTGTCCGGGCCCGCGGGCCGCGCCGGAGGCCCCGGCGTGGAGCCGTGCGTGCCGGCGGCACGCGCGTCCGCCTCCGCCTCCGCGCGGCGCTCGTTCCGGTCCACCCGGAAGAGCGAGCGGACGACGAACCAGAAGATCAGCGCGACGACGACGGTCGGGGCCAGGACCTCAACGTACTCCACGGCGGCCTAGGCCTCCGGCTTCAGGAGCGGGAACAGGATGGTCTCGCGGATGCCCACGTCGGTGAAGAGCATGACGAGGCGGTCGATGCCCAGGCCGATGCCGCCCATGGGCGGCGCGCCGTATTCCAGCGCGCGGAGGAAGTCCTCGTCCAGCTGCATCGCCTCGTGGTCGCCGCCGGCGGCGAGCCGCGACTGCTCCACCAGGCGCTCGCGCTGGATGACCGGGTCGATGAGTTCGGAGAACGCCGTGCCGCGCTCCATCCCGCCGATGATCAGGTCCCAGGCCTCGATGATCCCGGGCTCGGAGCGGTGCGGGCGGGCCAGCGGCTGCGCCGCCGGCGGGTAGTCGAAGACGAACGTCGGATCGATCAGCGTGGGCTCGACGATCTCGCCGAAGAGCTCGACGACGAGCTTCTCCGGGTTCCACTTCGGGTCCGTCTTGACCCCGTGGCGCTCGGCGATCCCGCGCAGCACCGTTCCGGAGGTCTCCGGGGTGATCTGCTCGCCGACGGCCTCCGACAAACCCGGGTACACGCCCAGCCAGCGCCACTCGCCGTCGAGGTTGATGGTGCCCTTGGCCGTCTCGATCGTCCGGCCGGCGCCGATGGCGTCGGCGGCGTTGAGGATGATCTGCTGCATCCGCTCGGCCATGACGAACTGGTCGGCGTAGACCTCGTAGCACTCCAGGGTGGTGAATTCCGGGGAGTGGGTGGAGTCGACGCCCTCGTTGCGGAAGAGCCGGCCGATCTCGAACACGCGCGGGATGCCGCCGACCACGGTGCGCTTGAGGTAGAGCTCGGTGGCGATGCGCAGCGTCATGTTCTGGTCGAACGCGTTCAGGTGCGTGTGGAACGGACGCGCCGCGGCGCCGCCGTGGATCAGCTGCAGCATCGGCGTCTCCACCTCGACGTAGCCGTGCCCGTAGAGCGTGTCGCGGACCGCGCGGGTGACGGCGTCGCGCGTGTAGACCATCTCCCGGGCCTCGTCCCGGACGATCAGGTCCGCGTAGCGCTGGCGGACCCTGGTCTCCTCGTTGAGGTCCGCGTGCAGCACCGGCATCGGGCGCAGCGCCTTGGAGGCCATCTGCCACTCCTGGGCCATGATGGACAGCTCGCCGCGGCGGGAGGAGATCACGGTCCCGCGGATGAAGACGTGGTCGCCGAGGTCCACGAGGCGCTTCCAGTCCGCCAGCGCCTCCTCGCCGACGCTGGCCAGCGAGATCATGGCCTGCAGGCGGACGGCCGAGCCGGTCGGGCCGGACTCCTGGAGTGTCGCGAAGCAAAGCTTGCCGGTGTTGCGCTGGAACACCACGCGGCCGACGACGCCGACCTCGTCCGCGGTCTCCTCGCCCGCCACGAGGTGCGCCCAGCGCTCGCGGACCTCCTGCAGCGAGTGGGTGCGCGCCACCGTCACGGGGTACGCCTCGCGGCCGGAGGCGAGCAGCTCCGCGCGCTTGTCCAGGCGCACCTGGCGCTGGTCGCTGGAGTCCGCCGACGCGTGGGCGGGGGCGGAAGGGGCGGCGGTGGGGTTATCGGCAGTCACGGTACCCAATTCTACGTGCTGCCGCGCGGTCCGCCCCGCCGCAGTCCCGGGGGCCGCGCGCGGCTCCCTAGGATGGGGGGACCATGAGAGAACGCATCGTCCCGGCCTCCGACGCCGGCCGGCTGTCCCTGCACACCTACGGCGCGGCCGACGCCGTCGGCGAACGCCGGGTCCTGGTGGTCGGCGGCGCGTTCCTCACGGCGCTGATCTACCGCCCGTTCGCGCTCGCGCTGAGCCGCAGGCTGGGCGCCGAGTGGGCGGTCGACGTCTACGACCGCCGCGGGCGCGGCGGATCCACCGCGCAGCCCGCCGGCTACTCCATGGAGACCGAGATCGCCGACGTCGCGGCCATGCTGCGCGCCACCGGCGCCCGGAACCTCTTCGGGCATTCGCTGGGCGCCGCCGTCGTGCTCAACGCCGTGCAGGCGTTCCAGGGCGACGACGCCGGGCACGGCGCGTTCGCGGACCCCGCGCTGGTCCCGGACCGGCTGGCCGTGTACGACCCCATGGTCAACCTCGACGGGAACCTCGACACGGCCTGGCTGGACGGCTTCTCCCGCGCGGTCGACGCCGGGGACTACGGCCGCGCGGTGGCGCGGCTGCGGCGCGGCGCCAAGACCTCGCCCGCGGTCGCGCGCGTCCCGGAACCGGTCCTGGTGGCCCTGGCCGCGGCCACGTCGGGCACCCGCGCCGGAAGGGCCCTGCGCGCCGCGCTGCCCACCGGCGTCGGCGAGCTGACCGCGGCGCTGGGCGAGGCCGAGGACGCCGCGGGGTTCGCGCGCCTGCCGCGCAACACCCACTTCATGGCCGGGTCGCGGAGCCCGCGCTATTTCCGCGACACCGCGCTCCGGCTCCACGACGTCGTCGCCGGGTCCGGCTACGAGGAGTCCCCCCGGGGGATCCACGCCTCGGTGCCGGCCGCGGTCGGCGAACTCATCGACGACGTCGCGGAGTACTTCCAGGGCTAGGCGCTACCAGATCTCCACCCGGTCCTCCGGGTCCAGCCACATGCCGTCGCCGGGCCGCGTGCCGAACGCCTCGTGGAAGGCCGCCATGTTCCTGGGCACCTGGTTGCAGCGGAACTCCCCCGGCGAGTGCGGGTCGGTGGTGATGCGGGTGACCATGGTCTCGGGCCGCGTCAGCGTGCGCCAGCACTCGGCCCAGGAGTGGAAGAACCGCTGGTCTCCGTTCAGGCCGCCGATGACCTCGTCGTTCTCGAGCCCGCGCTCGGCGAGGTCGATCCGGTAGGCCTTGTAGGCGATCCCGAGCCCGCCGAGGTCCCCGATGTTCTCGCCGAGCGTCAGCCGCCCGTTGACGTGGTGCTCCGGCGCCTCCGGCGGCACCAGCGCGTCGTACTGCGCCACGAGCTTGCCCGTCAGGGCGTCGAACGCCGCGCGGTCCTCGTCGGTCCACCAGTTCCGCAGCTCCCCCGTGCCGTCGAACTGCGAGCCCTGGTCGTCGAAGCCGTGCCCGATCTCGTGCCCGATCACGGCGCCGATGGCGCCGTAGTTCGACGCGGCGTCGCGGTCGGCGTCGAAGAACGGCGGACGCAGGATGCCCGCCGGGAAGCCGATCTCGTTCAGCAGCGGGTGGTAGTACGCGTTGACGGTCTGCGGGTACATGAACCAGAGGTCCTTGTCCACGCCGTCGTCGATCTTCTGCAGCTCCCGCGCGAATTCGAAGGCGTTGGCGCTGGCGACGTTCGCGATGAGGTCCGCCGGGTCCGCCTCGATGGCCGAGTAGTCGATCCACTTGACCGGGTAGCCGATCTTGGGGCGGAACATGGACAGCTTCTCGAGGGCCTTCTCGATGGTCGCCTCCCCCATCCAGGGCAGAGAGGTGATGGAGCGCCGGTAGGCTTCGGTGAGGTTCGCGACGAGCCCCTCCATGAGGTCCTTGCTGCGCTGCGGGAAGTGCCGCGCGATGTACAGCTGGCCGATGTCCTCGCCCACCGCCCCCTCGGTGAACGCGACCCCGCGCTTCCAGCGCTCCTTCAGCTCCTGGGTTCCGGCGAGCTTGGCCGAGTAGAAGGAGAAGTTCTCCAGGACGAAGGCCCTGGACAGGTAGGGGGCGTTGCTGCGCACGAGCTGCACGGCGAGCCAGTGGCGCCACGCGTCGAGCGGCTGCTCGGCAAGCACCGCCTCCACGCCCCGCAGGTAGCTGGGCTGCCACACGTCGACCTCGGCGAAGTACCTGTCCTCGATGCCCGCGCCCTCGAGCCACAGCCGCAGCGCCGGGTGGAGGGCGAACAGCTCCTCCGCGGTCAGCAGGTTGTAGCGCGCCTGGGCGTCGCGGCACTTCACTCGGTCCCAGTGGTGCGCCGCGAGGGCCGTCTCCAGGCGCACGACGGCGTCCGCCGCCGCCCCGGCGTCGGGCACCTCGGCGAGGGCCAGCAGGCGGCCCAAGTGCGCGCGGTACTCGGCCAGGAGCTCGGCGAACTGCTCCTCGCGGTAGTACGACTCGTCCGGCAGTCCGAGACCGGACTGGATCAGCGTCAGCAGGTTCCGCTCGGGGTTGCCGGCGTCGCTGTTCGCCCCGGCCTGGTAGAGGCCGGAGACGCCACGGCGCTGCAGGCTGCCCGTCAGTCGGACGAGGCCACCGAGGTCACCGACCGCGTAGATGGACGCGAGGTCGGCGCGGAGCGGATCCATGCCGCGGGCCTCGATGGCCTCCTCGTCCATGAAACTGGCGTAGAGCGCGCCGATCCGCGCGGACCGCGGATCCGCCGCCCCGTCCCCGGACAGCGCGGCGGCCTGCGCCTCCTCGATGATCTCGCGCACGGCCGCCTCCGACTCGTCGCGGAGCTTCATGAAGGAGCCGTAGCTGCCCTGGTCGGCCGGGATCTCCGCGGTCGCCAGCCAACCGCCGTTGACGTGGCGGTACAGGTCGTCCTGCGGGCGGACGGACCGGTCCCCGTGGTCCGGCGTCGCGTCGATGGGCAGTTCGGTCGGTTCGGCGGTCATGTTTCCCCGTTGCTCGTCTCGGCGCACGCCCTCCCCAGGGTGTGCCGTGGATTACAGTCTGAAGGACTCACTTTACTGGGACAGGACGCGTTTGGGCAGGGCGCGGGCCGCCGTTCCCCTGACCGCGAACGCGGGCGCCGGACTAGAGCGTCCACGCGTCGATGTCCGGATCGTCCTCCCCGTGCTCGCGGGTGTACGCGCGGGCGCGGACCAGCCTCTCCTCGTAGCGCGCCCGCAGCCCGGGTCGCCGCTCCTCCACGCCCGGGACGCGGTCCAGCACGTCCAGCGCCAGGTGGAAGCGGTCGATCCGGTTGAGCATGGCCATGTCGAACGGCGTCGTGGTGGTGCCCTCTTCGATGTAGCCGCGGACGTGCAGGTTCGGGTGGTTGGTGTGGCGGTAGGCCAGCCGGTGGATCAGCCACGGATAGCCGTGGTACGCGAAGACGATGGGCCTGTCAGTCGTGAAGTAGGCGTCGAAGGCCTCGTGCGTTAGCCCGTGCGGGTGCTCCCTGTCGTCCTGCAGGCGCATCAAGTCGATCACATTGACCACGCGGATGCGCAGCCCGGGATCGTCGGCGCGCAGCATGGCGGCGGCGGCGACGACCTCGGTCGTCGGCACGTCGCCGGCGCAGCCGAGCACCACGTCCGGTTCCTCCCCGGCCACCTCGCTGCCGGCGAAGTCCCAGATGCCGAGGCCCTCGGCGCAGTGCGCGGCGGCCGCCTCCGGCCCCAACCACTGCAGTGACGGCGCCTTGCCGGCGACCACCACGTTGACGTAGTCCCGGGTGCGCAGCACCTGGTCCATGGTGCAGACCAGCGTGTTCGCGTCCACGGGAAGGTAGACGCGGACCACCTCGGCCTTCTTGTTCACGACGTGGTCGATGAAGCCGGGGTCCTGGTGGGAGAAGCCGTTGTGGTCCTGCTGCCAGACGTGGGAGGACAGCAGGTAGTTCAGGCTGGCGACGGGCAGGCGCCAGGGCAGCTCGCGATGCACCTTCAGCCACTTCGCGTGCTGGTTGAACATGGAGTCGACGATGTGGATGAAGGCCTCGTAGCTGTTGAGCACACCGTGGCGGCCGCTCAGCAGGTAGCCTTCCAGCCAGCCCTGGCACAGGTGCTCGCTGAGCACCTCCATGACGCGTCCGGCGCGGGCGAGGTGCTCGTCGACGTCGAGCAGCTGCGCCTGCCAGACCTTGTCGGTCGCCTCGTAGACCGCGGAGAGCCGGTTCGACGCCGTCTCGTCCGGCCCGAAGAGCCGGAAGTTCTCCGGGTTGAGGCGGATGACCTCGCGCAGCCAGACGCCGAGGTTGGCCATCGCGCCCGCTCGCTCGACGCCCGGGGACGCCACGGGAATCAGGTGGTCCCGCGGGTCCGGGAGGTCCAGCGGCCGGAGCAGGCGCCCGCCGTTGGCGTGCGCCGTGGCGCTCATGCGCAGCTCACCCTGCGGAGCCAGCCCCACCACGTCGGCGCGCGGGACCCCCGCGTCGTCGAACAGCTCGCCGGGCGCGTAGGACAGGAGCCACTCCTCGAGCTGGGCCAGGTGCTCGGGGTTCTCGTGGATGCCGGAAAGCGGCACCTGATGCGCGCGCCACGTCCCCTCGACCGGCAGACCGTCCACGACGCGCGGCCCGGTCCAGCCCTTGGGCGAGCGCAGCACGATCATGGGCCACGCGGGCTGCCCGTCCCCGTCGGCCGGGACCGTCCCCGCCTTGGACCGCGCGCGGGCCAGCCCCTGCACCTCGCGGATGGCGTCGAGACAGTCGTCGAGGGCGCCCGCGAAGCGCCGGTGGGCCTCCGCGTGGTCCCGGGGGTCCGCGACGTCGACGAAGCGCGGCGCGTAGCCGAGCCCCTCGAAGTACTTCCGCAGGCGCTCCTCGGGCATGCGCGCCAGCACGGTGGGGTTGGCGATCTTGTAGCCGTTGAGGTGGAGGATGGGGAGCACGGCGCCGTCGTGCACGGGGTCGATGAAGGCCGTGGACTGCCAGGATCCGGCCAGCGGGCCGGTCTCCGCCTCGCCGTCGCCGACGACGCAGGCGACCACCAGGTCGGGATTGTCGAACGCCGCGCCGTAGGCGTGGGCCAGCGAATAGCCCAGCTCGCCGCCCTCGCTGATCGAGCCCGGCGTCTCGGGCGCCGCGTGGCTGGGAACCCCGCCGGGGTAGGAGAACTGCCGGAACAGCCGAGCGAGGCCCTCCTCGTCCCGGGTGATGTCTGGGTAGATCTCCGTATAGGTGCCCTCGAGGTAGGCGTTGGCGACGTTGGCGGGCCCGCCGTGCCCAGGCCCTGTGACGAAGAGCATCTGCTGACGACGCTCCCGGATGGCCCGGTTGAGGTGCGCGTACATGAAGTTCAGGCCCGCGGTGGTCCCCCAGTGGCCGAGCAGCCGCGACTTCACGTGACCGGCCTCCAGCGGCACGCGGAGCAGGGGGTTGGCGCGCAGGTAGATCTGCCCGACGGAGAGGTAGTTCGCCGCGCGCCACCACTGCTCGAGCGCGTCGACGTCCTCGTCCGGGAGGTGGTCGGGGGACATGGCGCCGCCGGCGCCTGCGATGGAGTCCATAGCCCGAAGCGTACCCGGGCCCGGAGCCGGGGCGGCAGGCGGCGTCCGGTCCTGTTCGTCGTTAAGCGCCGGGACCCCCGACCAGGGGTGGTCGGGGGTCCC